>CAXUIG010000295.1:0-7464 GCA_964250845.1 uncultured bacterium | reverse complement strand
CCGTAATTTTGCCAGCATTCTGTTCTGATCGCTTTTAGTCTAAACTCCAGTTTGTAGCAAACCAGCCAACTTTGGTTCTGGCTAGGGGTGGAGGTATCTCTTTGGCTCACAAGGCTTTTTCAGAATCGGAACAAGAAAAACTGGCGGAGTCTGAGGCAGCCCTAGAGGATGAAAAAGTGCCTCAGACGTGGAGCGAACGAAAGCCCTCACACACTCCGCTAGTTGGGTGGCCAGGTGTGTTGATTGGCACGGGTCTTGGTATTATGCTCGCATTTGGGGGAATGCGTCTATTCTCTGATCGAGCTGCCAAACCTGCGGTTGAGACCAAACCAGGTCAGTCCCAAACAACGGGTCAAAGCGTCACTGTCGCCTTAGTAGAGAATACTCCCATTACACAGACAATCGATGTTACCGGCACAGTAGCAGCTCGTGGTGACCTCATCCCGGTTTTGCCCCAGACAACGGGCTTACAAATTAAGCAAGTCTTGGTGCAAGAGGGGCAGAGCGTACAAGCCGGACAGGTATTGGCTGTCTTAGATGATTCCGTACTCAGGGCGGAACTTGACCAGGCGAATGCCCAGATGCAATCGGCTGAAGCTGTGGTGGGGCAAAAACAGGCAAGCACTGCTCAAGCTCAAGCTACCTTGAGGGAGGCTAAACAAGAGTTACAACGGTATCAAGCTCTGGCGAACTCAGGAGCAATTAGTCTTCAAGACCTAGATACCCGCGTTACGACTGCCGCCACAGATCGAGAGGCTGTACGCGTAGCTGAGGCTAACATTGCCAGTGCCGAAGCCGATGTCCGCAATAATGCTGCTCATGTCAAACAAATCCGCACCCAACTGGCACAAACTATTGTGCGAGCCCCAGTTAGTGGCATCGTAGCGGAAAAAATTGCCCGAGTTGGGGATGTAACCAATGGGACGCAAAAACTGTTTTCGATTATTCAAAACGGCTTGCTAGAAGTCCAAGCGCAGGTGCCTGCAACCGAGCTGCCGCAGGTAAGGATTAATGCACCAACCTTGATTACCTCTGGTAATGATAGCCAGGTACACTTGCAGGGACGAGTCAGAGAAATAGCACCCTTGGTTAATACTCAAAGCCGTGAAGCCACAGTCAAAATTAACCTACCACTGACCTCGTTACTACGACCCGGTCTATTTGTGCGAGCCGCTATTACCACAAACACTACTAGAGGTTTGACGGTACCAAGCCAGTCGGTGGTGTCTCCAACAACTGGTGGTCATATTGTTTTCCTATTGGCAGAAGACGGTACCGTTCATGCCCAGTCTGTACAAGTAGGGGAAGTCATCAATGGTAATCGAATCGAAATTAAGCAGGGCTTGAATGCGGGCGATCGCATTGTAGTCGCTGGGGCTGGATTCCTGAATGATGGCGAGCGCGTCCAAGTCATTCCCCAGCCCACCTTTGGGTTCCGATAAGTTTTAAGGCTCCAGCACCGTTCTGAATCCTGTAGGGGCGGGTTTAACCTCACTCAACAGATTTAATGTCCTTCAACATCTCCGCTTGGTCAATTCGCCAACCAGTTCCCACTCTGGTTCTATTTCTGATTTTAACTGTATTGGGCTTGTTCTTCTTTCCCCAATTGGGAATAGATGCCGACCCTAACCTTGATATCCCAACAGTGACGATCTCCGTGACTCAGCTTGGGGCTGATCCTACAGAACTGGAATCCGAAGTCACGCGTAAAGTTGAGGATGCGATTGCTGGTTTGGGCAACATCGACTACATTGTCTCCACAATCACGAATGGTGCGTCAAACACTTCCGTGAATTTTCTTCTCGGCACCAATAGCGATCGCGCCACCAATGATGTCCGCAATGCTGTAGCCCAAATTCGCCAAAATTTGCCGCAGAGCATTAACGACCCAATTGTGCAGCGAGTTGATAGTGCGGGCGACTCAATTATGTCTTACGCTGTGGTTTCAGACCGGCTGTCTGTCGAACAGTTAAGTGATTTAATTGACCAGACAATTAGCCGCGACTTGCTATCGGTGCCTGGCGTAGCCCAAATCCAGCGCGTCGGTGGTGTAGACCGCGAAATTCGTGTAGATCTGGAGCCAGATCGGTTGGAAGCTTTGGGGATTACTGCTACCCAAGTAAATGACCAACTTCGTGCCCTTAACATCAACCTGCCTGGTGGACGAGCTAACGTGGGTAAGAGCGAACAGACCATCCGCACCCTCGGTAGCGCCAGCAGTGTGGAGCAGTTGCGCCGCTATCCCATCGTCTTAACCAAAGACAACTTTGTCCCGCTCTCGAGTTTGGGAAAAGTAATTGATGGCTACGCTGAGCCACGTCAGACGGCTCGGCTCAACGGCAAACCTGTTGTCGCCTTTTCCGTACTACGTAGCACGGGTAGCACCCTTGTCACGGTAGAAGAAGGCGTCAAAGCAGCGGTGCAGAAACTGGAAAAGACTCTGGGTAACGATGTCAAGCTCGAACTGATTTACACGGAGGGGGACTTCATCCGCCAATCTTACGAAGCGTCACTCGATGCGCTCGTGTTGGGGGCAGGGCTGGCAGTCGTGACCATTTTGATTTTTTTGCGCGACTGGCGAGCCACCCTAATTACGGCTGTAGCACTGCCACTATCAGTTATTCCTACTTTTGCCGTACTCAAGGCATTGGATTACACCCTTAATAGTATGACCTTGCTGGCACTGGCATTAGTAGTGGGGATTTTGGTCGATGATGCGATCGTCGAAATTGAAAACATCGAGCGCCACGTCCAGATGGGGAAAACGCAGTTTCAAGCTGCCTTGGATGCATCTAACGAGATTGGGCTGGCGGTGGTTGCCACAACGATGTCAATTGTGTCGGTGTTTGTCCCTGTTGCTTTTATGGGAGGTATCCCAGGTCAGTTTTTTCGCCCGTTTGGTGTGACGGTGGCAGTATCAGTCTTATTCTCTCTGCTGGTAGCACGCACCATAACTCCACTCATGGCAGCCTACCTGCTTAAAGGCAAGCAGCATCAAGATCAGCGGTTGCACAAAAACCAGCTTTCTGATCAATATCGGCGACTGCTCACCTGGGCTTTGAAGCATCGGCTACAGACACTGGTGTTGGCTGTAGCTTTTTTAATCGGTAGCCTGTTGTTGGTGGGCTATATTCCCACTAGCTTCATTGACCGATATGACCGGGGGCTGGCGACGGTTTCAATTGAACTGCCCCCTGGTTCTACCCTAAACCAGACAGATCGAGTGGTGCAGCAGGCAAATCAACTATTGCAGCATCATCCAGCTGTAGCTAGTGTGCTAGCGACTGAGGGCACTCCAACTGCTTCTGGAGGTTTTAGTGGTGCCTCTAGTGGCGGTGCTGTGAATACAGCCAATTTGTTCGTTAATTTGAAACCACGGGACAAAGGCATCGGGCAACAACAGTTTGAGGCTCAGATCAGTCCCCAATTCGCGCAAATTCCCGGCGCCCGAGTCAGTTTTAATGAAGGCAGTTTCGGTGAGAAAAAGCAGTTGTCAATTATTCTCAGGAGCCAAAACCCAGAGGCTCTGACTCAGACATCTGACCAACTCACCCAACAAATGCGCCAACTGCCAGGTTTAGTGCAAGTCACATCCACTGCTAGTCTAGCGCAACCAGAAATTCTGATTAAACCTGACTTAGAGCGAGCCGCAGATCAGGGAGTAACTGTACAGGCGATCGCTAGCACCGCAACGCTTGCCACCATCGGCGATATTGATGCGAACCTGGCTAAGTTCGATTTGCCTAATCGGCAAATTCCGATTCTGGTGGAGTTAGCTCCTCGTTTCCGAGAGAATATCGACACGATTCGAAATCTCCAGGTTCCAGGGAAAAATAATACTTTAGTCCCTTTGACATCTGTAGCTAGGATTGTGCTGGGTAGTGGACCGGCTAAAATTAACCGTTATAACCGGGCGCGCCAGATCGCAGTGGAGGCTAACTTGCAAGGTTTAACTCTAGGACAAGCCTACACGGCACTCAAGGCTCTGCCAGCCTTGATGCATCTACCTCCCGGAGTCGAGCAGGAACCCTCGGGCGATGCCAAGGTAATGGGTGAAGTTTTTAGTGGTTTTGCTGGGGCTCTGGCAACAGCAGTGCTGTTTATTTATGCAGTACTTGCGCTACTGTTTACCAATTTCCTCCATCCGGTCACAATTATGGCAGCTCTACCCCTGTCAATTGGGGGTGCCCTGATTGCACTGCTAGTTACACAAAAGTCTTTGGGTTTGTATGCGCTGATTGGGGTGGTGCTGCTGATGGGAATTGTGACCAAAAATTCCATCTTGCTTGTGGATTATGCCTTGATTAACGAGGAAGAGGGAAAACCCATGTACAAAGCGGTGCTCGAATCGGGGGTAGCCCGTTTAAGACCGATTTTGATGACGACGATCGCTATGATTACCGGGATGCTACCGATTGCCCTGGAACTTGGTGCGGGTTCCCAAGTGCGGAGCCCGATGGCGATCGCTGTAATTGGGGGCTTGATGACCTCAACGCTGCTCACCCTAGTGGTGATTCCTGTGATCTTCACCTACATGGATAATTTCCAAGGTAAGATTTTCCGGCTCATGCAGGGTGGTGGTAAGCAGCGCACATTCCCACTTCGCTGATTGTGGGGCTACTTACTTAGCAACTGGGACTTGATCCGGTTGCGCCATGATCTGGGTGTAGAGTTCGCTCAGTTGGGCAGCGACGCCATCCCAGCTAAACTTTGCTTCCACCCGCGATCTTGCGGCTTGACCGAGTTGGTCTCGCCAGGTGGGATTGAGCAGAATGCGATCAATCGCCGCTGCAAAAGCGACATCATCCTTGGGTGGGGCGAGTAACCCAGTCTGTTCTGGTACAACGGTAAACTGCAGACCACCGACATCACTAGCAACCACTGGCGTCCCACTTGCCATCGCTTCAATCGCCACCAGCCCAAACGGTTCGTAGTGACTGGGAACGACGCAGACATCCGCTGCCGCGTAGTAAACCGGCAGGATCTCATCACTCAGACGGCCTGGAAAGATGGTGTGAGGACGCATTCCCACTTCCTCAACAATGCTTTCAATCCGCTCGCGTTCGATGCCGTCACTCTGACCTGGACGACTACCACCGCCAATTATCAGCAACACTTCCCGCTGCTGACGCACTTGCGACCGGGCGACGGCACGCACTAGGGTTTCAATCCCCTTGCGCTGGTCAAACCTTCCTACATACAACACAACTAATGTTTCTTTGTCAATTCCCAACTCTGCCCTGGCTTGGAGCTGCCCCAACGAGCCAAATCGCTTAATATCCGTGCCGCAGGGAATGATGTCGATGTTGCCGCGGCTCGAAACGAGCTTAATCATGTGTTCTTTTTCCTGCGGACTGGTGGCCACAATCCGCTGTGCTGTCTCCAACACCGCTTTTTCTACTGCTAATCTGGTTTTAGCGATCAGTGGCAGCGTCGTCACTGACTTATATTTGACCGCTCCCAGGGAGTGGTAGGTATGAACTTGTTTGCTAGCTTGGATTTTCTGGAGTTCCATCCCCACCCAGCTCGAAATCCAGTAGTTCGTATGCACCAGGGGATAGTTGACACCCGTTTGCTGCTCAAACTGCAGGAATTTCTCCACAAACTCTGGCGCATAGCCAAAAATCTCGTCCCTGTGCACAAACTCCTCTGGACCAGCAATTAAACGAATTGTGCGACAATTATCACTATGTTCAACTATGGCAGCTTGGTTGGCACTGGCTTTGCGGGTAAACATATCAACTTGCCAGCCCATCTGGGCTAGAGCTTCCCCCACCTGGCGCACATAAACGTTTTGTCCCCCGGCTTCTTCTTTACCAATTTCAATTGCCGGGTCGCCGTGGACAGAAATCAGGGCAATGTGGTTTAAATTTGCAGAACTCATAGTTGATTTCGTAGCGGAATTTAACGAGGTCAAGCGGACAGCCGAGGTCACCACCAGTGGTGACCTTAATAGCAGATTGAGTATTAAGTTTTAATTTAGGGGTTGATGCGATTTATGACAATCTGCTATGAGGATGACCACTACCTTCTACGAGAATTCCTATTCCACCAATGCTGTTCTTTGTTGGGGGTCTTCTCCAAACCCATCCTCGTGCAGCTTTTCAGGTTGTCCCAGGTGGGAGTATAATATTTCAATGCAACTAGAGTTTATTCCCGTCGAAGCGTTTTACTTTGCCCTGACTCTGGCAGTTCGGCCTCTGGAAGATCTGGAGAAACCAGATTTAATGGAGCAAGTGCGATCGCGCCTAGAAGTTGAATGCGGTCAACCCTCAACGATCGCTGCTGCCAAACAGAATACTTTCAACTACGTATTTCGCGTTTATGGCTACGACAACAGTCCCGCACACCAGCTGATTGTCTCCCTGGCAGACTGGCAGGACAAGTTGCGTCTGAGTAGCGACTATGGTTGGATGCTAGATCAGGAGCGTAAGGCGGTTCGTACTGAACGTTTCGGCCAGCGCGCAGTCTTTGCCCAAGAGTTGCGAGCGCATCTCCAAGACTGGCTACAAGTTCCCTTAAGCTGAGGGACTAGAGACTAGTTTCCTAGTCACTAGTCCCTCATCCCTGCTTAGGAATTGCTGGTTTGAGCGGCCAACATCTGCTTCAGCTTTTCAAGATCAGAAGCCCAGCGTGGATCGGGCCGAACTGCGTCGGTTTCAGCTGGAGTGCTAGTAGTGGCAGCGCGGCGAGGCGGCTTCTTATTCGCCCCACCTCCACTACCACGACGAGGGCTTTTGTCAGCACTGCTGCTGCCACTAGTGATAGGAGCAGCAGTGCTAACTGGCTGAGGAGAGTCCTCATCCCCCTTAGACCGGGGTAATGCCTTTTCAATTTTCAGGGGAGTGTCCTTGAACATGTGACCATTGAACTTTTCAATCAGCTGATCGGCCTGTTCGTCATCGTTGACGGTTACAAAACCAAAACCACGGCACTTGCCGGTTTTCCGGTCTTTTATTACTTTGGTGGCAACAGAATCACCCATTTCTGCAAAAACCGCTTGCAGCTCTTGGCGATCTACTTCTTCTTTCGGCAGATTGCCGATGTATAGACGAATGGACATGGAAGATACCTCTAGACTTGGGTAGAAATAAACCTGTAACCAAACTGCTCACATGAGGCGGCCTTTACAGTAACGGGATTGACGAACACTGCTACATTCCTAAGCTATTTGCTCCGAACCGCTAACTTCTGCAATCCAATTCACCGTCTGAGCCAAGGCTGTTTAAAATCCTGCAAACACAATATTTTAACACCTGACCTTCAGTTGTAAAGTTCCCATCTGGCAGATTCAAGCCAGGTATTTACTTCTGATGATGCTTGCCTTAGACATTGATACTATTCTTTACAATATCACGGCCTGCGATACGCAGCTACTTCAGCAGACAGATTTCCTTCTATACTAATATATTGGACTTTGCAGAAGCAGCATTGAATTTCCTGGCGCTTGAACCCAATCCGCCC
>CAXUIG010000294.1:0-7466 GCA_964250845.1 uncultured bacterium | reverse complement strand
CTGCTCCTCTGCTCCTCTGCTCCTCTGCTCCTCTGCTCCCCGGCTCCCCTGCTCCTCTGCTCTGTTAAGCTGAATATTCAGCATCATTGAATACCGTTCCTTGCTCCCTTGCGATCGCAGTATAGAGAAGAAGTCAAAACTTACCCTTCAAACAACTATGGTCACGCTGCTAGAAAATCCTCTGCGCGTAGGGCTGCAACAGGAACGGACGCCTGATCCTCAGATAATAATCATCTTTGGTGCCTCAGGGGATCTTACCCAGCGCAAGTTGGTGCCATCACTTTACCACCTGAGACGGCAACGCCGGATTCCGCCAGAAACCACGATCGTTGGAGTCGCCCGTCGTGACTGGAGCGACGACTACTTCCGTGAACACATGCGCGAAGGCATAGAGCAGTTTTCTGACGGGATCGGTTCTGAAGACCTCTGGCAAGACTTTGCCCAAGGTCTGTTCTACTGCTCTGGTGACATTGATAACCCAGAAAGCTACCAGAAACTGAATAAATTATTGAGTGAGTTGGACGAGAAACGGGGAACGCGGGGAAACCGCATGTTCTACCTCTCCGTTGCCCCGAAATTCTTTGCTGAGTCGATCCAGCAGTTAGGGGCGCAGGGGATGCTAGACGACCCGAGCAAGACTCGCCTAGTGATTGAAAAACCGTTTGGTCGGGACTTGGGATCAGCGCGGAACCTTAACCAAGTGGTGCAGAAAGTTTGCAAAGAACAGCAAGTCTACCGGATCGACCATTACCTGGGTAAAGAAACGGTTCAGAATCTTCTGGTCTTTCGCTTCGCTAACGCCATTTTTGAACCGCTGTGGAATCGCCAGTTTGTTGACCATGTGCAGATCACTGTGGCAGAGACAGTGGGAGTTGAAGACCGGGCTGGGTACTATGAAACCTCCGGTGCTCTGCGGGATATGTTGCAAAACCATCTGATGCAATTGTTCTGCCTCACCGCCATGGAGCCACCAAACTCGCTGGATGCCGACAGTATCCGGACAGAAAAAGTGAAGGCGATCCAGGCAACCCATCTGGCTGATGTTGAGAATCTGGAGCGTTCAGCGGTGCGCGGTCAGTATAGCGCTGGGTGGATGAAAGGTAAACCCGTGCCTGGTTATCACGAGGAACCGGGGGTTGATCCCAACTCCACAACCCCCACTTATGTGGCGATGAAGTTTCTGATTGATAACTGGCGCTGGCATGGCGTTCCCTTCTACTTGCGTACGGGTAAGCGACTGCCGAAAAAAGTGTCGGAGATTTCGATCCACTTCCGCGAGGTTCCTTATCTGATCTTTCAATCGGCAGCTCAACAGCTCAATACCAACGTCCTGGCGATGCGAATCCAGCCGAATGAGGGAATTTCCCTGCGCTTTGAGGTCAAGATGCCCGGACCAGAGCTCCGCAGCCGCTCAGTTGACATGGACTTTAGTTATGGTTCAACCTTTGGCTCGACGAATTCCGATGCTTATGAGCGCCTGTTACTCGATTGCATGATGGGCGACCAGACTTTGTTCACACGGGCGGACGAAGTCGAAGCTGCTTGGCAGGTGGTAACTCCAGCGCTCAGTGTTTGGGATGCGCCAGCTGATCCAGCCTCGGTTCCCAAGTATGAAGCTGGCACCTGGGAACCTGCGGAAGCAGAACTCCTGATCAACCAAGATGGCCGCCGCTGGCGCAGATTGTAGCGCTCAGGTATTCCCCAGTATTTTTGGAAGGCAGAATGGCGTCAGAATAAATCTGCTGCCATCTGTCTCAAGTTGTTAGTAGTTTCGCTATTTTAATCACCAACAACTAACCACCAACAAGCTAATACTAAAAGGTGGGCAATGCCCACCCTACAGCTCTCGAGCTAATCTTTAGTTGCTGCTATAGCCTGTTACTATGACGACCCAATCTCCTCCAATTGTTTCGCTTCAAGCTCCCAAGGATGTTTCGCTCAGTGAAATTGAGGCGGAACTCAGTAAGATTTGGCAAAGTTATGGCGTCGATGGTGCTCAAGGGGCGGTTCCCGCTGCTACGAGGGCGACGACGTTTAGTTTGGTGGTTTACGAACCGGAAGAAACCCAACAGTTGTTGACTGCTTTGGGATTTTACAGCGGTCCCATTGATGGGATTCCTGGACCGCGCACAGCAGGCGCACTGCGGGAAGCGCAGAAAAGTTATGGCTTGCAGGTTTCGGGGAAGGCGACTCCTGAAACGCTAGCTAAGTTGCGCGAAGAAATTGCCAAGCGTCACGGCAATGGTGCCAATGGTGAAGACAACGGCACTCAGGGTATGTCCTATGCCTTGGATGCGAAAAGCCCCACTATTGCGGATGCGATCGCTACTCGCAACCCCTGCCGCATCGTTGCCCTTTGCCCAGTGGCTGGCGACGACGAAGGCGTGACAGCTCAAGTATCGGCATATTGCCCGATCCAAAAGCGCTCGTCGTCAACTACGCTGATTTGCTGTGAATACATCACGCTCAAGGGCACCGTCCCCGCCTTAGAACGGGTAGGTGGTGTGGTTGCGAATCTGTTGATTGGTGGCCTGCCGAAGTTTCTCTGGTGGAAAGCAACACCAGACCCCAACAACAGCCTATTTCAGAGGCTGGCGGCAGTGTGCAATTCTGTTGTCGTTGACTCTAGCGGCTTTAGTGATTCACAGACCGATTTTCTGCGCCTGCAAGAACTGCTAGAGGCGGGTACGCCGGTTGCTGACCTCAACTGGCGTCGCTTGTCGTCTTGGCAGGAGTTGACTGCCGAAACTTTCGACCCGCCACAGCGTCGCGCCGCTCTCAAAGAAGTTGACCGGGTGACGATTGATTACCAAAAAGGAAATCCTGCTCAAGCGCTGATGTTTTTGGGTTGGTTGGCTAGTAGGTTGCAGTGGCGTCCCTCTGACTTCGCTGAAGTTGGAGGAGACTACGACCTTAAGCGCATCCATTTCATTGGCGCAGACGAGCGCGAAGTGGAAGCAGAGTTAGCAGGAGTTCCAACAGCTGATTCGGGTGGAATTCCGGGTGACTTGGTTGCCCTGCGCCTGAACTCGACTAATCCGAAGGCAGACTGCTGTACAGTCCTGTGTTCGGAAACGAGTGGTTGTATGCGCATGGAGGCGGGCGGTGGTGCCCAGTCCTGCCGGTTTGAGCAGGTGACCTCACCTTCAGACCAAAAGGCGGAAGTATTGCTAAGTCAGCAACTGCAACGCTGGGGTCGCGACCCGCTTTACGAAGAAAGCCTCGCGGTCACGGCTCAGATTCTGAAGTTGGCGATTAGCAATTAGAAAAGTCAGGAGTCAGGAGTCTCCAAGTCAGGAAAGAATATTCTGGCTCCTGGCAACTGAATGGAGAAAAAGTCAGGATAAAATTCTCCCTATCTCCCCCTCCCTCCCTCCCTCCCCCCCTCTAAATTCGGGGGGAACACCCGCTGGATCTGCGCAATGCCGTCCTCAACGGAGCGGACAATCTCTTGTCCCTGGCGGTAGTATTCCTCTCGCTCCTGATCAGAAGCAAAGCCGAGTTCTTCTTGCTTGTGGTCGAGTTCCTGGAGTTTCTTTTCAAACGCTTCTACAATTTCTGCACCACGCCGACTGAAATCGCGCATCACTTCAGTGCGTAACGCCGGATTAAATTCCAGCGCCATGTCGAGTGAGTGAATAGCTTCTTCAATTCGTCCGAGAGCCGTCAGGGCATTGGCACGGGTGATCCAGGCACTGCTGTGGCTAGGCTGTACTGCTACCACTTTGTCAAAGTAAGCGATCGCATCATTGTGCTGCTCGGCTTCAAACAGCGCTGTACCCTGCTTAAACCAGGATTTCACGTTATCTTTGGTCATGGTGTCTCAACCTCTGCAAGATATGCCATGCAGTCTTCAACTCTAGCAATACGGCTAAAAATCTTGATGCGGCGAAATCACACGACAACACTCACTCATGTCGGCGCGTTGTTGCATGGCATCGACCAGCGCTTCGTACACAGACCAATTCTCCTGGAGTAGAGTTTTGGCTTGCAGAGCCGCCCAACGCTGCTTCTGCTCTTGAGCTGAGGCAGAAAACCCTAACGGTGTCAGAACAGATGTAAGTTTTTCCCGGTCGTCGGCTCCACCCTCGGCGCTCCCGTAAAACAGGGTTTCAGCTGCCACACCTGCCATCCAAATTGTACAGTACCGGTCTAACAACTGGGCTGACAGAGTACCCAATTCTAGCTGGGATGCCAATTCCTGATCGTCAAAGCTAATACCGCCCTGGGCTGTTTGCCCTTGTTTAAAAGCTTCCCAGGCGCTGAGGGCATAGCCTGTGACTGGGATTCCCAATAGAGAAGCTACCAGGAAGTGTCCTGCTTCATGCCGGACAATGCGATCGCGGTGTTGGGGTGAGAAACTGGCAAGGCTTTCCAAAAGCAGGGTCCGGAGCTGGCCTTTCCAGCTTAAACTATCCAGGGTGGCGAGTCCCAAGAGGCCAAAGGTGGCGATCGCGGGTAATACTGGTGACAAGTTGAATATTGGTCCGAGCAGACTCGAAAAAGTCACTACAAAAACAGCAATCGCAATCAAATTCAGGGCAGTCTGGCTCATCCGATGGGGGAGAGGGGAATAATATAGGCGCTTGGCGCCATTATTGCACTCTATGTTCTCAAATGTTCTCCTAACTCGGTCGCACTCACATGACTGAAGAGGGCAATCTTATCGCAGGGGTTAGGGGATGAGGGCGCGACGTCGGTGACATACTCTCCTTCTCACATTTATAACTTTATATTACTTGTTTTACTACTTGTTACAATATCACTATACAAATCTGATGATTCTGTTATCACTTTATAATGATTGTATCTGACTAAATATGACTTCTGTAGTGACTTTTTGCTTGACTTTTAATGACTTCTATCCCTTGCCAAAGAAAAATTAGTCAGTTAATCTTTTTAGGGCGGACAAAAAAGTACAATTTCTGTCCCGGTCAGATGCATAAACCTGTTTTAACCATTTTCTACCAGTTCAACCCCTGGAGCCCTACCATAGGTGGAATTCAAACAATCATCCGCACGTTTATTAAGTACGCTCCGAGTGAATTTGAAGTGCGACTGGTGGGTACAGAAGACGATCCAGACTTACCTATAGATAATTGGCGAGAAGCCGAACTAGCAGGGAGGGCGATTCAGTTCATCGCGATACTCAGATTGAAAAATGATAACTTTAGCGGCCTGATCCCAACCACAGTAAAGTATAGCGCTGCCCTTATGGGTCGTTACTTGCCCTCGGATTTCATGCACTTTCATCGGCTTGAACCGACTATAGCAACCCGTAACTGGCCTGGGGACAAGACTCTTTTCGTTCACAACGATATACAGAAGCAGATGGACCCTAAAGCCAGTAGAAATGCCATCCTTTGGCAGCATTTACCGGCAGGATATTTTGCCCTGGAAGGGTTTTTAGTAGGCCAGTTTACAAAAATTATATCATGCAATACCACATCGGCAGAACATTACCGGCAGCGTTATCCAGCGATCGCTGAGCGCGTCACCTATCTCAACAACACAGTTGACAACGATATTTTCTACCCATTAAAGTTGGAGGATAGAGAGGAGAGTAGGCGTAGCTTGGCGCAGCGGCTGGGTTTATCAGAGGATACGCGTTTTATCTTGTTTGCTGGTCGGCTGCATGCTCAAAAGGATCCGATCTTACTGGTGCGCTCCTTCGCTGCTCTGAACGATTTAAATGTTCACCTGCTGATAGTGGGTGAGGGGAATTTAGGTAATGATGTGCGGGCTGAGATTTACAGTCTCAAGCTTTGGGGACGAGTGAGTATGCTCGGGGCTTTAGCACAGGCAGAAGTTGCACAGTTGCAGCGCCTGTGCAGTGTATTCGTACTTAGCAGCGCCTACGAGGGTCTACCCTTGGTCGTCCTTGAAGCACTCGCCAGCGGAACGCCAGTGGTAACAACCGACTGCGGCGAAACCCCAAACCTTCTTTCTGCTGAAAGTGGGATTGTCTGTAAGGAGCGCACCCCACAAGCGATCGCCGATGCCCTGCGCCAGGTACTGCTGCATCCGGCAGATTACCCAGCCGAGGCATGTGTCCGGGTTGCCGAACCTTACAGTGCTCGTGTTGTGGTTGGTGAGGTCTACAGTGATATGTTACGTAGATGGGAGCAGCGAAACCTCTTAGCTAGCGCCCAATCGGTTGAGCTAGGAACCAATGAGTTGCCCACAAGAGCAAAATCATAAGTAGCTGGACATGATAAGCTAAACATCGCATTCATGTGATGCAAGTCATAGGAAGCGGCCCCCGACGCCAATCAAAAGACCGCTATCCATCTCCCAAACACACATTCAATTCAGGAGACACTTCCGATGATAAATGCTAAATAGACGGATAAACACAAATAGTTATAAATTGCTCAAGAAACTTGCCCTAACTAGCTGGACATCAATAAGCTAAAAATTCCATTCATGTGACGCAAGTCATGGTAAGCGGTCCCCGACGCCAATCAAAAGACCGCTATTTGATTCCCAAACACACTTTGATTCCAAGGAGACTTCTCCTGATGAAGATTGCTGTAATTGGTGCAAAAGGGCTACCTGCTAAACAGGGTGGCATTGAGCATTATTGTCAGGAACTCTACCCCCGGATGGTCGAACACGGTCACTCTGTGGATTTGTTTGCCCGCTCCTCATACACTGAATGTCCCTGGCTGCACAATTATGAGGTTCGGGGAGTTCGAGTCGTCTCCCTACCCTGCTTGAAGTTAAGAGGGATGGATGCTCTGCTTAGTTCCGCACTCGGAGCGATCGCTTCTAGCGGCAAGCAGTATGACATAGTTCACTTCCACGCTATGGGTCCGTCTCTGATGAGCTGGTTGCCAAAAATCGCCTCCACTGCCAAGGTTGTGGTCACATGCCAGGGATTGGACGGGCGTCGCGCCAAATGGGGTAGATTTTCTAGTTATATGCTAAACCAGGGGGAGAGTGCTGCAGCACGGTTTGCCGATGGGCTGATCGTTGTCTCACAAGAACTCCGCTCCTACTTTATGAAGACTTATGGTAGAGAGGCGGTTTACATCCCTAACGGGCCAGCGGGCTTCGGTGAATCGGATCCCAATTTTGCTTATGGCAACTTGCTAGGTCTGACGCAGAAGCGCTACATTCTGTTCCTGGGCAGACTTGTACCTGAAAAGTGTCCCGATCTGCTGATTGAAGCCTTCCAAGCCTTGAAGCCATTGGGATGGAAACTCGTGCTTGTCGGCGGGGCTAGTGATAGTAATCAATTCGTCTCGAAGATATTCGACATGGCGGCAAGGAGTGAAGACGTTGTGTTAACGGGCGAACTCCATGGAGCGCGTCTGGCGGAAATCGTTCGGGGGGCGGGGTTGTTTGTACTTCCTTCGGAGTTAGAGGGATTACCCTTGGCAATGCTAGAAGCGATGCAAGAGGGTGTCCCGGTAGGGCAAACGCATCTTAATGAGCGGCAACATGTGATAATAAAACGTGCT
>CAXUIG010000293.1:0-7479 GCA_964250845.1 uncultured bacterium | reverse complement strand
AGACGAAAACTTCACGACGCCAGAGTCGCGTCAATGGGCTTTTGAATTCAATCAGCTGTCGGATGTTCCCAGCATTGATATAAAGCTTTCTCCTCTTGCGGCCTGGACACTTATAGCCCAGCTCCAGCTGGCGAGTCGGCACCCGCACAACAATGGCTCGGGGGCGAAAACGATGCGTCAATGGGCGGACGACCTCGAATCGCGGATGGATCTATCCCCATTCATGCGGGAATTTATGGCCAAGGGATGGAACCCCGATCTGGACATAGTAGTTGAGTAAAGGAGCAATTTTTCTTGAGAATTCAAGCGCTGACTTATAAGCGCGTACAGAATCTTGGGAATTACAGCAGCGAAACACTGGAAGCGACGGCCATCGTCGATGAGGATGAAGATCCATTTGAAGTTTCTAAAACTCTCCGGCAATTTGTTCTCAGTGAACTGAACCTTCTCAAAGGAGAGGAGGAAGACGAAGCTGCTGTCGATGCCATGATTTTTTGACGCCTGACGAGCTGGGCTGACCCTCCCAGTGAAACAGCTCACTCCAAAGAGTGGGCTGTCGCGGCATGGGTCCAAACCAGTCGCCTGCTTAATGCGCATCTGTCAGTGCCTAAAGGAGGAAATAGGCTTTTTGCCTTTACCACCGACCAGGCGCGAGCTGTCCCGGCGCCGCTTCCAAAAAGCCCTGGGCACAGCACCGACCCGCGAAGATTCAGGGGACAAAAGAGTCACAAAAAAATCGGGTTCGGAACTATGCCGAACTGCGCTGTGGCAATGGATTTTCACGCGGATTGAACCAAAGTCCCGGCGCCTGAAAACACCCATTGGTCAAGAATTAGGAAAAATTCTGGACGAGGAAAAACAGCATAAACCAGTGAAGCTCGCCAGATCGCGGGTGGCGGCCAAAGCATCTGTGATGTTGTTCACTGAGCTAGTGAAAGAACTCCCCCCCCCCTCAACCGAAAATCCGTAAAAATAAGAAGCTACGTTCTTTGGGCATGACCCAAATGACCTCCACTACTCCGAGGTCATTTGTTCCATAAGCCCTCAACAAAAAATTGTGCCTCAAGGTATTAATCGGACTTGTTCTCAAGGCTCGTCCGATTTTTGTTGGGGTTGGTCTACACTGATCGCATACTACCGCCAGGCTCGCCTCACACACTTCTTATCTGCCTGGTTTTCTCATCCGCCCCCAGATACCCTCACTTAGGGTGAACAGGTAAGGAAATCTTAGTCAAAGTTCGCCGGATGATTGTAGAGTCTTACGGCTCCCTGGATTACTTACCCATCGTGTCCTTTTTGCATATTGACACGGAGCAGAATGCTAAGGTTTCCGAACCGCAAGTCGTCCTCAAGCAAGACATCTCGCTTAGGCCTGCTGAGCAGGTGTGGGCTAAGGTGGAAGATGCCAAGGCAATCCTGAATAAGCTCTCTGCCTACGATTATTTGGCAGAGTGGTTCCCCAGTCAACTCAAAGGAACTGATTCGATCTTAGCTGGAGCCGGACAAATCCGGGCTCTCGGAAAGTTTGCCTTCACCCTGAACTACCAGACGATTAAAACTAGCTTCAACAATGCTAAAGCCCGTATTATAGGGCATGAGAAATTTATGCTGGACCGCTGGGGTGTCCAGCTGGATAAAGGGGTCAACATCTTCATTGTCTGCTCCCTTTCGGGCGGCACTGGCTCTGGACTGGTACTCGACATGGCCTATAACCTGCGAGACTGGATTCCCCCTTCGGATCTGCCTCAATCTTCAGCTTATCTAGTACTACCAGGAGCCTTTTCAGGACTGGGTGATCGGGTAGTAGCCAATGCCTATGCTGCCCTGATGGAGCTAAACCACTACTCGCGCAGCACCACTCGTTTTGAATATCAGTACAGCACCAACCCTAGCGATCGCATTAGCTCGCAGAGTAGCCAAGATGTGCCTTTCAACTTTTGCTACCTGGTTGGCAACAGCAACGATAAAGTTACTTTTCCCAGCGTCAGCTCTGTGCTGGAGATGGTTGCCCAGAACGTCTTTTTGGACTTCAACTCAGGGTTCAGTCAATACAAAAAACTTGTCCGGGACAACATTCGCAAGCAATGGGCTAGCCCTGACCCGCTTGGCTATCCTCAGAACTTTATTAGTTTTGGGCTTTCCGGGATTCAATTTCCAGTAGAGCGGGTTCTGAATGCCTGTGCCTTACGGCTGGCGGGTCAGTTAATTACCTGGTGGTCTAACCCGACTCCCGCACCCACGGCTATGCGTGATCTAATTAAAACGGAAATTTTGCCTGGTCTGCGACTAGCCGAATCTGACAACGAGCATCAGTTGCTCGACAGCATTGGACTTGGCGACAACATGAAGCCGTACAACAAAGAAGTGGCTGATTGGGTAGCGGGCTTACGTAAACGCCGCAACGACCTCAATATTCCCTACGAAAATCTCCAGCGCTTCGTATCAGTAGAACAGGAAAAGTACAACCATCATTTTAACGACAACGACACTGACCCGAGACGCTGGAGTGATTATTTCCAGAAGATGTGGGACAACCTGAACCAGCTGATTCCTCAGAAGCGTCGAGAACTCCGTCAGCTTGTCTACAAGACTCTTGAAGACCGCTTTCGGGGACCAAAGTTTGCCCGCCAGTTTCTTGAAGTACTCCTGGAAGTCTTTACAGATTACCGCAGCCAGTTTGACCAAAATCGACAAAAGGAGTGGTTACCCAGGGAGCGTTCTGCAGCCAATGCCCTCCAAGTGCTGCTCAAGCAGATAGATGACCATGCCAAACAGTTCAACCCCATCAATCGCAAGGGCTTGATCGAAGAAGACTTCAAGGGGATTATGCAGGCTTTCGAGTCGCTGTATATCTCGAAGGTAGAAGTCAAAGCCCGTACATTGGCAGTGCCGCTGTTAGATGGACTTAAAGAAGAAATTGAGCGGTTGCTGGTGGATCTCACTGCCTTGGAGCGAAACTTAGATACCTTGCAATCTCGATTTCTGGACAAAGAACAAACTTATGTCCGCGAAACCGGAGCACTGACGGTCAACGGAATTTTACTCTACGACCTCAAAGATATAGACCAGGTATACAAAAAGACTCTCGAAGATAAGCAGGATCTCATCTGCCAGGCGATCGCCCAGCAGGTCTTGAGTGATCTAGGGGTAAAACTGTTTGAGCTGTACACCTTCGATAGCTTGAGGATCAAGGATCTTTCTGAGCGGATCTTGAATCGGGCTCTTGATGAATTTGTCGGCAGCACTCAACTGCAAATCTCGACAGCGCACAAGTTCCTTGAGCAGTATCCAACTGTAGAACAGCAGGAAGCTCAGATTAAGACCACCTTTGAAAAAAGTGTGCCCTTCTTACGCTTCAGCCAGGAGCAGGCTCGTCTGGGCTGGGAAGACCGGGCGGAAAAACGGCAAACCCTGGTAGGGATTCAAGGTGGCAACAAACCCACAGATCCGGCTGTAGGTGCGTTGCTCCCAATGATCCGTAAGTGCAGCACACTCACCGACAAAGATATTCGTCCTCTGGGTGACCCCCACCATATTTACTTTGTCCAGGAGGTGGGAGCGTTCCCTCTCAGGCTAATTGAGGGCATGGATCGGATGCGGATACTCTATCGCTCAGTGTCCCTGGCAGATAAGAATCCTCTTCATACCCATCAAGATAGCCGCCAGTTTCAAGACCACATGCCAGCGACCCAAGCCGAAGTCCAGGCTAAACAAAACCTGATTTTGGCCCAAGTTTTAGGGTTGGTAGCTCAGGCAGAAAACACAGTTACTAAATACTCTGAAGTGCGTTTTTCTTATCAGGACAAACTGACGGGGCTAGCAAAGAACCAGGTTCTTGGAGCTGACTGGCAGGAAGCGGAAGAATACCTCCTCAGTGACCAAAACCGCAGAGTGCGGGACATTTTGCAGGATGCACTTCAGAACATCGGCCAGAAAGCGATCGCCAAAGCCGAGAAACAGGGGCTTTATCAAAAACTTATGGCTTACCTGAAAGAGCTAGAAAAGACTCTTCCTGGTGGTAAAGACAATTCCGACTACCGCAAGCAGGAAGAAGCGATCGGAGAGTACGTGAAGACCCACAGCTTATTTGTCCCTTTACCTACGGAGACTACATCCTCGCCTATTCAGCAGCCATCTGAAATTCCCAGAACTACAGCAGCAACCTCTACAGAAGTTGAAGCTACTGACAGCAATTTTGAAAAATTCTCCAAGTTAGCAGAAACTTGTTACCGTCGCGGCAACCCTTCTGAAACACAGCTACAAATGCTAGAACATTTCCGTCAAAGGTACGCCATTCCACAAGCAGCCGCCGACAAGCTCATTGCCAAGTTTTCCTATAGTCAGAATCAACAAAAAGCAATTTATGAGTATGGTTTGATGTATCGGGCTTTTCTAGAAGATAAGGGCGAGATTGATTTTGAACAACAGTCGCAGTTGCTTGAACTTCAAGAGGAGCTGGGGCTCACTAACAAACAGGTTACCACCATGGAAGCCAATATCCGGGAAGAACAAGGATTAAAGGAAGTGAGATGAGATGGTAAACGAATACAACTACGTCAAATGCCCTAAATGTAGTCACGACCGTAACGCCTCAACCCTAAAGAAGTGCGAAATTTGCGGACATAGATTGCGCAAGGAGCCCCCAGTAATAATTTTAATCGGGATTGGAATATTCCTCGTGACTACTCTAGGTGCAAGCTATTTTTTGTTTAGAGACAGGCTAGGAAGTTCAACAGCAAGTAATGCAAATACTGCTGTTCCAGCTCCGTCTTCACCTTCACAAACAAGTGCGCCTGCTCCAGGTAAGTTTGACCTCGTCTCCTCGGTGAACCCTGAGCTTTACAAGAGCTTAGCTCACATCCCCAATGTCCCTCAAGGTACGTTTAACTATGGGGGGTCAACAACCTTTGCGCCTCTGCGTTCTGAGAGTGTAATCTCAAGCCTGAATCAAGCCCATCCTGAGTTCAAGTTGCGCTACACCGAACCCATAGGAGAAAAAACTGGCTCTGGTTCAGGAATCAAGATGCTACTTGATGGGCAACTTAGCTTTTCTCAGTCTTCTCGACCTGTAAAAGATACGGAGTTTGCTCAGGCTAAAGGGCGTGGTTTCAAATTGGAGCAAGTTCCTGTTGCGATTGATGGCATTGTTTTCTACGTCAACCCTGGGCTGTCCCTCCCTGGTTTAACCTTATCGCAAATCAGAGATATCTTCACTGGAAAAATTAAGAACTGGCAAGAAGTTGGTGGCCCCAACATTAAGATTACTCCCTTCAGCCGCAATGCTAAGGCTAGTGGAACCGTAAAGTTTTTTATCGAAGGAGTTTTGGAAAAAAAAGCTTTCGGCGCACCAGTAAAAGAAGTCCGGGATACCACACAGAGCATCCGAGAAGTTGCCTCGACTCCTGGGGGAATTGGCTATGCTACAGCTTCCGAAGTTATTGGCCAAAAAATAATCCGTCCTCTCACGCTTGCCAAAGATGCTGCTAAAGGATTTGTCTCTCCTTTTGTTGGAGATAGTCTTGCCGCTTTGAACAAGAGTGCTTTTGCAGATGGTTCTTACCCTCTGACTCGAAGGCTCTTTGTTGTCATCAAACGGGATGGCAGACTCGATGAACAGGCTGGCGTAGCTTATGCTAATATGATATTGAGTAACGAAGGGCAAGAACTAGTTGAAAAAATAGGTTTTGTGCCTCTTCATTAGCTTAATCTTCGGTTGGCAGCTGCAAAATGATCGCGGAAGAAACGCTCAAGTTTCGTCTCAACAACATTTTGAGTAAATTAGAGGCCAGCGATCGCACGCAGATACGCATCAATGCGGAAAGCGGTCTGTTTGATTTCTACTGACCTGAACTGATAGCCTCGTGCATCGGTCGGAGAGTGCCCTCGTGCAGGCACACAAGGAGGGACGAAGCGAACCCGACCAGACCGCCCGTGCTTACCTCAAGGTGATTGCCGCCGCTCCTGACGCAGTTCAGATCGCTTTGCAAGTCACCCCGTTGGATGCTTGATAAGAATGATGTTTTTGGTAGGGTGGGCGTTATTTGACCGTGAGTGTTGTTTTCATCCCGAGCCGGAAGTGATTTCCGACATTGCAAATCACTGCATATTTTCCAGGAGTGAGATTGGCATGTAGGGTTTTGTTCTCTCCACTGTTGAGTTTCTGCTCTCCGCTATCAGCTACGTTCTTGAGACTCTTGCTGTCTTCATCCAGCTTGCCCTCCTTCATCGGTAGTTGATTCAGCGCCAGGTTGGTTTTAAACACAACAAATTCGTGAGGTACGGCACCATTGTTGTGAATCACAAAGTCAACTGGCCCAGCGGGAACTGTAGCGGGAGTAAGCTTAATCGCCATTTCGGTTTCAGACACGTCAATTTTGGTCGCCTTAGCTGATGCTTTTGGCGTGGGAGAACTAGAACTGGCAGGTGGAGAACTGCTAGTAGTCTCGGGGGGACTTGTAGAGACAGGTTTATTCCCGGAAGCCTGATTTCCACAAGCGGCCAAAATTGTCAGGCTCAATAGAACCGCAGCGGTTGCCAAAAATTGGACGGAAGTTTTCATGCCATCAGTGTCAGTCTTTTGTGTCATCAGGGGCGCTCGTAGTATAACTAAGCCGAAAACAACAGTTCTTACCATTGATCGGGCTAAAATCCTGATAATTTACCTCTAAACTTGTTTTGCTTTGCCTAATTAGAGGTATTCGTAAGCACTGATGATTTACGAAATCTCTGCTCTCCTGTTCGCGGATTGAGGACAGCATCTGTCTGCAGCTTCACCTCAAGAATAATGGGATAAATTGTCCGCATTGCCATGTCATAAGCACGCATTAAGCTCAAATGCTTTTATCCATCTATTCTTCCTTGACAGACTAATAACATAATGATAAGGATCGCGAATACGCTAGTCGTTCTCAAGGTTCTACTGTTGTGTTGCCTATCACGTTAACTTTATGGAAACACTCGATGCCTTACAGTCTGGACAATTGAAGGGAGCCAAAAGACTAGATTTGGCGGCTGGACTGACTCAATTTCCGTTAAAAATTTTGTCACTCGCAGATTCGTTGGAAATTTTGAATCTCACCGGTAACCACCTGAAGTCTTTACCGGATGAGTTTGGCTGCTTACAGAAACTCAGAATTGCTTTCTTTAGTAACAACAGCTTTGAACAATTGCCAGCCGTCTTATCACAGTGCCCAAAGCTTTCCATGGTTGGCTTTAAGTCAAACGTAAGGATTCAGGTCATCTGGAAATGTCTCAAATGCTTTTCCGGCAATGCTTTCGACGAAAATCTCGATTATTCTTATTATCAATAGCGATTGCTGAAACGCTGATTTTTCGTTGTTTATTGAGAACAACTAACAATTTAGCCTTAATCTCCAGAGCTGAAACCCTTGTCTAGTAAGGGTTTGGATCACCTGAATCCTTACAGTCAAACAAGCTGACAACGATCGCGGAAAATACTCTACCATCCTCAGTTCGCTG
>CAXUIG010000292.1:0-7602 GCA_964250845.1 uncultured bacterium | reverse complement strand
TATCTCAGTATATCATATCAAGGCTTGGTATAAAATTAAGATGCGTTCGCCCTGACGAGTCACCCCAGCACGCGCCAACCGCAGGGAAGTCATTTGCAAAAAATCTAAGCATCTCTTTTTTACTTGAGGCGCGGCAATTCTCCACCCATAAACTGGCCACAGAATTGTTTGCTGAGATTCTTGACGGGCAAACAAGATAATGGGATGATTAATATTGCTGTGTTTAAACTGCTCATTATTTATACCAGTCGAAATGTAGCTATTTTGGGGTGGCGTTACTACATCAAGGGGCAGTTCATCATCGAATAAAAGTTCCTCATCGTCAAACATATTGAGTTGGTTTCCGTTAGAAGATGTCAGCATAGCCCTCACTTTGGCAGAGTTCAACAAAGGCTTTGATTGCTGGTGACCAAGGGGTGCTGTCTTCTGTTTTACCCGCAACACACGCAGAATCTCCGACCCCAATCAACAAGCATCGTGCGCGGCTAAAGGCAACACAAAGCCGGTTGGGTAATGCTGTAAAACCAAGGCGTTGCTCTATGGTGTCGTACTGATTGCTGCGAACAGTGGAAAGATATACGATGTCATATTCGCGACCTTGAAAGGCATCAACAGTACCAACACGCACCCGCCGCCGTAAATGCTCGGGTAAACCGGAGCGAGGATTCTCAATCGCTTGGAGCAATGCTTCTTCCTGAGCTGAGTAAAAAGCAATTATACCTACCATCCCTATAGGTTGGTTGGGGTCCGGGTTGGGATATTTTTCTTCAAGCGTCGGCAGGATGCGGCGAAGTTCATCCATAATGCGATCGCACTCAGCCTTTCGTAGGCAACTGCGATTTCCCGTCCGCTCTTCGCCACCCAAATCAGCAGGAACATCCAACCACGCTACTGGCTTGCCATTGTACGCACCTATGTAATTAGGTCGCATTTGGGCGGTGATAAACTTTGAGGTGAGCTTACCCTCATAGAAGTGCTGGCTGACAAATTTCCCGATAGTGGGATGCATCCGAAATTGGTCGGTTAACATAGCAGTGCGTTCAATGCCATCAACGGACGTTTGCTTGGCAAGCGTTGCCCAAAGACGCTCGAAGAGGCTTTTACCATAGATTTTTTGCAGCTGTTCGTCTCCCTGCTTTGCTAAACTTCGCTCGATCTCAGGCTCAAGAACGTGAGGCAATTGTTTATAGTCCCCAACGAGGATAATCCTTCGCCCCTTTACCATAGGTATCAGCAAATCGAGTGGGTTCGCTCTGGCGGCTTCATCTGCTACAACAACAGCAAAGGAGCGACGATCTGCCATGCCTAACTGCTTTGAGTCAGCTTGTCCGCAACTGGTTGCTTGGATTGCAGAATAGTTCCTAATCGTTTCTCTAACTTGAATCGGCTCTTCATTTAAATATCGGACAAACAGCCCAAGAGCTTCCTGAATACCATCTTCACTGCGGTTGCGGGCATCAGCAACTTCCTCAATTGCTGCTAAAAGGCAAGCTTCAATCTCTTCGTCCGGCATCTCCTGTTGAGGGATAGTTGTTGCTGTGGGGGTGACAAGCAGTAAATCGAGAATGCCGGTGCAGGCTTCTTTTAGAGAAAGCCACGGTTCAGGATGGGTGACATCCTCTGCGCTCCAAGATGCAGCAACTTCCACCGCCTCAACGATGTCTGCCGAAAGATTGTCTAGATAAGGCTCTAGGAAGCGTCGGAGGCGACGAGCTTGTCGAACTCCGTCATCGTTATCGAGAAAATTCTCTGCTGTGGTGCATTGCTGGTTGAGTCGTTTCTCCAGTTCATCCCTTTCTGAAGAATCTTGAATTACAGGTTTACCCAACGGGGTAGCATTTGGGAAAGTAGCAGCAAGGCGATCGAGTTCGGCGATGCGGTTGGCAGATAAAAACGTGGAAGCTGTATTGCGAAATTGCCAGAGTATTTCTCTAGTCCCATCCCGTCCCCCGGTTGAGGTTCGCCAATGGGAGAGGTATCCTGTAAGTTGATCGATAAGTACGAGGGTTGCAGGAGGTTCCTCAGAAATACGGGACTGCACCCCCTTAACCACCTGATGAGCCCAAGACTCTATCATCTGGGCACCTCGATCCTCACCCTTCTTGCCTCCAATTCTGTCTACCGGAAGTCCAGTGACGTTCATACCTGCGATCGCGTTATCCACAGCTTCATGCTGAAAGCTTGTCACCAAAACCGTATCTAGAGCAACACCAGGTTCACGCCCTTCATTCAGCATCGTCAGTAAGGCTTGGATAACTCTAGTTTTACCTGTTCCAGGTGGTCCTTGAATCAGAGCAATGTCTGGAGTTGTTAGCGCAATTCTAAGCGCCTTTTCCTGATCTGGCGTTGGTGTGCCGCCAAACATTTTACGCACGGCTTTGGTAAGCGGCTTATTCTTATAGGGAGTTGCTTGAGCAAACGGCTTGCCTTCTAATATCAAACCTAGATAAGGAAGATTAGCTGTTGCTGTCTCTACTATCTGTAAAGCTTCATTTCGCTTCTGAAGTCGCGATTTCTCCATAGCCATAGAAGGTCGAATTACTCCAGCGCGGGGTGGGTCTTGGTTTCCTGACCAAATAAGTTTTAGGCGATGGCTTCTCTGCTCATAATCTACTACAGAACCGCCAGTAATACCTGTAGAATTAACGTCTGTGTAAATCTTCACAGGTAGTCCCTCAGCAGTGATATATCTAAGCCAAGGCGATACACTAGCTGATGCAGTTAAGTTGAAAGCCAATAGAGGATTATCCCTATCACCCCAATGAGATCGCGGTTCACCTTGGTAATGCAAATCTGGAAGGCGTCCAAACCGTTCCTCTAAAAGCTGGTCTTCTTCCTCGTTGTAACGCTTCCATCCAGCAATCCAGCTATCAGTTTCACCGACTACTTTTTTCAGGGCTGAAATTGCAGCAAATTGCATTGTATTCGCTACAGTCTTATCGCAAAAATCCAGTGGTTCGCGCATTAAATAAATAGGGCGCTCATCGAAATTTCTCCCTTTATATCTAACAATTCGTTGGGGGCGCAACTCACCCTTACCAAAAGGCGCTAAATCAAGAACGTGAGACGAGCCTAATACACTGAATCCCCGCTCAAAATTTTGATCTTTAGGACCAGTGGTGACAAGCCAATAGCGCAGCTGCTGAAGGCAGAATTCTGACTCTAAAAGAGTAATAGCATCTCTAAAATTCTTGACCTTACGCCACTCCTTCATTACAACTGTCTCAATGAATTCATCACTCAGCGCTATTTGCAACTTTACAGGAATGGCGAAGGGTGGCAGGGCAAAGGCTAGTCCGTTAATTTCGATCTGCTGCCCTGCTGCTTTCATAATGCAACCTATAACGCCAGTGTGTCCCTGTTGAATATCCCGCAATAACCGTTCTGCGTCGGCAGAGTATGGCTGAATTTCGACAGTGCTGGGGTTGCTAATGTTGGGTGGGGAAAAACTAAGTGTTTCTTCGTCAATTCGTTGCAATTCTACTACTTTATCTTGCCACTCTTTCTTAGCAGTACCCCGTAGCAAGAAGCGGCCTGAAACTTTTTTGCCATATTTAATATCAGATAACTTCATTGTGTTTACAAAAGATTACGGACTTTGACTCTAACACCCGATGAAAAAAGAATTAACGTCTGGTCAAATAAACAGACAAACTCACCAGGAGCACAAGTTGATGCGCGATCGCTGATATCTTTGGTGTGCCAAGTATCTGCACTCAAATTTTGAATTACGTACACTTTATCGCCACTACTATTCCGCTTAAAGCCAAACAACCCAGCATCACCAGTAGCAGTTATGCCACTCACCAAACGAGCAGGTACAGTTCGCTGTGAGGCGTCCAAAACCAATCGGTGAGGCGTTTTGTGTCTTCTTAACTCTTTGTGTTCATTTGCGTCAAGATTATCTATGGATGGATCAGGGTTGAAGAAGCCCAACTCGATTGGGCGAGGGTTGCTCTCACCACACCAGTCACAAACAAACTGGGCTACTCGCATTCCTGGTAAGTAGGAAGTAGCCCCACAGTGAGAACATAGTGCAGTCTGATCCGCAGCTTCTGCCAATGCACTGAGCCAATCTTCTGGGGAAGGTCGGGCAGTGCGATCGCTCACTCCACGTTCAAACGCATCACCACAGAGTTCTTTGAGTCTCCGAGTCAACACGCGGGAGCGAGGCAATCCACGCAGATTTGAACGGTTGCTATCATCTGTCTTTGAGTCAATAAAGGGGAGTTCTCCACGTAGGGCGATTTCCTCAAGTTCTGGCTCACCATTTTGCACTTCATCCCCAAAAAAGGGATGAATCAGAACCAACAGGTAAAAAATTGCCACTGCTAGA
This sequence comes from uncultured bacterium, assembly GCA_964250845.1. Classification (GTDB taxonomy): domain Bacteria; phylum Cyanobacteriota; class Cyanobacteriia; order Cyanobacteriales; family Chroococcidiopsidaceae; genus CAXUIG01. The sequence continues at coordinate 3,266 of CAXUIG010000292.1, read as the reverse complement.
GACCAGCGATCGCATGCATGATCTGGACAGCGAGACTCTTTGAGGAGTTCTGGGGCAATGAACCAGGGTGTGCCGAGGACAGTCGCCAGGGAGGTTCCTGGAACAATCAGGTTGTCAGGGTCAATTAATTTGATTGAGGTTAACTTGGGGTCTGATGGTATCAAAACGTTCTGCATTGATAGATCCACATAGCAAAGACCGCCGGAGTGGATTTGCTCAAAGGTTTTGGCTAACTCAGCACATATTCTTAGACGACGACGCAATCCGCCAGTTGCTTGATGCCAGGTGGGGTTGTTATCCCTGGGATAAGCTAAATCGGACAAGGGAATCGCGTCAGTAACTGCGTCCATCACATAACCCAAGTGTGGCTCAGCCAGGACAGCACGAGGTAACACCAACGCATCAGCTCTTAAATTTCGTAATGTCAGGACGCGGAGGCGATCGCGTACCACCTCATGATGCCCAGAACGTGGAGGCACACAGACCTTCACTAGAAGATTTGTATCGTCAGTGGTGAATACGGTTCCCTGTTGTCCTTGCCCCAGGATAGAACTCAGTCTGTAGCGCCGCCCCTCAATATCTCGAACAAATTCGTCCAGTTGCGGAAAAGTTAATTTAAACATGCTTCCCTCTCTTGCCTAAAACTCTAAGTCGTCATCCTTCAGCATGTGAATAGGGAGATTACTTAAGTTAGGGTCTTTAGCTGTCGAACGAGACATTACTGAGTAGGTGACGAACCGGAAGAAGTCCATTAATTGAGCAACATCGTTAGCCCGCATCACTGGAACCTCGGTGTGGTTCACGAAACGCTTGAGTACACCAAAGTCGCAATCGTCCCCGATGCCAACGGCTAGGCGAACGGCACGTCCTCCTCTGGATGAGTCCAGAAGTTGCTGTAGTGGTTCTTCCCAATCGTCATTAGGCTGTCCGTCACTTACTAGGACAATGCTAGGAAACCAAGATCGCTTTGGCATCTGTTGCTCGTCTTTCAACACCTGGTGAGTGATCTTGAAGGCTGCTCCCATAGCCGTTGTGCCGTTGGCTACAAGAGTGGGCAGCAAAACATTTTCTACTGGACTAAGGGGAAGGATCTGCTGGGCATTACTAGCAAACGTGATAATTCCAATATGAATATGACCACGAGCATCATGCAGCTCCAGGAACTTCTGCTGCATCTCGGCAATTGCAGCATTGAGAGCAGAGATTTTCTTGCCTTCCATGCTGGTGCTGGTATCAGCAAGCACAAGTACAGGCAAGGGACGCCTGTTTGGAACGAAATCATTAACGTTAATTTGCATACATCCGGTCGAGGAAGTGTTAAGTGTTGAACTGCTGAGTGAATCGTATCTACCTACTGATAAGATTCCCGGTAATTTATCCGAACTAACAGGTTTAACTTGAAAAGCACAATCAACGCCGATCTCATCAGCCCCCTCACACTCTGCCGATAAGATCGCTAGATTAGACTGGGCGTGTCTACTTGGAATGAAAAAATGTCAAAACTGTCCAGCAACAAAATCGCACCCGCCCCGATGCCCACCGAAATTAGCGTGGTGGATTTAATTGATAATTACTTTACCGCCTACAACTCCGCGCGTTTGCGAGAAATCTGCCAGCTGCTAAGTCGAGAAGTGTTACGCGAGGGCGTTACTGTCGGAGTCAGCTTGTCGGGAGCGATGACGCCAGCTGGGTTCGGGGTTTCAGTCCTCGCGCCCCTGATTCGCAATGGCTTTATTGACTGGATGATTAGCACTGGTGCTAATCTTTACCACGATCTGCATTACGGATTGGGTTTTGAACTCTACAAGGGTCATCCGTTTTTAGATGATGTGAAGCTGCGCCAGGAAGGCACTATTCGCATTTACGACATTATCTTTGGCTACGATGTGTTGCTGGAAACCGATGCCTTCATCCGCAAGATTCTGCAAGCAGAGCCGTTCCAGAAGCGGATGGGAACAGCTGAGTTTCACCATCTGCTGGGCAAGTATGTGCGGGAAGTGGAAAATCTAGTGGGAGTGCAGCATTCCTGCCTGCTAGCCACAGCTTATGAGTGCGGTGTTCCCATCTATACTTCATCGCCTGGGGATAGTTCGATTGGGATGAATGTGGCGGCTTTGGCGTTGTCAGGTTCAGAGTTAGTGATAGATCCGTCAATTGACGTGAATGAGACAGCTGCGATCGCCTACAGTGCCCGTGAATCTGGCATTCCTGACGTAGAGGGCAAAAGCGCTGCTGTAATTATTGGCGGTGGCAGCCCCAAAAACTTCCTGCTGCAAACCCAGCCGCAAATTCATGAGGTACTGGGACTAGAAGAGCGGGGACACGATTACTTCCTCCAAGTAACCGATGCTCGTCCTGATACTGGTGGCTTGTCTGGTGCCACGCCGTCAGAAGCCGTAAGTTGGGGCAAGATTGACCCTGAAGAACTACCTAGCAGCATTGTTTGTTACACTGATAGTACAATTGCCCTGCCCCTTCTCACCGCCTATGTGATGAAGCAGTGCCAGCCTCGCCCCCTGAAGCGACTGTATGACCGGCGGGAAGAAATGCTCTCAAAACTGCGAACGGCTTACCAATCAGCCCAAACTCAGCCAGTCGAGCAAATTCCGGCTTCCGTCGCCCAGAGTGCTTCTGAGCAAGCTGTGGCAACTTATCCCTGCGGCAGAATGATTCCCCATAGCTCCTAGCAGTCTTCTGTTGCAGAAAATCCCCCTGGGTGATAAAGGAGGGGGATTTTTTAGGTGTTTTTTTCAAATCCAGTTTGGAAAGCGATCGCCCTCGGGCGCATCTAGTAGTTGGGGGAACTCATCAAGACAAGATCGACAACGATCTGAACGGCGGCATACATCTGCCGGACTATACTGCATTTGCAGCTTTGCTTTGGTCTTCAAGGGACTTCTGCACACCGATGGCTTCCCCTTTCCATCTGGTGTTACGGAGCCATTGTTCAAAGCTAGTCAAATTAGGGTGGATTTGGCGAATCGCATCAAAATCTCTGTCACAGCCATAAAGTTGAACGAACTCCAGCATGTTGCCGATATCGGTAGCACCAACGAAACCCAACGAGCGATACTGGTCAAGCGCCATGGGTTTATATACTGCCGGAATGCCAGTCACTTGTGTAAAGGTTTCAACGACTTCCTGCATGGTCAAACTTTGAGATGCAACCGCTACAATCGTCCCAAGGGTTGTGTCAGAATTGGCAAAGATATATAGCAATCCTAAATCATTTGTAAAAAGTTAAGATTATTGGTATAATGAAAATT
>CAXUIG010000291.1:0-7606 GCA_964250845.1 uncultured bacterium | reverse complement strand
TATAGCTAGACTACTACATGATGCCATCTGTTGCTCCCAGACCTGAATCCTTACAGCAGAATTTTGTAAAATTGCCGTCGGCCACAGCCATTTTTTTAATCCTTGTTTCGCAATCAGATAACCACCAATTATTCCCCCAATTAGAAGGAAAAATACCCCAACTATGCCATATAAAAATCCCACTTCAGCAGTAGAGATTCCTAAACCACCTTTTTCAACTTTATCCATTAGGAATGGAGGTGCCATTTTGAGCATAAATGCGTCACCAAGTCGAAAAGTTAGTATGTAGGTAACAATCGAGGCAATTCTGTATTGAGAGAAATATGTTTTGAAGACATGAAGAAATTGGTTCTTATCTGTTTCTTTATTTTGCTTTAACGGCTGATATTCGAGTGGAAGATACCAAAAATGAAAAAGATAAATCATTAAAAATAATATCCCAGCTATAATAAAGGCTAATGCCCATCCAAGCTGAATTGGATACAAGTTAAAATCTAAACTGAGAAGTGAGAAGTGAATATCTTGGTATATGTTTATGTTATTAGCAGTTTTTCCTACTAGATATTTATTGGCAAAGTAACCAGCAAAAAAAACTAAGCCACCATTACCTACAAGCCAAGCAACTTTATATGCTGTAGTTTGAACCCCAACATATAATGCCTGCTGTTCTTTATTAAGTGTACTCAAATAAAATCCATCTATGGCGATGTCATGAGTAGCAGAAACAAAGGCAATAGCAGCAAGTATAATAATTGATCTAGCCATAGCGTCCGGCATCAGCACACTAAATGCCAGCAAAAAAAACAGAAAAATACAAAATACTTCTGTTGTTAGAATCCAAGCTCGTTTTGTTGAATATAAATCAACTGCAAGCCCCCAAAAAGCTTTTAATACCCAAGGAAGATACAAAAAGCTTGTTAACCCTATAAGCTCGTTAGTAGCGCCAATATCTTTTAAAAAAATCACTGACATTAAATTGACAACAGTGTAAGGAAAACCTTCAGCAAAATATAAGGTTGATATCCACAGTACAGTGGAACGATTTTTACCTGTTGTCAACATACTTTTAGTCAATATAATAAAACCAATTAAATAAACTACAGTTCAGTGATGAGCCCGCATAAAGCAATAGTACTTTCCTCGCCAGCATAAACCATTCTTGCTAGCCAGTACAGGGCTGCATCCGGGTTAGAACCTCGTAGACTCGCAAATGGGGATATGAAACAACAACTCCAAGCCGATTGCCCCAGCGATCACCTCTGCCAGGTCACAGGCGACAATCCCAATCTCAGCCAGTTCAGGAATACTCTAACTTCTAAGTAACCGCAGACCACTCAGTGTCACGAGCACCGTAGACCCTTCATGCCCAATCACGCCTAAAGGCATGGTGATATTGCCGGTGAAGTTGGCAATTAATAGCAGGACAATGAAACTCAGAGCAAACACAATGTTTTGTTTGACAACAGCTTGAGAACGGCGACCTAAGCGAATCGCTTCGACTAATTTCTCCAGACGGTCTGCCATCAAGACAATATCAGCTGTTTCTAGAGCTACGTCGCTGCCAGTAGCTCCCATGGCAATACCCACTGTTGCCTGAGCTAGGGCAGGGGCATCGTTGATACCATCACCTACCATTGCCACTGTTTGGTACTGCTCTCGAAGTTGTTTAATTACTCTCACCTTATCTTCAGGTAAGAGTCCTGCATACACTTTGTCTACGCCAGTTTCTTGAGCAACGCTGTGAGCTGTACGCTCGTTATCACCCGTTAGCATGACAATGTGCTTAATCCCCAATAGTTTAAGTTTGGCAAGCGTCCGTGCTGCTGTTGGACGCACTAGATCTGCTACAGCAATGATGCCTAGTAATTCTCCGGCATGGGCAACCCACACGACGGTTTTCCCCTCCATTTCCAACTGCTGGCTCAGTTGAATAAGTGAGTCTGGCCAACTGTTGACTTGCTGCCGCACAAATGCCGCTTTACCGACTACAGCTTTTTGGTGAGCGACAACTCCGACAATTCCCTGTCCGGCTTGAGCTTGAACTTTGAGTGCTTCCGGCCATTCTAGACGCTGTTGCCGAGCCGCTTGGACAATGGCATCGCCAATTGGATGCTCTGAGGCAATTTCTAGGGCAGCAGCAACCTGGAGCAACTTGGTTTCAGACTGATTGGCAACCGCAATCACTTTGAAAACTTGAGGTTTTCCGGTGGTGAGGGTACCTGTCTTATCAAAGGCGATCGCCCGCACCCGACCAATGGCTTCTAACTGAGCACCATTTTTGAACAAAATGCCCTGCCTGCTTCCATTCGCAATCCCTGACAACAATGTGGGCATAGTCGCCGCCATCAAGGCGCAGGGAGAAGCAACAACTAAAAAGATCAAGGCTCGATAGATCGCTCTCTCCCAGCTCCACCCCCAGAAAAACGGAGGCAGCACTGCTAGCAGTAATCCAGTTACCACAATCAGCCGGGCATAGCTCCGCTCAAATCGTTCAATAAACTGTTGAGAGGGAGGAGTTTCAGTTTTTGCCTGCTCGACAAGTTGGATCACCCGTTGAATCAGGCTACTTTCCGGTGGCTTGTGGACTTCGAGTCTCAAAGCACCGTTACCATTGAGTGTGCCAGCAAAGACCTCAGCCCCCACTGTTTTCTCAACTGGCATAGACTCCCCCGTGATCGATGCTTCATTCAGACTACTGTAACCTTCGACAATCAATCCATCAGTAGGAACCAGTTCTCCAGGCTTGACAAGCACAAAAGCGCCAATTTGGAGCGCAGCGATAGGTTGAAGTTGCTCCTGCCCGTTGTTGAGCACCCGCGCTGTATCCGAAGTCAGACTCATCAAGCTGCGGATGCCGCGCTCGGTTCGCTGCATGGCGTAGCCTTCAAGCGCTCCACTAAAGGCAAAGATCAGAATCAGAACAGCACCATCAACGATCAGGTAGTACTCTCGTCGCCACAACCCTAGACCCGCTGCTCCTAAAGCGGCTACGATCATCAGCAGGTCTACATCCAGTTCTTTTTCTTGAAATAGAGTCGTCAGTCCCTCACGTGTGCTTTCATACCCGCCAATCACATACGCTGCCGGTAAAATCAGTAGGGCAAGACCGACCCAGCCTACATTCAGTGCTAACCAACCCAGCAATACAAGTAGGCCGCAGAAAATGGCTGCCAGCATCTCTGGATTCTCCTTAAGTATTGGAGCTAGGCGGTTGGTTGAAATGGTAGGGGCATCCATAGCTTGGGTAGGCATCGAGTTTTGACTCCCTAATCCTAAACATTGACATTAGTGTCAATGTCAAGCTGTTCACCTATACTGATGGCATGATTAACCAGCACTTAACAATTAAGGAACTCACGGAGGTGGTGGGCGGTGGCATTACTCCCAGAATGGTGCGACATTACCACCAGCTGGGGCTACTCCCTGCTCCCATTCGCTCCGTAGGGAACTATCGGCTCTACACCAAGAGTGATGTCCAACGACTACGACGGATTGTGGCTCTGAGGCAGCAGGGATTTCAGCTCTCCCATGTCCAAAAAATCTTGTCAGTCGCACCATTTGAGGATGCTGCTAACACACTGACAACGCAGCTTCAGCAGCAATATCAAATAGTGGTTCAACAGCTGAGCCAGCTGCGCCAAACAGCATCAGCCCTAGAAGGATTGTTGGGACGTGATGCCGAGTGCCAAACTGTCCAAGCTGCGGTGCTGGCTCGACTAAAGCTATTGGAAGTTGAAACGTTTGATGGGCTAGGAGAACTCGAAAAACTTTGGGATGGTATCGATGCGGCAGCTCATACTCACCCTGAAGCATTTCAAGAGTCCTTGCAACAACTGTTGCCAGATCTCTCGGATCGCTCTGAGATTGAGGTAGACTTGCTGTCTAAGTTGGTCTTAGCCTGTGGGGATGTCAGCTTGGTGAATTTTGTGCGACTGAGTAGAGAGGCGATCGCTGCCGCACGTCACACCCTCAGTGCTAAGTGTGATGTTGTGGCAGATGTGCCAGCAGTTGTCGCCGCTCTCGATCGCACCAGACTAGTCCATCTGGGGTGCCAGGTGCAGACGCTAATTGACGAGCCGCACATTACGAGTGCAGCCGAAGCTGAACAGGCATTCTGGCATCAGCCCCAGTGGACGGAGCACCTACAACAAATTCCTCCTCAAGCAATTCTTGTGATTGGCTATGCACCATCTGTATTGATGTCGGTCTGTCAAGCGATTGAGCAAGGTCAAATTCAACCGGCGCTGGTGATCGGAATGCCGATTGGATTCAGCCATGCTCCTAGCGCCAAGCGACGACTCATGCGCTCAGATATTCCCTTTATCACGATTGAGGGAACGTTGGGAGGTGGGCTGTTGGCCGCAGTGGCCCTAAATGCATTAGTGGAGTCGCTTTTAGAAAAGCCAGATTGTCATTGTTATCTCAATAGAAATGTTGAAGCAATACAGTCTTGATTAAAGCGATTGCCCAACAGCTGCGGCTGGGCATCAGTGATGCTAGCCAGAGCAAGCTAAAGGGCCCAAAATTGACTCTTGGTGACGCTCCATCAAGCCAGTTTTATAGGCACTTAACTAATGCTAGTACCACAGAGTCCGCCACCGCTTCATCTGGTCAATTTCTTGCTGCTGGCTAGTAATAATGCTCTGAGCTAAACGCTTAATTTGGGGTCGCTGGGACTTATTGAGCGCATCATTCGCCATAACTATAGCTCCCTGATGGTGGGGAATCATCATGTTAATAAAGCGCAGGTCATACTGGGCATCGGCAGGTCCGAGATCACCGTTCATCATCATCCCCTGCATCTGTTTATGAGACATCGCCATCGAGTGGCCCATCTGAGCGTCATAGGCCACTAGTGTGTTGCTCGCGTTGGGGTACCAAGCTTGTCGCCACTGCTTCATCTGTTTAATCTCGCGATTCTGATCAGCAATTATATTCCGCGCCAACTGTTTGATTTCAGGTCGCTGAGACTTTTGAAGTGCATCTTGGGCCATCTCAACAGCACCCTTATGGTGTGGGATCATGGCATCAATAAAGCGTAGATCGTACTGGGTATCAGCTGGCCCCAGATTCATCATCATGCTACTGCCCATGCCACCCATGTTGTTATGGTCCATCATCTGCTTGTCTCCGGCAGAACTAGCACTGGCAACAGGAGTACTAGACGCCTCAAAAGCTTTTAATGTGGGACCGGAGGAACAGGTCATCAGAGTCATACTAAAGACCGTAGCCAGGGCACTGCTTTTAAAAAGTGGATTCATGGCGATTTGACTGAATTTGCGATAAGTGCGAAGCTCTGCATTAAGCTTCCTAGCCCCAACAGTACAAAAAGGTTATGAAATTCGGATGAAATCGCAGCTTGTTAACAGGGTTTTTTAACAGCATTTTCATTCCTATACGACAAGCCGTTGCCCTTGATCTGAACTTCTTGAGTACCGTTATGCGCATATTGTTGGTTGAGGATGAACCGGACTTAGGCTATGCCCTGAAAGATGCCCTAGAGGATGTGGGTTATGTAGTCGATCTGCTTCTGGATGGAGGAGATGCCTGGGCGTATCTGCTCACAGAGCCCATACCCTACACCTTGGCCGTTTTGGACTGGATGCTACCAGGGATTTCGGGTTTAGAACTCTGTCAGCAGTTGCGCGAACGTGGTTGTGCCTTGCCGGTGCTGATGCTCACCGCCAAAGATGGTCTGACAGACAAAATTGTTGGGCTGGATGCTGGAGCAGATGATTACCTGGTCAAGCCGTTCGATATCCCAGAACTGCTGGCTCGGATGCGGGCTTTGCTGCGACGTCCTCCCCAGCTCCAGTCTCGACGGTTACGGGTTGGCGGACTTGAACTGGACTACAATACCCACAGTGTTCAGAGGCAAGGCCAAACCATTCCCTTGACCCTCAAAGAGTTCCAACTTCTGGAATACTTTATGCAACACCCCAATCAGGTACTCACCAGTGAGCAGATTCGCCGTCGGCTCTGGGAGACGGGTGAGTCGCCCATTAGCAATATAGTGGCGGCTCAAGTCCGACTGCTGCGCCGCAAGCTGGCAACCAACGATAGATTGCCACCGATTGAAACAGTTTTTGGCGTGGGCTATCGCCTGAATTTTACCCCATGAGTTCAGACCAGCTATTCCGACGAACCCGCCTGCGACTGGCGAGCTGGTACGCAGGGGTGATGGGACTGACCGTCTTGACGGGTGGGTTGCTGCTCTACCGTTGCCTGATAGTGGCCGAGACTTGGTGGTTTGACCGCGCCATTGAGGATTTGGCAGGAACCTTGCACGACTACCTCCAGCCCAGGTTAGGACAACCAGGTCAGGTACAGCCGGAGATCTTAGGTGTCATATCAGGGATGGGCGCTCGCCAAACAAACTTGGTGGGCGTCACCCGCCAGCGAGAATACTACATTCGCTTGGCCGATCTGAAGGGTAGAATGATAGCCACCTCCAACTTTCAGCCAGCGGGTTTACCGACTAGCCCAACTGGACAGCGCTGGCTTACCCTCACGGTTCCTAATGGCACCCGCTATCGCCAGATTGACGACTACTTACATAACCGCTTCGGACAGCCCTGGGGCTATCTGCAACTGGGGCACTCAATGGTCGAATTTGATTTTCACCGGCAACAACTCCGCCTGATTCTGCTCCTGGGCATTCCAGGAGCCGTGCTGTTAGTGGGAGTGTCAGGCTGGTGGCTGGCGGGGCTAGCGATGCGACCTATCTTGCGCTCTTACCAGTTGCTGGAGCAGTTCACGGCTGACGCGGCTCACGAATTGCGCACGCCTCTAGCGACAAACCGAACCCTGGTGCAGACGGCATTGAGCAAAGCACAAGCAGGTAAGTGGATTGGTCCCGACACTCTGGAGGTAATGGAGCGCCAGAATAGTCGCCTCATTCAACTGGTTGCCGATCTGCTGCTGCTATCCCGAACTGATAAAATGGCAGCTTCGATAAGCGCCCAACCCTGCTGTCTTGACGACCTGATCTGTGACTTGCAGGAAGAATTGGCTCCCCTAGCTCAAGCGGCAGAGGTTGAACTGGCGTTAGACATTCCTAACGCGCCTAGGGTCTATGTTTTGGGGAATGAGGAACAGCTCTACCGCCTAATAGCGAACCTGATAACCAATGGCATCCAGTACACGAGAGCTAGGGGCAAGGTGACGGTTCAGCTGCAGCAGACAAACTTCTCGGCCATGGTTCAGGTTGAGGATACTGGCATTGGTATCCCTGCCGAAGCCCAGGCTCACATCTTTGACCGTTTCTACCGGGTTGATGCCGCTCGCTCCCGACATACTGGTGGAGCTGGACTGGGGCTATCAATTGCTCTGGCGATCGCCCAGGTGCATGGGGGCAGCATCCAGGTGCAGAGCCAGTTAGGCAAGGGCAGCAGCTTCACAGTGGCATTACCGAGGTTCACTGCTTAATTTTTTGGCATCTTGATACTAGTTCAGCATAGTTTGAGCCCACTGCCAACGCGCACATCGTTTTATCCCTCAATGGTCTTTGTCTGTTGTTTTCCCGATCCCTTTTTCTTAAGGAATAAGCCTCTTATATCAAGTCGGGTTAAATGCCCATAACTAAGCTGCTGCCTCTACCTCAGGC
>CAXUIG010000290.1:0-7690 GCA_964250845.1 uncultured bacterium | reverse complement strand
CCCATTCATCCGAGCAGGGATTTACTTTGTTCGAAACCGTGGTAGCGATGCTATTAATTAGCACAATAGTTCTCGCAATGACCCCCCCAATTTTTCTTGCCGTAGCTATCCGTGTGCAAAATCGCAGGGCGGAGCAGGCTATGCGGCTAGCTCAGGGCGAGATTGATCGGGTACGGGTTTTAGTCGAGCAGGACAAATACACAATCAATGATCTACCTGCTGTTCCTGCTACCTCACCGATTAACATTACTAGCGTGTCCGCTCCCACCATATTGTCTAACACGATCAAATCTGACAATAGCAGCTGTTCTAATCTTTACAGTGGTACTCAAATTCCTGATAACACAGCTTTGCAGGTTGATGTCAAAAAAGATTGTAAACCCGAATTCTTAGTACAAACCTTCCGCGATTCTGGGGTTACGCATCTAGTCGGAACCAACCAGGTTGTGATCGCTTTTCGGATGGGAGTTAGAGTATATGCATATGCTGCCGTGGTTCCACAAAATGGGCAGATGCCGTCTTTAGATACCCAACCCGCATCTTTGAAATTCACCACTGGTGTGGGAAATCAGCGATCGCGCCCCTTAGCGGTTCTATATACCACCATCGCTCGGAGTGATTCAAATCTTTCTTTATGTAAGTACAACGACATTCTCAGCCCACCGCCGACAGGTGGCAGTGCGTGTGATCCGTGAGGGGGAGAAGCTTGCATGCTGAAGCGCCAGACATCTGGATTTACATTAATAGAGCTTTTAGTCGGCATGAGTATTGCCAGCATTTTAATCTCAGGTCTGCTGTACATGGTCGTAGAGTTGCTGCAAACTAACCAGAAAGAGTCTGCCCAAACTGAAACTCAGCGGGATATGCAACTGGCTCTCGATTTCATCAGCTCTGAGCTGCGAGAAGCGGTATATGTTTACGGAGGAGACTGTCTTTCAGGCCAAGGAACACTAACAAACGGCGTGCCTAGCGCTGATTACTGCCCTGGAATTATTAATTATATTCCCGACGTTCTTACTAATTCAACTTCCAACAGTGTCCCAATTTTGGCCTTTTGGAAGTTACAGTCGTTGCCGAAGAACCTCCAAGATAACTGCAGCAATAATACCGCCGACACAACCGTTCCCTGCGCCGCCGGTAGAACCTACTCTTTAATTGTTTACTTCCTCAGAAAAAATCAATCTACCGACACTACAAACTGGGCAGGAAAAGCCCGTATTACTCGTTACGCGCTGACTCAATACAACAGTGATGGCATACCAACTGCAAATTATCTCACTCCTGCTCAGACTGGTGTCAACTTTCGCATCTGGCCCTATAAAAATAATAGCGGGACTCTCACCAACTTGCAAGTTAGTAAACCTACTACTGTTGATGCGTTTACATTGGTGGATTTTGTCGATGATACGGCTAGGTCAGGTGACAGTAATGTCAGTTGTCCTACTAATCATGTCCTGACTCCAAGTAGTGCCACCTTAAGTAACAATAGCTATGCTAGCGGCGCGTTTAATGGTGATAGAAGCTTTTATGCTTGTGTCAGGGCAGGAACTGGAGACGATGATGGATTTAACCAAGACATCTTTGTTTTCTTGCGGGGTAACGTTTATGGCAGAGCAGGGATTAAAAATGACAGTTTCCTGCCGACGCTACAAACTCAAGTTCTCAGGCGCGGAATTGTTAATAAGGTTCCTTGGTCGCAGTAGTTGCCTAACGTCTGTGTACTTAAAGCCTAGATTACTATAGAATTAGACGCTCTGCTCTATGTAATAAGTGGCAGTACAGCCATGTCAACCCGTAAACGAGTTAAGGCCAATTATAATCTATACAAACGGATGTTGAAGCTATCTAGCGCTGTGCTCAAGCGGCTAATAAAGTGGCTTTTGCGTAACCTGCTTGTCACAAGTAGACGAGCCCGTCTTTCCAAATCCGGCTTTGTGTTGCCAACGGTAATAATGGTATCGGTGGTGGTGATACTGCTAACCACGGCGATTTTGCTGAGGTCTTTTGATCGGGCTAAAAACGCCAGTAACGTCAGAGTGAATCAGGTAGTTCTCAACGCTGCTGCCCCAGCGATTGATCGCGCTAGAGCCAAAATAGATGCTCTATTTGACGATCCCACACTGCCACGATTAACCCCATCCGATAGCGACCTGTACAACGCGATCAAAATCAATCCCCAATATACCTTTGGCGATGAGACTCGCCTCAAACTTGCTCAAGAATTTAATAACCAATTAGGTATCCAAGACAACACCCCTGCACTTGAAAATGACGAAACACTGACCACGGCATGGAAATTTCCCGTTGATACGGATAATAACGGCAAGTACGATAGCTATATTTTATACGGCATTTACTTCCGTAGTCCTAGTCGTGCTAGGATTGGGAGTGATGCCGGGAAATTTAACCGAGCTAGAAATCCTTTAGAGGCTAGAACGCCACCGATGGATGAAGGGGGGCTTAGTGGGCAGTGCGCCAACGCACTCGGCACCAGCGCTAGTCCAGTGGGTGACTCTAGTTGGTACAAATCGGGCGGCAAACTAAAGAAAAGCTTGTTTGTGTTTGTTGCAACCGTTCCGAATACCAATCGCTCCGATGATAAATATGAGCCTTACAAGGGTAATAGAAGCTTTTCAGCTCTGGAGTTTCAGCAAGATCGAAGTCTCGTTCCTGTGAATCACAACGCAGTTTGGTTCCAAGATGATCTTGAAATAACTCCCACTACACCTTTTCGCCTCAACGGTAGAGTTCAAACAAATGCAAATTTGCTAGTTGGAGGTCAGCAACGCGCTTTTGTTCAGTTATATCAGATCAGCAGTAAAAATTCCTGCTTTTACCAACAGGAAAACGCTAAAATTACCGTTGGCGGGAATGTGGGCACTGGGAATGTCACTGATACAACAGATCAAGCAGCTGTAAACGTTGGTGATAAAACAGACCCAGGAGCTGTAACCGTTGACCTTTACTCGAATTACCCTGACAGGGGTAATCCTTCATTTAGCTATATTGGCGGCATTAATAAATCTACATACAGTACTGGCGGTTCGCAGATAGCATACAACGATGCTGCCTACAACCAGCGAATTGCTTTAATGAAGCAGACAGCACTTTCTTCTTATTATTGTAGAGAAGCTGGAATCGCTTGTTCTGAAAACAATCCGCCCCTAAAGCCTACTGTTTTAGCTATAACCCAATACCCCGAAGATGTTAAAAAAAGATTTGCAGACCGGGTTGACGCCAACCCCAGCTTAAATACTTACAACGTCCTGGCAGAAGAAATTGAGATTTACCTAAAAAACCGTACCCGTCGTGTCCCTTATGCTGAAATTTCTCAGCCTGATGGTAAAGGTGCTCTAGACCCCTATGATAGCGCTGGAACTAAGATTGATATCAATGTTTTTGGCGATCCTTCATCCATAATTGAGCCACCTGATCGTCAGGAAGCTCATTGGAGAGAGCCTCTAGAAAATAATATTCAACTCACTAATACTAATCCCTATATTAGGCTAGATACATCTCAGCTACAGGCGACCTGGCCTAAAAAGCAGAGGCAGGAGGGCAAAGAGATGTTATTGGGCGATCGCGTCTTGGTTGGAAACAATCTTCCTGCTTTCTGGAAAAAAGGTAACGATTACGTTACAGGCTCCGAGCAGCAGATGTTTGGTACAGGGATTAACTGGACTCAACCAAATGACAAGCCTCGCTACCGTACCACTCAAGTGCAGAAGCTCTTTGACTTAGGGATATCGGATCGGGATGGCTTTTGGGAAGAAAACGCCGCCAAGAATCCCAAACCGCCCAACGATCCGCTTGCGAACTTCGGGGGTTTGCGCGTGATCACAGGAGCCGGAATTTACTTCAATTCCTCATCTAGCTATGGAGCTTTATCCACTCCTTCTTTTATCACCGCTCCGACTGGGCTTGATTCAGGTGGGACTATTCCCAACACCCCTCTGTTGGCGGGTGAGACTACAGCTACCCCTTATACCCTAGTGTGGCCTGACACCATGCCAATGTCAGGTGGTGCCGACGATAAAAGTACACCAGACCTAGACGAGAGTACAGCACCACCCGATTTGCGGATGCGTGCTACCGCAGTATACCACTACAAACAAAGTTCTGGCACCACCCAAGCACCGATTGCTTGTGTCAGCAGCTATTACGATCCGACAAACGCGACTACAGCCCAAAATGGTAAATACGGTACTGAAAAAGGTTTGTCTTGGGGTGTTAACGGTAGCAATTTGCCTCCAAACCCTGATCCTGCGATCGCGGCAGCTGCTAGTATTCCAAACCCTAATCCTACGAGCAAGACACCTGTTGCTACTCCCAGATCAAACAATGGAGTTGTTTATCCTGCTCCTTATGATACCGATGCTGCTAGATTCAGCGCGATCAGCACCTACCTGAGTGAGCTGAAGGCACAAGCGAAAATGATGTTTCCGT
The DNA here is from genome assembly GCA_964250845.1 of uncultured bacterium. GTDB lineage: Bacteria > Cyanobacteriota > Cyanobacteriia > Cyanobacteriales > Chroococcidiopsidaceae > CAXUIG01. The sequence goes on along the minus strand of CAXUIG010000290.1, from coordinate 3,244 downwards.
CCGGGCGCATCGTCAACGAGCCGCTCCAGAAAGCCTTAGAGAAATTAAGCTCTGGTGGGGCACTTGCAAATTCCACTAGACCACTGAGCTTGAGCTTATCTGAAAATTCAGCGATCGATACAGCGATTTGTGCAATCAAAATTCTGGATGGGACTCTCACTCCCAGTTCAACTCCAGTGCTCCCCCATGGGGCAATCAAGGAAGCGTCATTCCTTGATTCTAGGGAAGTTAAGGCGATCGATAAAACTCTGGCTTTTAATAGCAATGACCCTATCAGTCAATCTGAACTCAGTTTACCTACCTACGATGTCAACAAAAACTACGACCTCGCACTGGAGCAACGTCAACCTCTGGAAATTAGGGTAACTGAAATAAATTTGAGTACTGACGACACTAAGGGAATCACGAGAAAGACAATCGTGACGAACGAGGTGATTGATAACACGCAGGGGATCGCGAGCAATAGAATTGGGCTAAACGAGTATTTCTTACCCAATAGTGGTATTATTTATGCCAGCCGTGATGATGCTTTGCCTGATTCCAGTGACACAACTGATGCAGGGAAGCTACTAAGTCCCACTGATTTTAGACTCGATCCTACTCGTCGTCCCAATGGCATCAGGCTAATTAACGGCAGTGATTTATCTCGCCAGAGTGAAAATATTTATCGGGAATCAGAGAAAGGTCTAATCCTAGTCACAAATTTGCCTGTATATATTAAAGGGGACTTCAACCTGCATCGGCAACCAGGAGGAAGTATAGACCTTGAAGAGTTTAAAGAAACGCTAGTATCCGATTGGGACAACTTCTACACCCGTGCACCAATTCTTGATCCCAACTTTGCCTGTCGTCCAGGAAAAACAGGGTGTCCCACAAATAATAACGGTGACACATGGCGAAGTGCAACCATTGTTTCAGATGCGGTTACAGTGCTATCGGCAAATTTTCAAGATGGGTTCCGCGATCAAGGAGACTTCGATCTCCGAAATAATGCTGGCAACTCTGTGTCTCAAATTCGGAAGAAAAATGGTTTTTGGGAAAACAGTTTTGTCACCAGTGCTTTATGGTGGGACACGAACAATACGCGGGACGCCTATCCAGTTGAAAAGACTACCAATAGTTATGTAAGTTCCTACTTAACCAACGGCGTGACACCCGTCCAGCGACGAGCTAATTTCCCCGAGTATGTGATGGAAATCTGTCGCAAACTGCCTGTTTCGGCATGTACTCCAAGTGACTGGGTAAGTGGTACATCAGCTTCGTCTACAGGAACTTCAACTCCAACTCCAACTCCATCTCCAACTCCAACTCCACCTGGAACTACAACTACAACAGCCGCCTCATCACCTCTAAGTGGAACACTTGCTACTGACCTTCTAGCAGGCACTACAGCTAAACCTGCTATCGATCCAGCAGATCAACGCTATGCTCGTCGGGTTGCCTTTGTGCGGAATCCGGACGGTACGCTTGCATTTGATCAGATTAATAACCAGTATATTCCTATACCATTAGGAATAGATTCTAATAATAAGGTTGCTTCATTTTCATACAAAAGTACCACTATTCCGAAGTTAGCGAATAATGCCCTGTGGTTTAGAACAACGACTAACACCAGCGGTAAACCCTTCTGTAAGGGTAACTCTGATCCTGCTGATGGCTGCACAAGAGACGACAGAAGCTACGCCAATGACAAGCAACTCTACTATGATGGCAACACTAGGCTATTTTCGCCTGCTACTCCTGATATTCCAGGTGTACCCAGCCTAAACTTACCAGCTCAAAACCCTGCCTCTAGCTACACAATCTGTACGACTCAAAGTTCTTCCAAGCAGTTATCGATTCCTAGCAATAGTAATCCTGAACTCGGTCCGTGTTCAAGTGAACCTGGTAATCCCATGGCTCAAATACAGGCAGCGCTTCAAGGCTTCCTAAATCTGCAGCCAGACGAAGACCCTAATACCAATAACATTGTTAGACGACCCAAAGAATTTACTCTAGCCCGAGCATTTACTGCTACTCCTGGAACAACAATTTTTACTAGTAATCCTTTGGCTCCTTCTCAAACTGTCGTCAATGTTATTGATATAGCGGGCGATTTTAATACGCCTGGCACACCGCCTGGCACACCGCCTATCACACCGCCTCCCACCTGCCCAATAATCAACCTAGTAGGCAATGACAATTCCATATTTGTCTTGAGAAAAAACTCTGCTCTCAATTTCGGAAGTACTTCTAGTAGTTGCAACATTCAGCTAAGACTAGCAGGAGTTGATCCAAATAACGTTTTTTGGGCAATAAACGGTAACGTCCAATGGAACCAATCCAGCAGCGGTCAACATGTAGTGCAAGGCAATTTCATAACTAATGGCACTCCCAAGTTGCAGAACGTTCAATTCAACGGTGTGCGTTTGCTAGGATTCAATAGTTTCCCACCAGGTTCAAACCCACCTACCACCGTAACTGCGATCGCTTCCAAAGGCGAGCCGTCCTTAGAGCCAGTTTTACAAATTCATAGCCCAGATGGCTCTCCTAGTAGTGCTGGTAACCTAGATCAGGGCAGCGGACAGCTTCAGGAACAATGGATACAACAAGCTAAAACAAACACAACTTTTAATGCGGCATTTGTCTCAGGAAACAGTCCCAGTCGATTAGTTGAAGAACCAGCGGGTTTGGATAACTTTGTACGTCTTCTGGAAAACTGGCAACAGATAACAACCAACATCAAGGGTGACTTGATTCAGTTCAAGCGGAGTGCCTATGCTACAGGGCCGTTCGCACCTATTAGATCTGATAATATCACTAAAAATGATGGTAGTCTTAGCGTTTTTGGCTATAGTCTGACTAAATACCCAGCTAGCGATCCAGCTACCACAACCAAGCCTTACTACACTGCACCGACTCGGCAGTGGGGTTTTGATGTCGGGCTGTTGTCTCAGCCTCCAGACCTTTTTGCCCAAAAGTTCACCCAACAGGCTGTGCAGCCTCCTAACGAGTTCTTCAGGGAAGTCGGTCGAAACGACACTTGGATTCAAACGCTTTTGTGTGCTGCTGATGCCAGCGATCGCCTAGGGGGAAAAGGAGCAACTTACACGCAGTATGCATTGCCTGACAAAAGTCAACGTCCTTCAGCATGTCAAAGTGATACTGCTAACTATCCCCCAAATCCGAGTTCAGAGATTAACCTAAGATGACGCACATGCAAGCCAATGAAAGAGGGGGAGAGGGGGAGATGGGGAGAGGGAGA
>CAXUIG010000289.1:0-7849 GCA_964250845.1 uncultured bacterium | reverse complement strand
TTCATTATACCAATAATCTTAACTTTTTACAAATGATTTAGGATTGCTATATGAGAGCATGCGGAGGTACTGAAGATCCAGAAAATCTTGACTTAGTTTTTCGCTCATGACAATATATTGATGGTTTTGCAACCCGCTTTTCTGTGAGTAAAAGTCAGGGATTACGCCGGGACCTCCATAGTCTGGGAAATGCTTTTGTACCTTAATAATCTAGGTTAGGTGGTTCCAGGCAAGAGATTGTAGTCCTAAAGGGTTGCAGCGCGATGTGTGGGTAAAAATCTAGTCGTAAAAAGGTGACGGTACTGTAAGTGCTGTTCTTGTGCCGGTGTCACAAGGAAGACTTACTCGTGAAGGGGTTAATATGGACACTTTCGATAGCGTGAAATAAGCGGACATCTCGTCCCCACTCCCTGGGGTAATTAGTTGAATAAGAAAGACATCATGATGATAACGAAAGAAACCAAACCCGTATTGATCGTGGGCGCCGGACCGACCGGGATGACCGCCGCCATGGAACTTACCCGCTTCGGCATCCCCGTGCGGCTGATCGAGAAGAATCCCGAGCCGGAGACGACTTCGCGCGCAGTCGGCGTGCAGGCGCGCACCCTCGAAATACTGGAACAGCGCGGCATGGTGGACGAGATGCTCAAATTGGGCAACAAAAGCACCGCGGCCAGCATCTACGGCGGTGGCAAGCGGGTGTTCCGTCTCGAATTCACTCACATTGACAGCCGTTACCCCTACATGCTGTTCATCTCGCAAGCGGAGACTGAACGCATCCTGCGCGAGCAACTCGCCCGTGAGGGCGTCACCATCGAGCGCCGCGTGGAGATGATCGCCCTGGCGCAGGCTAATTCCTACGGGGGACACGGTGGGGTCACGGCCACGCTGCGCCACCCGGACGGAGCGCTCGAAGAGTTCGAGGCTTCCTACCTGGTCAGCGCCGAGGGTGCCCACAGCACTGTGCGCAGCACCCTGGCGCTGGAATTCCAGGGCAAGTCCCTCGTGGAAGACTACGCCCTGGGTGACTTCTACATCGACGGCGACCTGCCCGAGAGCGACCTCCACATCTTTTCCTCCGAGCACGGCTTCATGGGGCTGTTCCCGATGGGCAACCGCCGCTTTCGCATGATCGCCAGCAACCCCCTGAGCAAGCCCAGCAAGGATACCAAACCCGCGTTGGAGGAACTGCAAAAAATGTATGACATGCGATCGCACATCCCAGCCAAGCTCCGCGACCTGAGCTGGAGCAGTTGGTTTCGCATCAACAGCCGCATGGTGGACCAGCTCCAGCACGGCCGCCTCTTCCTGGGCGGCGACTCGGCGCACATCCACAGCCCAGCGGGTGCCCAGGGCATGAACACCGGCATTCAGGACATGGTCAACCTCGGCTGGAAGCTGGCCATGGTGCTCCAGGGTAAAGCGTCGCCCAAGCTGCTCGAAACCTACGGCGAGGACCGGCTGCCCGTCATCCACAACGTGCTCACCAAAACCGAAGGGTTGACCGAGGCCATTGGCACCGAGAACCCGGTTCTCCGCGCGCTCTTCAACCACGTGGCCCCGTTGATCGTGGACACCGAGTTCGTGCAGGAGAAGAGCGCTACACGCATGAGCCAGATCGGGCTCAACTACCGTGACAGTCCTCTCTCAGTCCACCACGGGCACGGAGGCAGCCTGCATGCTGGCGACCGTGTTCCTGACTTCCCTCTCCAGGTTGTTCGACCCAGCGGTGCTAACGAAAACCGGACGCTTTTTAATCTGCTCAATCCCTCCCGGTTTACACTCCTTTTCGTCGGCATTAGTGATGCTCCAACTCTACATGCACAAATTTCAGAAAAGCTGGCGCTATGGCAAGAGCTGATCGAAGGGATACAGGTAGAGCCGCCGAACAGTGAAAAAGAGCACAAGCGCTTCCAAGATTACCTCGGCTCTACGCCTGCTTTACTGTTAATCCGTCCGGACGGTTATATCGGCTTCAGGGGAGGAGAGCACTCCGTGTCAGAATTAGCAGAATATTGCCGCTCATGGCTATCGCCGTCTTCAGAGCAACATCCGTCAACAGACGTGCCTTCACCTTTAAAGCAAGGAGAAACACCATGCTAGATCAGAATCAAGTGCAAGTCCTTTTCGCCGACTTGCAAACGCAAATTGTGGTTCGCAGCAAGACCAATCCGCCGGAAGCTCTGAGTCAGTCCGCTGCCGTACTCGCCAGGTTAGCCAAACTGTTCTCGCTCCCTATGCACTTGAGTGTCGTTCCTGAAGGAGAGCAGGCACCTCAGGTGATTGAGGAACTCGCAACAGAAACTGCAGGAGTGCCACAGTTCTTGCGCATGTCCGCTAGTCCGTTGATGGACGAGAAAACACGTACAGCTCTGTCTTCAACGGGGCGCAGAACTCTGATCATTGCCGGTTTTGCCACAGAGGTGGTGGTACTCCATGCCGTACAGGAAGCGATTGCTGCTGGCTATCAGGTGTATGTTCCTGTAGACGCATGTGGTGGGATGTCGGCTCGAACCGAAGAGGCAGCCTTCCGAGAGATCGAGGCTGCAGGCGGAGTTACCACTTCTGTGGTGACCCTAGCGACAGCGATGGCTCCTGACTTCACTACCGAGTTAGGCAAACAGATGTTTGCTACTGTCCAGAAACTGCGACTCCAATAAGCTTAGCCCCGAAGCTCTTTGATTCGTTTCCTGTGAAAGCATTTCACTTTCCATCCATGGAATCGCAAGTAGTGGAACAATTTTGATTTCGAGCGAATTATTTAAGGAGTTTAAAAATGGAAACTTTGAAAGCGGTGCGGATGCCAGACCATAACGGAGCAGAAGTCCTGGTCTATGAATAACACTTCACGCGCAATCCTGATCACAGGTGCAAGTAAAGGCATTGGACGCGCCACGAGCGATTATTTGGCAACACAAGGACATCAAGTCATTGGAGTCGCTCGCAGTCTACCCAAAGAGCCTTTTCCAGGAAAATTCGTCACTGTTGATCTAGCCGATCTAGAGCAAACGAAGTCTATGCTAGCCGAGTTGACTGCTCAATACTCCATCACAGGGTTAGTCAACAATGTTGGCTTAAGTGAGTCACAGTCTTTGGAAGAACTTAAGTTGAGTGATTTGAGCAATGCCTTGGATCTCAATTTACGTCCAGCAGTTCAAATGACACAAGCAGTCCTGCCAGCGATGAAACAAGCGGAATGGGGACGCATTGTGAACATTTATAGTCTCGCGGCGTTGGGTTTTTCAGGCCGTACAAGTTATTCAGCCGCGAAGGCAGGAGTCATCGGCATGACCCGGAGTTGGGCATTAGAACTGGCAAAAACTGGCATTACGGTGAATGCGATTGCACCAGAGACAACTGAAACCGAAATGTTTCATGAAAAGACCGCTTCCGGTCGCGAAGATGCACAGCGCTATCTGAGCATGATTCCGATGGGCCGGCTGGGTCAGCCGTCTGAGATTGCGGCTGCGATCGCGTTCTTCTGCTCTGAGGAAGCAGCATTTATCACTGGACAAACCTTATTTGTAGATGGTGGAGCTAGCATTGGTCACAGTCTTGTCTAACAGCACACCCAGAATAATCAGGTGCTACAGGAACACCACACACGACGGTACATCCAGAAGCTTGCGAACCGCAAAGCGGCTTCTTGACTTCTGACTCAAATTGGAAATTCAACATGACACCATTTACACTTGCCACGCTTCGCTCTCCACAGAGACCGCAAGCCGCGATCGGCGTTGAGGGATACTACTACCTCTTTGACGAACTTCAACCAGAGCTTCACTCTACCGTGCGGACACTACTCGATGATTGGGAAACCTCACTCCTGATGCTCGAAGACCTAGTAGACCACATTGTTTCAGGCCAAGTCGGTACGGTTTCTTGCATTGAGCAGAATATAGTGGGGTTCGAGACTCCAGTGATGTTCCCGGACAAGTTGATGGCTGTCGGAGCGAACTACTCAGGACACTTGAAAGAGATGGGACTAGATCCAAAGAAGTGGGCTTCCATGCCTTTCTTTCTTCGACCGCCGAAGACGACGCTAGTCGGTCCAGGAGAGACTGTACAGATTCCGAAGTCCACAAAGCAGTTCGATTGGGAACTGGAGCTAGTTGCTATTGTTGGTAAGCGTTTGCGGTACGCCTCGAAAGAAGAGGCTGCTGCCGCAGTTGCTGGCTACTCTATTGGTCTCGATCTCTCCTGCCGCGATTTGATCCAAGTTGATAACGATCTCAAGATAGATTTAGTCCGTGGAAAAGCTCAAGACACAATGGCTCCCTGCGGGCCCTACCTGATGCCAGCGAAGTTCGTTCCCGATCCCTACAACCTGCATTTACAACTCTGGGTGAACGACGAAAAAATGATGGATGCTTCCAGCGCCGAGATGCTATATCACATTGATGAGCAACTCAGCATCATCAGCGAGTACCTTACTATTGAACCTGGAGATATGCTCTTCACGGGTTCACCATCTGGCTCCGCAGGAGTTCATGGTGGTCGTTTTCTACAACCCAGCGATCGCATCCATGCAGAGATCGAAAACATCGGCAGCTTAGATGTGATCATGCGGCAGGACTAAAAGCAGCAAAGAAGAAGTACATGAATATTCCACCTCTTAAGGGCGTTCATCACGTTAAGTTTGCGGTGAGCAATCTTGATCGTAGTTTGCACTTTTATGAGCAAGTCTTTGGTGCTAAACGGAATGTGGCATGGGATCACAAGCATGAAGACGGATCAATTTACGCCTACATTCTTGATGTTCCCAGTCTCGGCACGCGAGTCGAACTGCGCCTCAGCCCTGAAGAAGCCGAGAAACAAAAAGGTTTCGATCCATTGACCATTGCCGTTGACGATCGCGCTGCTCTCGAAGCTTGGGGCAAGCACCTAGATGAACTCCAGATCGAACACTCGCCCGTGCTTACCGCAATTCAGGCATGGCTGATTGTCTTCGACGATCCTGATGGGCGGCGTTTACGGCTTTACACTCTCGGCACCCACAGTTCAGATCTGAAGCCGGACGAAGATTCACCTTGGCTGAAATACACCAATTGATGGCTCTACCGGTTTTGCTATGCTAATGTAGTTTAAGCTACAGAACAGGTCGCCGATGCAACCACTCTTCACAGAACTATTAGGTTTACCGGGAATTGACGTGGAAGACTATCAGATCTTCAATGACAAGATCATTCTGGAAGTTGAGGCCCACAGAGAAAAAGCAGTTTGTCCTCGCTGTCAACAAGAGAGTGCCCATCTGCATCAAAATCATGAGGATTTCGTGCGGGACTTAGACCTAATGGGACGCGAAGTCTTGTTAAAGGTCAAGATCCTAATAGGTGGTTTTTTCGGAAAATTCCGAAAAAATTGAAAAGCGGACAGGATAAGAGTTTCAACTGGCATTTTAACTCACGTTGAAAAAATAGCACGACTACAGAGGGGTCAACTATGAAAATCGGGATTATTGGCGCGGGATATATTGGGAGCGGGCTCGCCCGCTTGGGAGTTCAGCATGGGCATGAAGTCATGATCAGTAATTCGCGTGGCCCCGATACCTTGTTAGAACTTGTTCAGAACATCGGATGTAGAGCCGGGACAAAGGAAGAAGCGGCGAGTTTCGGAGAGATCGTCGTTGCGACAATTCCTTTAAAGAACTATCATTCGCTCCCGGTTGAGCCTCTGTCGGGCAAAGTCGTCGTGGATACGATGAACTACTATCCGGAACGCGATGGGCACATCGCTGACTTGGATGACAGAAAGACCACCACCAGTGAGCTTTTGGCGCTTCACCTCCCGCACTCGAAAATTGTCAAGGCGTTCAACGCCATTCACACCAGTGATCTTGAGAAAGATGTGCTCCCTCACGGGGCATCGGACAGACGCGCGCTTCCCATCGCTGGGGATGATGCTGATGCCAAGAAAATCGTGGCCAAGCTGATGGATCAATTCGGCTATGAGCCCGTGGATGCAGGCACTCTTTCCGAGAGTTGGCGCTTTGAACGTGCGAAACCTGTCTATTGTGTCCGCTTCGCCAGCGCAGGCGTGAAACAGGCGCTGATGGCTGCGGAGCGAAACGTCGAAGTGCTGGAAGGCTCGTGGCGATCAAAATAACCAGCCGCTTAGCTCCAAATCCGGTTAATTTAAGCTCATACAGAGGTAAAGTGGCTGCTGTATCTATTGTGTGACTGCCTGTCGGCGCTGCAACAATTCTCCCTTAGAATGTTCCACAAAAATAATTGCCCGAGCGAAACACGCAACTCATGAATGTGCAACCCTCAGAACCGTCCATCTGTGGGTCATGTAGAAAAGCATATTGGCGAGCTGTACACATTTATGTCTTGAGTCTTTGTAACCCCTTTAGGCCGTGGAAATCCGTTGACTTCCCGAGAATAGCCAAAGTTGGCCAGAGGAGACAAGTTGGCTCTTTTGCCATCAGTTGCTCAAGACATAATCTGCTTCCATTCTTTCCAAGTAGAGCAACTGCCGTGGGGTAAAGCAAAAGGCTCGCTGCAACCCTTCAAGTATCCAAAAATCCACTGGCTCTAAGTCCAGTTCCACAAGCCTTTTAATGCGTTGGGCCACCGCCTTGATATCTGCCGTATATTCGTCGTTAATCCTCGTCACCTCTTCCTGCTTACACTGCTGTTTATCCCTGGCAATGCTAATCCGCACTGTGTATGAAAAACTGCCTACGTGCTCAACGATCGCCCACATGCCGTTGAATGGGTGTAGGGGCGATCGCTTGAGCGCCTTGATTTCAACTACGTCACCTGCTCGGAAATCTGGTGGTGATGAATGCTTCTGATTGAGGCGCTCGACTACTCCCAGATGACGCAGAGCTACATCTTTAACAATACGTGAGTAATGGAACCTTGCCGCCAACCTGCTCTACAGCTTCTTGCCAGATTTGTCGTTGCTCATCTGCCTCTAGTTTGATTAAGGGTCGGCATTGAGATTCGCTGCTTGGAAGGATGTCTCCAATTTGGAGACATCCCGATGACAAATTATCAACGACTCGTGCCGCATCAATCAATCTGTAAGAATGAGCGCGTTGAAACCCAAACCTCTCAAAGCAATACTCCTCGAAGGACTTGTGCGTTGACCGATAAAGCCGCCTGGAACGCAGTTCTACCAATGCTTTTCCCGATTCATAGAAAGCTCTCTCGACCTTCAACTCTAGTCTCTGCCGGTCACTTTCTTCCTCTGGTGACAGCTCCTCAACTACCTCGACTGGAGTGTGATTTGAATCAGGAGTTTTTTCTGATGGCATGGCGGGTTCCATTGTAGAATCATCATCAACGCCAAACACTTCCTGCGGCGCTCTAGCCCCAAAGTCTATAAGCTTAAGCTTTTTCCCAGAGTGCTGAAGTTGAGTCCTAAAGCCCACTACTGCATCCTATTCGGAAGAATGGGTACTCCAACCAGAGGCAAAACAACCACCAGCACCGCAACCAGCGCCACAGAGGCAATCAACTGGTTTCTCCGGCGATTCAGTGGGTTGCCAACTGCGATCGCCTGAAGTAAATCCTATTCAGCCAGAACCTACACCAGAGACAGCACCAGAACCTACACCCGATGTTGAGTCTGAGTTTGATCAAGGACGCACGCACGGAAAGCACGACGCATCGCAGGGATGGCATCCTATCCACTCTCAACCTTCGACAGACTACGCGAGGGGGTATTTAGTCGGGTACAACGCCGTACTGAACCCCATCTCCCCGAGAGAATGTCTGGACAAGACTGGACACGCCCTGTACAACATGCTTTTCTACGGGACCCACAGATACCCTAAACGAGGGTTGCCGGGTAGGTCAGGGGCATCACTGCCCCTTTCCCCCCTAAGAACCGGACTTGA
>CAXUIG010000288.1:0-8029 GCA_964250845.1 uncultured bacterium | reverse complement strand
AAACCAATTCCCCTGCCGTTTTGTCCGCTCAGCCAGAGCTTAGTCGCGTGGAGCCAAATAACTTTGGGCCAGCCGAACACGAACATGACGCCGTGCTCCCAACCAGAAAAATCGCGGCGGTTGAACACCACAATCCAACTCCCCTCAATCCCAGCCAGCATCAGTCTCCTGCAAGACTTCAGACCGACAGCCGTTTCCATCCACGTTCCGTAGCTAGCCGGGAGCAGGAGAATCGCTTTGACCGCAACCAGGCGGATCTGACCAAAAATCTAGACGGGAGCGATCGCATGCCGTGGGACACGAACAAGCGGGGAGTGTTCGACCAGGCGTTTGAAAACCACATGGCGCGATCGCTCATGCAATATCCGGCCTACCGAGATCTGATGGCAGGAGAGTTGATTACAAAAGTTCGCAAACACATCTCGGCTGGGAGGTATGACCTGAAACGCAGAGATGAGCTGCTGATTGAGTGGGAGGCGATGCAGAATCCCGCTCACAATGATTTCTCAATAGCGAATAGCACCCTAACGGCTAAAGGCGCTGCACGTCGAGCCAAAATTGCTCGTGCTCTGAATATGAAGGATTTTTCATGATTGACCAAAAAGTGTTTTTAGAAGAAATTGGCATTCTGATGGACTGGTTTAATCGGGACTTCGAAGAAGCAACACTCAACCGACTGCATGAACGGCTAAGCCAACATTTGACCACAGAGGAATTTGAGAACGCTGCGTGCGTGGTGTTCGATACAGCCAGATTTTTCCCCACAGTCTCAGATTTCGTTAAGGCGAGCAAAGGCGACCCAGAGGCACAAGCCTTAAGGTCATGGTCAGAGTGCCTGTCAGCCTCCCTGACAGGTGATTACCGCCTAGTTGACAGTCTGACTCCTCAAGCCCAAGAAGCCCTGCGTGCGGTCGGAGGAATGACTGCACTACGGCGAATCAAATCAGAAGAGGAGCGTTGGGTCAAAAAAGAGTTTGTCACCGCATGGATTGCTTGGAGCGCTCCATCTGTTGATGTGGCCTTGCCGACTACACCGGATGCTAAAGCTTTGCCCCAAGGTGCTGGTGGTGATGTCACAGACCTTTTACCTGGGCGCGGCATCCAGTCAATTCATTCATTGGCGACTGAAATGTTTCGATCCACCTCGGAGGAATTTTGATGAACGCACAAATCCTTGATTTCACTCCGAGTCCTGCTGGGATTGGTCTACCGCCCCAAAACATTGAGGCAGAAGAGGCAGTGCTGGGCGGCATCCTGATTGACCCAGATGCCTTGTTACGGGTGCTCGATATTCTGGAGCCCGATTCGTTCTACATCAATGCCCACCGGGATATTTACGCCGCTGCCAAGGCACTCCATCAAGCAAGCCGACCAGTAGACCTCCAGACGGTGACAAGCTGGCTTTCTGACCACAAACTGCTTGAGACTGTTGGCGGCAGAGTGAAAATGGCGCAGTTGGTTGACCGCACAGTTTCAGCGGTTAACATCGATTTCCTGGCACAGATTGTCGCTGACAAAGCGGTGTCACGGCGGATGATTTCGGTCGCCAATGAAGTCAGTCACCTCGGGTATAATCAAAGCGAAGCATTAGACCAACGGCTGGATGCGGCTGAGCAGAAAATATTTGCCCTACGACCACTTCAACGCGCAACCAATCGCCCAGAAGAGATTTCGGATATTTCTGTTGGGTTGTTTCAGCAGATGGAACAACTTTCTGTGAGCGGCGAAATCCCTGCGATCTCCTGTGGGTTTTACGACTTGGATAACTTGTTAGCTGGCGGGTTCTACCCAGAAGATTTGATTATTGTTGGTGCTAGACCGTCGATTGGAAAAAGTTTATTAGCGTGTAGCATCGCTTACCAAATTGCTGATATTCATCAAGCCCCCACATTGATTTTCTCTTTGGAAATGTCGAAGCAGTCAATCGTCAGACGATACCTTTCCAACTTGGCCGAGATTGAAGGGGATAAGCTTAGGCTTGGAATGCTCTCCACTGCTGAATGGTCGCGCGTAGTACAGGCAATGGATGTGCTTAGCCACGTAAAGGTGCTGATTGATGATACCGCATGCCCTAGCCTCCAGGAAATTAAATCAAAGGTGCGTTCAGTTATCACCCAACACGGTGGCTTGAAGTTAGTTGTGATTGACTACCTACAGCTCTTGGTTGATGGCGGTGATCATCGCCTTGTACAGAAGTTAGGCGAAGTAACGCGACAACTAAAGCTATTGGCGCGAGAGTGTCAAGTTCCCGTTATGTTGCTGTCCCAATTAAACCGTGGAGTGGAAGACCGCAGTAATAAACGTCCGTTGCAATCTGATCTGAGAGACAGTGGGCGGATAGAAGAAGATGCAGATGTGATTCTCTTCCCCTATCGGGATGAGTATTACAATCGGCGCGACCCCCGACCGTGGGGTAATGGAAATTTCTTGTACCAAACACCGTAATGGCCCAACGGGAACGGTAAAGCTACTTTTTGATGGGACGTTTAGCCGTCTGCGAAATTTGGCTGTTAGGCGACATTAAAGCGCTCTTCATTTGTTAACTAATCTCTACTAATTTCCTCGGCTAAAAAGCAGGCTTTAAGCACTATAGCCGAATTGCTTAAGATTCCAGTGCCGGAATAATTCCCTGTTATTCACGGCCAGCCCTTACTGCCATTATTTTGAGAACAGCTATGAGCGACACCCTTTTCGACATCAGCCAATATCAGTCTCAAGCTCACACGAGCTACAGCCCCGACTGGAGAGATGCAACTGGCACTGATCCGGCTTGGGAGCAGCCTGACCAAAACAATTCGCAATTCGCAGTTCGCAATTCGCAATTAAAGACCTGTATTCATCAAATCTTGTGTAATTCATAAATTAGACTTTTATAACTGCGAATTACGAATTGCGAATTGCGAATTGGCGCTCCAGCGCCTTGACCGGGAGCTAGATTTGGGCGCTAACTCCCAGGAACCAGATGGTGATGCACCGACTGAGTGGCAGAGTGCAGCTGAGTTTACTCTCACACTGCACTCCGGGCATGATGTTGAGGTGACGTTTGTGCCATGTCTTGTGGGTAAGCGCCGGATGCATGAGTTCAGTTTTACTGGTCCTGTCAGCCCCACGGGATTTAAGTCGCATTTCGTTTTAGCGGCGGAGGCTCTTCAGTTCCCGCACCCCCGCGATTATGCTCAGGCTTATGCCGAAAAGCTAATCACCCAGGTAAAGGACAAGCAGGACTTGGCCAAAAACAAAAAGCCGTCGCGCTCAGCAGACATTGCCAAAGCGCCACAAGAACGGACAGCCGATAACGACAATTCTCTGCTGTCAAACGCTATGCCAGAAACCCACGCGGATGTACCCAAAAACACTTTTGTTGAGGTAGTCGAGGAGCTGTCGCCAGAAGAAGCGGCTGACCGTCAGCGGTTGGAGTTGAAGGTCGAGAGAGCCTTTTATCAGGCAGGATCAGCTCTGCGTGAATTACGCTCTAGACGGCTTTTCAGGTCAACCCACCGTACCGAGGAGGATTACTGCCTCCAGCGGTTTGGGTTTCAACGTTCTCACTCGTATCAGCTGATTGATTCCGCATCCGTAGTAGATAATTTGTCCGCCAATGGCGGACAAATCCTGCCGACCAATGAACGGCAAGTCCGACCCCTCACTAAGCTAAAACCGGATGAGCAGCGACAAGTTTGGTCTGAAGCTGTAGTAAGCAACGGTGATAGAGTTCCCAGCGGACGCTTGCGTCAAAGATGCGGTACTCCGTCATCAGGGTATGGGTATTGCCGAGGGGGTGAAGGAGAAAAACCCTACACACCCAGAGTTCCGAGCAGGTGACGTAATTGAAATCAAGGCGCTCAAGCGATCACCCCTACACCCATTTAACGGCATGTGGGCCATCGTTGAGCACTTCGGCAGTTTCTCATACGCAGTGCGGATTAGCATTGCCAGGGATAAACAGCAGTGCAAGCCGGAAGAGTTGACGCATGATTGAGGACGAATATACGGCAGATATCAAGGCGGTGAGCCAGCGCATAGCCGCAT
This sequence comes from uncultured bacterium, assembly GCA_964250845.1. Classification (GTDB taxonomy): domain Bacteria; phylum Cyanobacteriota; class Cyanobacteriia; order Cyanobacteriales; family Chroococcidiopsidaceae; genus CAXUIG01. The sequence goes on along the minus strand of CAXUIG010000288.1, from coordinate 4,000 downwards.
TGGTTCAATTTGAGTTGGAGCCAGTAGAGTACGCGATTCTTGAGTTCTTGCAGCGTTCTAAGTGCTTTACGCCAACTCAACTTCAACTGCTCGAATGGCTAGAACAGAAGCACTTGGATGCTTGATGTCTGTACTGAATTTTGCTTTTTGGCCGGATTAGATTGCCTCCAACCCTATGAGTGGCGGGTATTCCAGGCGATTCTAACTGCCACCTCGATTGAAACGAGAGGGCGTTTGATAGCAGCGCTGGTGAGTGGATTACCTCAAGGGCTGCTCTCTTGAGTTCAGGGGGGTGGCGGAGGGGGCAAGCGGTTGAGGGGACGGGTAACGGTTCAACTTTTAGCGCCATCGGTTTCCTAAACTGGGGTAGGAGACATGGCTTACACATGAGCTCCTTGTGGCCTGAAAATCTTTCTGGTCGGATAAGTGGTTGAAACCCGCGTCTATACTGAGTTCGGATTTTTAGCCGGATTAGATTGCCTCCAACCATATGGGTGGCGAGTGTTCCAGCCTAGCCTTGCTGCAACTTCCATCGAGACAAGAGGGCGTTTGTTGGCGGCGCTGGTCAATGGACTACCGCAGGGGTTGCTTGAGGAGTTGTCAACACTGAAGGCTAAAATGACGTAAATTCGTTAAAACTTTTGCACTTACTGGAACTAGACAGTCTAGTTTGCACTTCATGACAGCTTCACTAGCATTGGGCCTAATTGCTGCCCGACCCTCAACTCTTACCCGCTCACCCCCTCTATTACGCTACGGGGCAAACTCGTAAGCCGCTAGCTCATCGTGCGGATTTTGCTGTTGAGCCATCCACAGATCGTAATTCATTTGCATCTGAAGCCAACTCTCAGGCGATCGCCCTAAAACCTTCGACAACCGAATCGCCATGTCGGGACTGACTGCATTTTTGCCAGACACGACCCGGCCAAAGGTTGATGGACTAACGCCTAACCGAGTCGCCATGGTTCGGATGCTAACGTTAAACGGCTCCAGATAAATGCCGTCAATGACTTCGCCGGGATGGGGGGGATTGTGCATTCTCATCAGTGGTAATCCTCATAGTCCAGAAGAAAAACATCACTTTCAACAAACTCAAACGTTAGCCGCCAATTTCCATTGACCTTGATTGACCATCGGCCTTTGGCCTTTCCTTTTAATGGATGCAGTCCAAAGCCTGGAAGCGCAACGTCTTGAAGATTCTGGGCGGTATCCAAAATCGCCAGTTGCAACCGGAGTCGTTTGACATGATCCGGCTGGATACCGGACGTGGCTCCTCTGCAAAAGAAGGCTTCTAACCCTTTGTGTCGGAATGACTGAATCATCATTCTACCGTAGCTCGTTGCGCTACAGTAGTCAAGGGGCTTGATATAAGATATGTAATCAATATCTTATATCGGACTAAACTCGGACTAAGTTAAGTTTAGGACTGCTATAGTTAGATTTATTTGGGTTTGTGTGGTTTTAAGCATAAGTTGACCGCTTCGGACAGGTTATGGTTTAAACCGCCAACTGCGGGTCTTTCAGTTAAGAGGAATACAGCTGTCTGCCTGACAGAAGTGGGTGAAAGGCAATGACGGTCGGGATTAAGAAAAAGGGTAGAGAGATATGAAAGGCTAGAGTTACCACACAAAAGCCGAATGCCATGTCAACCTCTACCCATCTGTATCTTCAACTATTGGCTCGTTTGCGTCAACACAGCCGCGCGAGTGATCTTCGCCACCTGAAAGCGCTTGCCTGGATGGTGAGTGCGCTACTCTGTAGCGGACAGTTGAGCCTATCGGTGTGGGAGCCGTATGTGCCGAGTCGAGCAACGAAAGCGCTTTCGCATTGAGCGGAGAAAAGCAGAGATTTATGGAGAATGGGCGGATTGCGGTGATGGCGCTCTACCTGCCGTTAGTGCTGGCAGCCCTAAGTGGGTGGAAGCAGCAGCGATTATATTTAGCCTTGGACACGACGGTATTGTGGGACCGAAGAAAGCATGATTCACCTGTCAGTGGTGTGAATAGGACGGGCAATACCGTTGTTGTGGCGGGTGGCGCGAACGTGTTTGTGCCACCGTTGCTTTTGGCGAGTATCAGCCGTTATTGCGCCGTGCTCGGTCGCTGTTGCGGCATCATCCGGATGTGATGCTGTGAAAAAACCGAGGCGAAAGCCAATCACGAGTTGATGAAATGGTTACGCGGCAGTCGCTGGCACTACTGTTTACGCTTACCGTGCGATGTCCTCATCCATACGTCTCGACGCTATCCGACCCTAGTGGGTGCGCTCTATCCGCCCTTGGGAGAAGCCCGACTGTACCAGAATGTGGGCTTGTGGCTCGATGGTGTGCATCGCTGTAACTTGGTCTTGGCAACCGTGCAGGGGGCAAAGGAATCGTGGGCAGTGATCACCGATGAACCGCCGAGGCAAGCAGACCCTCTGGCAATACGCTTTGAGGTTCCGCGTGGAAGAATTATTAATGGAATAGCAAGTCCGGGGCGTTTGAGTTGGAAGACTCTCGCTTGCGCTCTGCCGCTGCTCTAGAACGCCTTTATTTAGTTGCGGCGATCGCGATTCTGTTTGCCACCACCCAAGGCATGGCAGTGCAACTGGCGGGCTTGCGACAACAAGTAGATCCCCATTGGCGTCGCGGCATTAGCTATTCTCTTGATGGGATTACGTTGGTTGCAAGGCGTGCTACACAAAGGGCGACCTCTGCTGCACTGCGTTCCCTTGCTGCCCCAAGATCCACAACCTTGCTTTGCTTCCCTCAAGGCACAACGCGACTACTATGACCAGATTTGGTTCTATCGAATTCGTTCCGTTATTTGTAATAACAATTCGGCTGGAATGGCCATAGTATAATGGAGGGAGCCGTCTCCCGCCTGTGTGTTGCTGTATGCCCAAACGGATTACCATAGCCCCTCACCTGAGCCTGGACGAACTGGAAAAGCGTTATCGTCAGGCTAAAGAGCCAGTTGAGCGTTCCCACTACCAAATCATTTGGTTACTGGCCTGTGGCAGACCCACTGAAGAAGTAGCAGCGATTACCAGTTACAGCCGTAATTGTAGCGAACTGCAAACATAAACGCTTCAAACCGCAAACAAGCCGATTTTGAAACCACATTATCTGCAAATAAAGGGGGTTTCAAAACCACAAACGCTGCAAATGAAACCACATTAACTGCAAACAAACCACATTAACTGCAAATAAACCACATTAACTGCAAATAGCCGCAAAGCCTTGACGAGTGGGCAGTTGTAGAAAAACAGCCCCAATAGTGTCCAAACCAAACCAGCTTTTAAGCTGGACACATATATCCACTATTTGTGGTTTAATTTGAACTATATACGTTCGATTAAATACAAATCGCGGTTTAAACCGACAGCGAGTGGATCTATGGTTATTTATGCTTATTTGAGAGTATCCACCGAACACCAAGACCTACATAATCAACGACATGGCATTTTAGAATATGCCAACGTACACGCTTTGAGTCCGATCCAGTTTATAGAGGATACCGTTTCTGGACGGGAGAAATGGGAGTCACGAGGAGTGGGACTACTACTGACGGAAACAGCGCAGGGTGGAGATATAGTAATTTTTTCAGAAGTCAGTCGGATGGCACGCTCCACCCTACAAGTCCTAGAAATTCTGGAGTGCTGCGTGCGTCGGGGAATCAACGTCCATATCGCCAAACAAGGAATGGTTCTCGATGATTCAATGCAAAGCCGAATCACAGCAACAGTTTTGGGTTTAGCAGCAGAAATCGAGCGGGAATTAATTGTACTGAGAACAACCGAAGCCCTCGCCAAACGCAAAGCCGAGGGAAAAACCTTAGGAAGACCCAAAGGACGACAATCAACACATTTGAAACTGGACACGAGAGAAGTAGAAATTCGTGGCTATCTAAACAAAGGTATCAGCAAGCGCTCGATAGCCAAACTTGTCGATTGTTCCCCGAGCACTCTCTACGATTGGTTGGAAAGGAAACATCTCCACCCACGAGACAAAGTGGGG
>CAXUIG010000287.1:0-8186 GCA_964250845.1 uncultured bacterium | reverse complement strand
TTTATACTCGTATAGCAAGCTTTGCGCTCGCTCGCCTTTAGTCTAAACTCCAGTAAATAAAAGTCCGGGGAATACCATAATTAAACTGTTCTAGGCACATCCGGGGTATATATTTCCCAGCAACGTCCTCTGGAACACCTCTTTGCCCATCCGTGGTATCCACCACGTTATGATATCCGGCTTCAGTTGAGAGCACCGGCTTCGAAGCGCTTATGATCTGGACAAGCTGTACATTTGCAGTTAAGCTCCCGTACCCGTTGTCCCCCCAACCACTAGTTCCCGGATTTCTCCCCGAATAGTAGTTGTTCATAGCGCCGTAATCAATAAAATTACTCAAATCACCAACCGAGTTGAATGCTGATGACGATGTTAGCGTTGGGCCGAAAACTTGGAGACTTGATGTAGCGCTGTCGCCTTTAATTCTTTGGTAGAGTTGTCGCTGGTAAGTGCGCAATGTATTTACCCAGTTGCTGTCACCACTTAAATCATACTCGTTCGGTCCTTGAGCTGCCTCTACCACGCCTGCACCAATTTGTTTGAGTAGAGGAACTGCGTTTTGAGAAGTGGTATTACGCGGGTCAAAGATCAAAGTGCTGTGGATACCTAAAGTACTTAACTCTTTAAGCCGATCAAGATAGCCATTAAGGTTGAGAGTACCAGTATCACGGATGTGGCGAACACCCAAATCCAGTAATTTAGGCTTGATGATTTCGTTGTACTTCTGGTAGTAGACGGAATCGTCGTAAAACAGGTGAGTATTGACGCCGATGGAATCAACGAAGTTGTCGGCACTGCGGGTTACAAAAAAACCAGACATTAAGCTCTGGCCGTCAACTAGGTCATTCTAGGCGCTCTCGCGTGATCTTCAATACACGGCCAGAGCTTAATGTCCGGGAAAAATCTAGGGGCTGTCTCAGGTGCGGCAGATGCCGATTGGACAAATAGGTTCGTGCAAAAACTTAATGCGAGTCCAGCCATAGTCGCTCTCTTTTTGATTGACTTGGACTGAGTTGGGTCTTGTCTAATTACGTTATTCATGCATCAATCCTTCACATCAGCATAATGGTTATCCTGTCGGTTCCTAATTTCAGGCATGGCGAATAAACCACGACTTCTTTATAGGCGTAGCCATAGTTTTTGTGCGAGTTTGTGCGAAGCACAATACCCGGACACTATAAATCCCAGCCTTGCCAATTGCAGCGCCAGGATTAACGCTACAGTTGAAGCTGACTGCTCTCACCCGCGTAAGAAAGGGGTACAAGCCTAAGCAGGTATTGGCTTAACTTTAGACCCCAAAAGTAAAAAACTCGGGAAGGATAAAAATAAAAGCATCCCTCATCTGCTAAAATTGTCTATAAAAATATGATAAAGTTAAACCAATTTCGTGAGGATAAGTTGATATAGAGACTGTTAAGCAACTACGACATATCGTAACCGTTCACGGGGGGGGTTACAAAAAAACCAGACATTAAGCTCTGGCCGTCAACTAGGTCATTCTAGGCGCTCTCGCGTGATCTTCAATACACGGCCAGAGCTTAATGTCCGGGAAAAATCTAGGGGGTACGTCATGCGCATGAACTTCAAAACCTTGCTAAGCAAAAGCTTTAGAACTTATGCACATATAAACAGCCTCCCTAAAATGTCTATTAGACAATTGGCAAACCAGTATAGCAGTTTTAACTACTCACAATTATCTAGGAAAAATTAAATCTAGGCTGGTTTTCGTACTGATTACATGTGATTTCATAGCGTAAACTTTTTTACCCCCCCCCTGAACGGTTACTGTTAAACTGAGTCCCGACAGATTAAGACGGGTACTCAAAAAAAGGGGGTCATTTGGAAACGAGCTTTTTAAAAGCCATAAAGGAAAGCAAGACCCAAAAGTCAGACAAATAAAGCTCTTCCGTCCTAGATATGTTGGAACTGGCTGCTGCAAAAGAGAGAAATAGACCTAAAGTATTTGGATGAATCAGGGTTTTGTGCGTGGAGCGAACCTGGTTACACCTATTATCAACGAGGCGAGCAAAAACGTTTAGAACAAACCTTCGCGTCGGGGTCGTAGATTAAGCATTATTGGGTTTCTTCAACCAATAATTACGTTTTGTTTATGGTCTGGTTATTGGTGGTGTTGATCGCAAGTCTTACATCCAGATGATGGAACTTGAAGCGCAAGAAGCTGAAAAGACAGGACGCACCAGGGTAATTGTACAGGACAACGGGCCAATACACCGATGTAAAGAAGTGCAGCAGTTATGGTCCTCGTGGGAACACATGGGTTTGTACATCTTCTTTTTGCCCAAATATTGCTCGGAAATGAACCCAATTGAATTGGAGTGGCAACACCTTAAGAAAGATGAACTATGTGGACAAATATTTAATGATGAATTAGACCTTGCTTACGCCGTAATTGATGGCGTTAAAGCTAGGGGAGAAAGAGGAAACTACAGTACGCAGCGTGTAAAATTTAACTCTAATTCCTCTGCTTAACTTCTCGTTACATACTTATAAATTTCCCCGCCCACTTACTTACATGAGTCTGGTGAAAGACTGCCGCATTGCCAAACCCAAAGCAGAAATCGCTCTTTCTCTCCTTGACGAAGCTTTACAATTCGACTTATGGGTTGCTCCGGCTAGCGTTGATACCAACCAGAGCGAAGTAGAAACTAAAATATTTGCTCCTGATGCTGTTGTGAATCCGGCAACAAATGAATCGGAGGCTGAAAACAGATTAGTTGTGACCAGCAATGGTCATTATGCATAGCTTCAGATACTAACACTCTTCAGAATTAAGCTTCGGTCATACCCACTTTTGCTATCATTAGTTACATTACACATTAATCGAGACGGTATGGCTGAGGCGCAACACTTTTATCAGGCGATCGGCGAACTTGTTGGCATCCTCGTAGTAGCTGCTGATGGCACTAAAATACTCGATACCGGAGCAGAACACTATTTAGCTTTCGGCTCGGGTAAAGTCCAGCAAAAATATCAGGACAAATATCAAGGCTCTTTGGTTTGCTCACCGGGTATATCCCACACTCCGACGCTTTCCAGCTAGCTTTTCAGATCGTGACGTTCGTGGACAAGCCGTCGCTGGGCGACCGGCAGTTTGTTCTTCAAGGCGACTGGGTTGAAGATGGACAGCTCCAGATTTGGCGCAATGCTGCTCCAGGTAAAGTCAATAGTCACAACTGGCGATCGCGACTCCTCCCCGTCAGTTGGTCGGATGCACCTGCGCCCGATGAATCATTCTGGCAGCTCAAAGCCCAATTAGTCGATGGCGCTCTGAAGATTGTAGAAGCAGCAGGACCATTCCCCCATCCGCCGCGACTAGAAAAACTGCCGCGACTGGAACCTTCAACATTTCTGCAACGGCAGCAACAAGTTGGCTCGGCCTGCGTCGCCGCCTCAAGGTCAACAGCAAGCAGCAAAAAACATTGAAACTATTAACTGGGAGGACATCACATCTGTGAGCGGGAAATTAGAACTGACGATAAAAATTAACACCCTGCCCCAGGTTATCCAGGCGAACGGGCGCTGTCACTTCAAGATCGACTGCTCTAACCAAATCTTCCAAATATCAGTGAAGCCAAAGCTATGGGCTAAGCAGTAACCGTTCACGGGGGGGGTTACAAAAAAACCAGACATTAAGCTCTGGCCGTCAACTAGGTCATTCTAGGCGCTCTCGCGTGATCTTCAATACACGGCCAGAGCTTAATGTCCGGGAAAAATCTAGGGGGTACGTCATGCGCATGAACTTCAAAACCTTGCTAAGCAAAAGCTTTAGAACTTATGCACATATAAACAGCCTCCCTAAAATGTCTATTAGACAATTGGCAAACCAGTATAGCAGTTTTAACTACTCACAATTATCTAGGAAAAATTAAATCTAGGCTGGTTTTCGTACTGATTACATGTGATTTCATAGCGGAAACTTTTTTACCCCCCCCCTGAACGGTTACGCTAAGCAAGAAAGCTGCCAACAGCAGCTATGGGCAATGGGTCGCCGCTCTTTCTGGGAAGTTGGGCGCCGCTACCGCCGATGGGTTTATCCTGGAAGAGCCGAATATTCAGGTGTTCGAGCGCCAGGCGTCTAAACAGGTGGAGCAACCGAAACAATTCCGTGTGGCTCAAGTCCAGACAGCAGCAACAGAGCAATCCTTGGTAACAAGCGAGTCTTCTGCTGCATCGGAGGACAAAATCCCCCAGACAGTAGAAACGGCGACTGCCAAGGCGGGAAAAAATTCTGTTGCCAATTCTGACCCCCTGGCACAACAAACTACCTCCAAAGTCGAGTCAAAGCCTCTGAAGGTTGGAAAATTCAACGTGGAAATCCGCTGAGAGTCCGCTCAAAAGACTTTTTTGCCGAAGAAGCCACAGCCATAGACATGCTCCGTCACTGCTTAATCATGCCCCAGTCGAGAGAGCCAAAGTGCTGAAAGCGAAGCACTCTGGAGAAGAGCGAACTGCCGTCAAGACAACTGCCATCGCAAGAGAGCGTGCTCTTTCACGGTGCTTGGATTTTTCAAATAACACCGTAGTCATTTTCCATCCGCTCTAACAACGTGATCTGCTTTGGGGTAAAACAGGTACGCCGTCTCAATACCTCCAGCCCTGCTGACTCCATCGGGTCAATCTCATACTGCTTCAGCCGTGTAATCCGTTCATTCACAGCTTTGATATCGGCCCAATATTTTGGTTCAACTGGTTCTAAAAATTGTGGTTTCACAGGGATATCCTTGGCATCCAAGCCAATTGTGATACTGTACTCATTAATTGCTAGCGCTAGAGCCCACTGTCCATCATACTTCTTCAATTCTGGATTCCCCAGTCCGCGAATCAATACCACGTCTCCTTTTCGGAAGGGGATTTGGGGTGGGGTGGTATCCCGTTCCTTCAGACGCTCTACAATCTCCTTCACAACCCGACTAGAAGGAACTTTGCCACCAGCTTTTGAGACTGCCTGCTGCCAGATATGACGCTGCTCATCTGGTTCTAGACCAATAAGTTCACGTACTTGGCGTTCATTTGTTGGCAGGGGCTGTGTCCCATTGGTTTCCAGTTTCTGATGTGTCCCATTGGGACACAAATTTTCCACAACAGCAACAGCATCAATCAATCGATAGCAATGACGACGTTGAAACCCAAAACGATCACGACAGTACTGGTCGAAGGACTTGTGCGTTGACCGATAAAGCCGCCTGGAACGCAGTTCTACCAATGCTTTTCCCGATTCATAGAAAGCCCTCTCTACCTTCAACTCCAACCGAGAACGGTCAGCCGCTTCTTCTGGCGACAGCTCCTCGACCACCTCGACTCTGGGATAATTCAATACATCCGTTTCATCTGCTGCCATAGTGGTTTCCTGCCGAAAACTGTCGTTGTCGGTCGCCTGGGGCTGCGGGGTTTGTGCTTCTGCCATTGGGCGCGATCTCTTTTTGCTCTTGGCCTGTTGCTGTTGTCCCGCCTCGAACCGAGCAAATATTTCTTCGGCATAAGCCTGGGCATAATCGCGGGGGTGAGGAAACTCCTCCGCCTCGAGCGCTAAAACGAAATGGGACTTAAATCCTGTGGTGCTGACAGGACCAGTAAAACTGAACTCATGCATCCGGCTTAAGCCAACCAGACATGGCACAAACGTCACCTCAACGGTCTGCCCGGATTGCAGTGTGAGAGTGAACTCATCTGCACTCTGCCACCCAGTCGGTGCATCACGATCTGGTTCCTGGGAGTTAGCGCCCAAATCTAGCTCCCGGTCAGGCTGTTCCCAAGCTATCTTCAGTGCCAGTTGCATCTCAAAGAGTCAGGGTTGTAGCTGATGTGAGTAGGAGACTGATATTGGCTGATGTCGAATAGGGTATCGCTCATGGCTGTTCTCAAAACAATGGCAGTAAGGAATGGCACTTTTGGATTGCAGACTTCACTCTTCGTCAGAGCACTGTTGGTTGACCAGAACAGGCAACTTCATCCAATTGCTGGTGGTGATTTCTTGCTGATTCTGTGGTTGAGTGATAGTTTTTGAGTTAACGCTTGCATTTGCTCTGCCAGTTCAGAATCAATACTTGACGGGAGTCCAGAGGGCTCTGGTGCCGGAGGCAAAGCTTGACTAGTAGCAGGGAGCCATCCCTTCCAGGCACTGATGAATTCCTTTTTAGCCCAACGCAGATCATCCTGATTGATCCGGCCCAACTCGCTTACCCCACCAACTGCACGCAAAGCGAATTTCCCCTGAGCCGTCAGACTGTCGGCAACGCCATATTCCCCCCTGGAGGCAGCGAAGACACATAGCTCCCACTCGCTCATTAGCCTGCGTCGTTGAGTCGCCCTTAATTGCCTCAACAAGTTGCTGCGGCGTCGGCATAAATTCTTTGGCGACTAGAGCCTGTTCCACAGCACGTTGGAATTCAACGGTAGTGAGCACATCACTCAGGTGTTTATACCAGACGCGCTTAACGAACGGTGTAAACTCTCGCTTGTAGTACGTTTCCAGCTCGCCAATCAGGTCTACAAAAACTTGTTTATCAATGCTCATAGGTTTACAAATCCTTGATCGCTTCAAACGTGCTTTGTTTGCTTTGTTGCAGTCTTGAGTGCAGTGCTATCTGCTTGGCGGCAGTGGGAATCGCGTGTACATCACCCATCTGCCAAGCCGCCACTAGTTCGACCAACTCCCCCCAGCGAGAGGGGGTGCGCTCCATCGCCGCGATTAGCCGAGTTCCATACACAAAATCTTGCTTGTCACGCACGGCAATGAACTGAAGCAACTGCCGGTTAATGTCAAACGGATCGCTGCTCAAAACCTTTCCACTGCGGCGATACAGCTTAACCGTGTCCCCGATAACTACCCCAGCCAGCATCCTGAGTTCGGCTTCTGGGAGTCTACCAATCTCGCCTCGGTTGTAACGCTCCATCAATTCGCTCAACTTGTCGTCGAGCGGGTGGTGCCCTGTGGCGGAATGTTTTTCAAGAGCGGCGCTGGGGGCTAAGGAACCTACGACCTCAACCGGGACTGTATAAGCTTGGGAGTCGTCGAGCGTGTCTAGAACCGAAGTGGGGCGGCATTGGTTAATTCCGGGGACTGATTTGTTTAGAGTTTCCGGCTCAACGCACCCTCGCGGTTTTTCTGCTTGGGGGGTAAGGGGGGTATCTTCTGGGAAATCTTCAATGGGATTTCTTAAAGGGATTCCTTTGTAGGTGCCTGGTGCCTGCCCCCCAGGTGCTGCATACCTCTCTACCGAGGTGCCTGGTGCCTGGGGGGTAGGTACTGAATACCTCCCTACCGAGGTGCTGAGTACCTGGGGGGTAGGTACTGAATACCCAGGTGCCACATACCTCCCCTGCTTAGCAATTTCTGGTTCAGGGGTGTTCTGACGTTTGTTATTTGAGTGACGGCGAGAGGGAGTGACACAACTCAATAGTGAGTCCAACTGTACTGGTGGGACCCAATGACTTTCTGGTAAAAGGGAGTACACATCGGTAAATCCAGAGCGCTTGATCTGTTTGATCAGATTCGCTGCGATTAGTAGTGCCAGGCAGTCCTTTAGTTTGCGATCGCTCATCCGGCAAGAAGAAGCCATTTTGCTGATTGATTCCCAACATTGGCCACCCATCCCGGCGCGGCGAGCTAACCGGATATAAACGCGCATTTCATAGGGGTCGAGGCCATAATCGTCGAGAAAAATTGGAATAATTGCACCCCAATCCCGTCCACATTCAGTCGCACCAATCTCTTTATTCATCTGTAAAAATCCTGATTTTTGTACTAATAGTTAAAGGAAATGACAGACTACATCTGGGAGCTAATATCACTTCTCAAGTTGCCGTAACTTAATTTGGTCGGCGCGACACCAAACCGAAACTGTCATGTTAGGCAAGTCCGATTCATAGGCGCAGCCGTATTTATCCGGGGAGACGGAAGGCCAACCGTAAATCACGATGATTTCACCTATGTGAGCTTTAACACCGAATTTTGGTTCGCGGCTGCAATCGATTAATACAAAGTCACCAACCTTGAATTCAGCGTCCATGATTTTATTCCTCTTCTGATTGATTGCAATTTGTTTGAGATGTCGGGAGAAGAAATAGATACGGATCTTTCTATCTGCTACTGAAAACCCTCGTGCTCTAGCCCCTGTACTTCAACGTGTGATCTCATCCAGGCTGCTGACCCAATTTCCCATCCCGCT
>CAXUIG010000286.1:2993-8190 GCA_964250845.1 uncultured bacterium | reverse complement strand
TATAGCTAGACTACTACATGATGCCATCTGTTGCTCCCAGACCTGAATCCTTACTTCCAGAGCTGTTTAGGACCTTGGGGATTCAGCCGGTAGATGATTACCCAAGCCATTTGCTCGAAACTCTACTGGATGTGACGCCTGCCCAGTTGCCGGAGCCCACCGTAGTGGTTCTGACTACAGGAATCCATAATTCTGCTTACTTTGAGCACTCGTTCCTTGCTCAGCAGATGGGGGTAGAACTTGTCGAGAGCCGAGACCTGGTGGTGACTGATGGTTATTTAAAAATGCGTACCACCAAAGGTCTGCAACGGGTGGATGTGGTCTACCGACGGATCGACGATTACCAGCTTGACCCCACGGTCTTCGATTATGACTCCGAGTCCGGCATTCCTGGGTTGATGGAGGTCTATCGGGCGGGTCGAGTGGCGATCGCCAATGCCTTCGGCACCGGGATCGCGGATGACAAAGTTATCTATGCCTACGTGCCCGAGATGATTCGCTATTATCTCGATGAAGACGCCATTTTGCCGAATGTCGAAACCTACTTGTGCTGGGATCAGCAGCAGCAGAACCATGTTTTAGCCAATCTCGACAAGCTCGTGGTCAAACCAGCAGGTGGATATGGAGGCGTGGGTATGTTAGTTGGTCCCTCTGCTTCTGTTGAAGAACGAGAAGATTTTGCGCAGCGGATCAAAGCCAATCCCCGTAGCTATATAGCCCAGCCTACCCTTAGCTTGTCTCGGGTTCCCACCTTGGTAAATGACCACTTCGAGGGTCGTCATGTAGACTTAAGACCTTACATTCTCTATGGCGAGGATATCTATGTCCATCCAGGAGGCTTAACCCGCGTCGCTCTGAAAAAAGGCTCTTTAGTAGTTAACTCCTCCCAAGGCGGGGGGAGCAAGGATACTTGGGTACTCACGTTCTGAGGAGAAATTTAGGCTGATGCTCAGTCGCGTAGCCGAATCAATTTACTGGCTCAACCGCTATGTTGAACGGGCAGATAATGTTGCCCGCTTTGTCGATGTTAATCTCAATCTCATGCTTGACTCCCACACAGACATAGGGCAGCAGTGGGAGCCGTTGGTGGTGACGACAGGTGACCTGCCATTGTTTCAAGAACGCTACGGTGAGGCAACTGCAGAAAACGTTATTCAGTTTCTCAGCTTCGACAAAGACTGTCCTAACTCGATTGTTTCGTGCCTCCAGGCAGCTCGGGAAAATGCTCGCAGCATCAGACAATTCATTTCTCGGGAAATGTGGCAACAGGTTAATGGCTTCTATTTCATGGTTAAAGAAGCAGAGCCAGGACAGTCTCTATCCGCGCTGCATGAATTTTTTACTGAAGTCAAAATGGCTAGCCACCTGTTTGCTGGTGTGATGGATGCCACAATGTCTCACAATGAAGGTTGGCACTTTGGCCAAATGGGTCGAATGGTGGAGCGAGTCGATAAGACCAGTCGCATCCTCGATATCAAGTATTTCATGCTTCTGCCACGCGAGTTTGCTTATGTCGGGAGCGCCAACGCAAGCTCCTCTAGTGAAGACGTTGGCAACACGCTCGATTCGGAAATTGGATGGATGGCTTTACTTAAATCTGCCAGTGCCTACGAGATGTACCGCAAACGCCTTCAACATCGGATTACATCTACAGGAGTTGCTGAGTTTCTGATCTTGGATCGAGAGTTTCCACGCTCCATTCAATTTTGTTTGCTGGAAGCAGAAAAATCGCTCCATCAAATTACAGGTACACCTGCAGGAACCTGGAGAAGCCCTGCGGAACGCTCTTTAGGCCGATTACGTTCCGAGCTGGACTATCTGACCATTGAGGAAATCATTCAAAATGGTCTGCATGAATTTCTGAACGACTTACAGCGGCAAATTAATCAAGTCGGAGACAAAATTATTGAGACCTTCTTTGCCTGGGAACCAATTAATTAGCCTTCAGCCTCATTTGAGATAATTTTAATTCTGCTAGAGTAATGAAAGAGGGTTACGCTCTCGAGCAGCCCAGCTCCTATGCATGAGAGGGGTGAAGCATTACTGCTTCCCTCCACCTACCTCGCTGTGCCCAATGTTGGTTCCAACTCATTACGGCAGAGCCTGGTTGACAACTTGTGCTCTAGTCTGGTGCTGATAATTTATCATTTTTCGTTACATTTGGGAAAACCTATGCAATCCGAGAACAGCATTTATGAAGTAGCCATCGTTGGAGGTGGAATTTATGGAACTGCTTTACTATACAGCTTAAGCAATTATACCAACATAAACCGCATTGCTTTGATCGAAAAAAATCAAGAAGTTGCTTTAGTCACTTCTTATAAAACGAGCAATAGCCAAACGCTTCATTTTGGAGATATAGAAACCAACTATACATTGGAAAAAGCTCAAAAAGTTAATAGAGCTGCCAGCCTAGTAAGAAATTATCTTTTGAAAAACGATCCTCAGCAAGAAACTTATAGCAAATATCACAAAATGGTGTTGGCTAGAGGAAAAGAACAAACTGAGGAAATTAGAGAAAGAGCCAAAGAATTTAAATTGCTATTTCCCGACTTAAAATTGATTACAAAAGACGAAATAGGATTACTTGAGCCTCAGGTAGTTAAAAATAGAGCACCTGATGAAGAGATTCAGGCTTTATTTACTGAAGAAGGTTACACAATAGATTTTCAGAAGCTAGCCCAATCTTTTCTGCAAAATTCAATTAACGGCTCCAACAAATCGATTGATTTAATGATGGGGACCAAGGTCAAGAGTATCAAAAAAGAAGGAGATCTCTACCAGCTCCAGACTGATAGAGAAGTGATTTTCGCTAAGGTCGTTGTTTTTACGGCTGGAGCGTATAGTTTACTGTTTGCAAAATCTCTAGGTTATGGAAAAGATTATGCGCTGTTGAACGTGGCTGGAAATTTTTACCTGGCACCGGGTGTCTTAAACGGTAAAGTCTATACTGTACAGCTCAAAAAAATACCTTTTGCAGCTATTCACGGAGATGCAGAAGTTCACGATCAAAGCCAGACTAGATTTGGCCCTACTGCAAAAGTTACTCCATTGTTGGAGAACAATAAATATGCTACCGTTTTTGATTATTTAAAAACGGCTGGACTCAGTATCAATGCTTTTATGAGCTTCTTCAAGATTCTTTCAGATCAAGTGATATTGAAATATATGGGGAAAAATTTTATTTACGATATCCCCTTAATTGGCAAGAGATTATTCCTCAAAGAAGTCCAGAAAATTGTTCCTTCGCTACAATTGAGCGAGCTTCAGCTTGCTAAAGGGTATGGAGGCATAAGACCTCAAATCATTAATCTTAAGACTAAACACCTTGATTTTGGAGAAGCAAAAATCATAGGAGAGAATATCGTGTTTAACATAACTCCCTCTCCTGGGGCTTCAACTTGTTTACAAAATGCAGAAGATGATACTGAAAAAATCATATCTTTTTTGGGTCAAGAATATACATTTGACAAGCACCGATTCTTGAGAGATTTAGGGGATGAGCGAGCTTTGGCTCAAATTGTGTAATTTTTGCTGAAATGATTGAGCCCTAATCGCTGATCTGGCGAGCCGGAGCTGAACTACTCAACCGCCCCCAAAGCCAAAAGAGTGGCCTTCTGAGCTTCAGTTAACCCTGTAACGCCGGTGATCTTCATGCCCTCGTAGGGTCTTGGGCTCAAGAGAGTTTTCAGGCACTCGCCGGTACTGACATCCCAAAGCTTAATCTGCCCATCTTCGCTGCTACTAGCAAGGGTTTGCCCATCGGGACTGAAGGTGGCTGACAAAACCCCATGATTATGTGATTCTATTGTTTTTTGGCACAAACCTTCCGAGAAACTCCACAGCTTGATTGTTTTGTCCGCACTGCAACTTACCAGGGTTTGCCCGTCTGGACTGAAAGTCACTGACCAGACCCAACCCGCGTGTCCCAGCATTGTTTTAAGACACTTACCAGTACTGACATCCCACAACCTCAAGGTTTGGTCCATACTGCCACTAACCAGGGTTTGCCCATCTGGACTGAAGGTGACTGAGCACACCCAACCCGCGTGCCCCTCTAAAGTTCTCATGTCTTGAGCACTATTGACATCCCACAATCTCAATGTTGCGTCCGTACCACCACTAACCAGGGTTTGCCCATCTGGACTAAAGGCAACTGACAAAACTCCATGACTAGGTTGGTGTAAAGTTCTCAAAGCTTGACCTGTGTTGACATCCCACAACCTCAAGGTTTGGTCCATACTGCCACTAACCAGGGTTTGCCCATCTGGACTTATGGCAATTGACCAGACCCAACTTGTATGCCCTAGCATTGTTTGGCGGCAAATACCAGAGCTTAAGTCCCACAGCTTCACCGTTTTGTCATCACTGGAACTAACTAGGGTGCGACCGTCAGGACTAAAGGTCACTGACCTGACAGCATTGCTATGTCCTTTGAAAGTTTTTTGGCATTGCCCAGTGGTGACATCCCACAGCTTCACCGAAAGGTCATCACTGCTACTCGCAAGGATTTGACCATCAGGACTCAAGGCGACTGACCAGAGCCTATTACTATATCCCTGCAAAGTTCTTTGACACTGGCCGGTGAAGACATCCCACAGCTTCACCGTTTGGTCATAGCTGCCACTTGCTAGTGTATGACCCTCAGGACTAAAAACCACTGCTGGTATCCAACTATTATGTCCTAGCATTGTTTTTTGGCACAAACCTTCCGAGACACTCCACAGCTTCACCGTTTGATCCCGACTGCCACTAGCAAGCATATGCCCATCCGGACTGAAGGTAACTGACCAGACTTCATCATTATGTCCCTGCAAGGTTTTCAAAGCTAGACCTGTGCTAACATCCCACAGCCGCAGGGTTTGGTCAGAACTAGAACTAGCTATGGTCTGCCCATCGGGACTGAAGGCAACTGAATGTACCGCATCATCATGTCCTTCCAAGGTTTTCAATCCAATGCCTGTACTGACATCCCACAGCCGCAGGGTTTTGTCCCAACTGCCACTAACCAGGGTTTGACCGTCAGGACTAAAGACGACTGCTTGTACCCAACTATTATGTCCTGGCAAAATTTTGAGGCAAGAGCCAGTATTGACATCCCACAGCCTGATAGTTTGGTCAGCGCTACCACTAGCAAGCTTTTGCCCATCCGGACTGAAGGTAACTGACCAGAGCCCATTATCATGTCCTTTGAAGG
>CAXUIG010000286.1:0-2893 GCA_964250845.1 uncultured bacterium | reverse complement strand
TGCCCATCCGGACTGAAGGTAACTGACCAGAGCCCATTATCATGTCCTTTGAAGGTTCTCTTGGCTAGACCAGTGGTGATATCCCACAAGCGTACCGTTTGGTCCTCACTACCGCTGACAAGAGTACTACTATCTGGACTGAAGGCAATTGCTCCGATCCAACCACTGTGACCGAGAAAGGTGAGAACTTGTTGACCATCTGCAACTTGGTACAAGCGAATCTCACCATTAGTATCACCCGTAGCCAGCAGTTGGCCATCGGGGCTAAAGGCTACAGACAAAATCCCACCGAAAGTTTCAGCAAAAACAGACTTGGCTAGGTCAGCGCCAGCTAAATTGACATTGTGTAAACTTACATCCCGGAGGTCTGCTTGCCAAATAGTTATATAAGAAAAATCATGGTGACTTAAATCAGTATTCAGATGACTTAGCAGATTGAGAACATTCCCACCCGCATAGCCTGGTTTGAGCGACGATGTCTCTCGCAGCATGGCTAGAATTTTATTGAGCTGATGTTCAATCTCTCTAGGGTTCCCACAGACAGTAAGCAGCCCATTGATAACTGGCTGGAGGATGAGGCGAACTTGAGTGTCTCTGACGTAGTCCAATGCCCGCGCCTTTATCAGCGCATGACTCTGGAACATGCCCAGCTTCTGCGTCGTTATCTCCTGACACACCTGCTCGAGCAATCGCTCGGTTACATACTCCATCACCACAGGTTGCAGCGTGAAGCCGGGCGCACTCGGCTCAATCAGCGCTCGGCGTCCTAAAGATTCCAGCGCCCTTAATAATTTTTGTTGTGGTACTGGCAGGACGATGTTTTCTCGTAACTGGGCTACTGTTACTGGTTCGCGCTCAATCGCCAACCAGTACATCAGCTCTTGTTCTAAATCGGACAAGCGCTCAAACTGCTGACCTAAAAGCTCACGGATGTCATCAAAAACTGTCACCCCCTGTCCCAGAAATTCACCGATGTCACTGTCAAACAAGTACTTGATCGTCGTCGCCGCGAGCTTCAAGGCCAGCGGATTACCGCCATAGCGCTCGACTAGCTTTGTGAGAGCATCTTCGGCTGCGATTTGAGATAACCCCTTGGCTGTGAGGAGCTGCTGCCCTTCGGCTGACTGCAAACCCCGCAGTTGCAGTGAGCGTACAGGTAATGCTTCCCCTTCCAGTAACGCAATCTCCTTCATTTGCTCTCTTGAAGTCAGCACTAAGCAGCTAGAGTGCGCCACCTCTCCCACCAGTCTAAGCAGTTCACCGTACCCCTCATATCCTTCCCGATATTGTCCGGCCCGCTGACCGCCTGACAAGATCGCTTCCGCATTGTCCAACACCAGCAGGCAGCGATGGGAGCGCAGATAGTCTATCAGTCGCGATATCCTGCCGCCAAAACTTGGCGGTAAGTCTTTTGCTTCCTGGTCGGACAGGAATTGAATCAGCTCAGCCAAGACCTCTAGCACGGGCGGGGCATTGCGTAGCGATCGCCAGATGACATACTCGAAGTGATGCTGAATCTTCTGGGCTAACTTCACTGATAAGGAGGTCTTGCCGATCCCGCCCATGCCCAACAAGGCCACTAGACGGCAACGGTCCGGCAATATCCATCGCTCTAACTGAGTCAGCTCTGGTATCCTTCCATAAAACGCTGTTACATCAATCGCCTCTCCCCAGTCAATGCGTGTATGGACAACCTGCTTCTTTTGGTTGGGGCTTGGAAGAGCGAAGTCCTCCTCCTCCAGTTCTAACTTGAACGCCCCGAACAGACAACTGAGGGTTTGTTTATCCACTCCCTCAGAGCACCCCAACACCTTCGCAATTGTTTCGGGAACCAAGCCAGTGAGGGCACTTAACTCTTCTTGGGTGTACCTGTCCCCGCCGTTGTGCTGGAGTTCTGACTCGCGCCTAGTCTGCTGTAGTTTGTTCCAGCCAGTGGGGGTGAGGGCTACGCCCCGCTTGCGTCTTGGTTTGGGATTCGGCATCAGCGGTTCAGGGTTGACTAGAGGACAGGACTCTGGCCCGACCGGATACCGTTGGCATCAAAGACTAGTTTAATCCACCCTCGTCAGCAAGTTGTTCGCCACGTCAGAATGGGTATTCTAGCTCCTTACAGCACTTAGCCAACAGTATCCGACCGGAACGACGATAATTTTTTTTCTTATTTTAGGTGAATTTTAGGTGAGGGCGTAACGAAAGCACACGAACAAGAAAGTTTCTCGATAATTTTATCCGCTACCCCTCGCAGGCAAGCCGCTTCGGAATGTGGTGGACAAGACCGCTCTCTTACTACGACGCGCCAAGGATGTTTGTGCCGTCTCTTTAGCATTGACTTGCTTGAAGAATTTGTATCATCAACTACAGCATTTTTTATTAGGTCAAGCCAAATTGAGTGTCAATAAACAAGAATCAATGCGATTTAAACTGGGCTTATTGACAAGATGCATTTGCCCTGCTGCCCTCCCTAATCACGCTTTGGAGACCCCGAGTTCCCCACTCCCCGTGTTTCTTTAGAGTAGGGAACACCTAACGCTGCTGGAGGTGTATATTTGCCAGCTAAGCCAATGAGGGCGAGAAGTGCGATCGCATACGGTAGCATGAGCAAAAACTGGTAGGGAATATTCACACCTAATGCTTGAATTTGCAATTGCCAAGCTTCTGTTGCACCAAATAATAAGCAAGCTAAAGCACTACCTAGAGGATGCCATCTGCCAAAAATTATCGCGGCGATCGCAATAAAACCTTTCCCCGCACTCATGCCCTCGGCCAAGTATAGTAAAACTTCATTAAGTTTATGGACAATAATAGAAAATCATGGTATATTAGGAAAGGAATTTGAATAAATTCAATCACTCCAATAAGAGTTAAGTAGACCTTAACTCAATTCAAAAGTAAT
>CAXUIG010000285.1:0-8197 GCA_964250845.1 uncultured bacterium | reverse complement strand
TCAATTCCACAGCGACCACTTCCCCCCCCTGAACGCTTACATCATATATCTTTGGTTCTTTGCTGAACCAGAGTACGGTTCTCAACCTCCAGAACTTTGTAGTCAAAGCTTGTTTGTAATTGAGTTTTGTTTACTAAGCTACTCATATTTTCCATCCCTTGGAGCTAAATTTTTAGTAAAAAACATTTTGAAAGTTTTAGAGGATGTCTGAAAAGTAGTAATTTTTACTTCACTGTGTCTGTGAGATGACAGGAGTCATGAAGCGAAAACCATATTCAAGTTGAATCAAGTCCTGCGGGAACAGGTACGGCAACAAGCAGGACGAAAAATAACACCAAGCGCTGCCATCCTCGACAGTCAGGAGGTGTTGACTACCAGGGCTGTCAACATGCATGACTAATGAACCCAAAATATAGGATTCTGGGATATTAGTCCCCCCGATTTAGGCTAAAAAGAATGTGGATGAGCGAAATTTTTGAACGATTTGCCCAGTAAAGTCAATTGACCGTCATGCCTTGGGAGATACAGAGTAGCTTATTGTGATGCCTTACTAAATTTTGTGTTGTGGAAAGTTTGAGCGGACAAAGGATTTAACTGGAATGTCACTAAGATGAGCGCAATGCATGTTACGTGAAACCCTAGTAAATCCCTAGTGCTTGCAGCCTTATTTCCCGTTAACGCGCGTGCCATTCGGGTTATATGCCTTTTTGCAACTCCTATTTCTGAGTAAAATTTGTTCTAATCGCAGAGTCCTTGAATACCGGGCTGCTCCAATGCTAGGGCAGTTTTACCTCTTCTGTACACTATAGTACTAAACATCAGCCAAAAAGTAAAGCTGTAAATTTTTCGGTGGTCAGGCAGTCTGAGCGGGGAACCACAATTGCTGCCACTGTCCGTTAAGTTCAGTCACCTTGAGTAGACATAAGGCTCTACTACCTTTGGGTCGCCAACTCATTCCCTTGTGCTTCTGGCGAGAGCCAATCAAATCAACTCCCAACTCTTGTCGCCCACTACCGATAGTTTTACCAGCTCGGCTGCGGAGATTGTAGTTGATAATCTCCGGTTGATGTTTCTCGCGCATAGCCAACTAACTCTTGCGATTTATCCTGATTTTTAACAAAAGTATGATGTCTCAAATACTCACGAGCGCGGTACAATCGCAGGAGGCGCGGCGCATTTGCTCAAACAAAACTCAGATTTCAGCAAGAGGATGCAACTTGAGACAGACGTAAACATTGTGCGCAAGTCAATAGCATGCCAGTTGTGGAGATTTGAGTATGCTGTCTATCTAGGTGAATACCAATGACGTCAACACCACTGATGACGCTAACTGGCCCTAAGATTTCCGTCCGAGAAGTCCGTCAAAACCACTCAGCGGAACTGGATGCGATCGCTCGTTACCGCCGCCTCACCAACTACCTCGCCGCCGCCCAAATCTATCTCAAAGACAACTTCTTCGTCAAAAACCCCCTGCGTCCTGAAGACATCAAGCCACGTCTGTTGGGGCACTGGGGTACCAGCCCTGGCATCAACCTAATCTACGCCCATCTCAACCGCCTGATCCGGCGCTACGATGTGGATATGTTCCTGATCACTGGTCCCGGACACGGCGCCCCAGCGAATCTTGCCAATCTCTACCTGGAAGGTTCGCTGCATGAGTTTTACCCACAATTTACCCTGGATCAGCCGGGAGTAGAAAAACTCATCAAGGAATTTTCCTGGCCCGGAGGCTTCCCCAGTCACTTGTACCCAGGCATCCCCGGCACAATCCACGAAGGCGGGGAATTGGGATATGCCCTCGCTACTGCCTTTGGGGCGGCGATGGATAACCCTGATCTGATTGTAGCTTGCATTGTGGGGGATGGAGAAGCGGAGACAGGTCCGACAGCAACGGCGTGGCACGCCTACAAGTATCTTGATCCAGCTGAATCTGGGGCTGTGCTACCAATTCTGCACCTGAACGGCTACAAGATTGCCAGTGCTACCATCTACGGCACGATGAGCGATGAAGAACTGTTGCACTTATTCACCGGCTATGGCTACAATGTGCGGATTGTAGAAGATGCGGATTTAGATGCCGACCTCTACGGCTCGATGGACTGGGCTTATCAGGAAATCTGTCGCATTCAACAGGCGGCTCGAACGGGAGAGCGGATTGCTAAACCCAAGTGGCCAATGCTGATCTTGCGATCGCTCAAAGGCTGGACTGGTATCAAGGAAATGGACGGGTTACCGATTGAGGGTTCCTACCGCTCCCACCAAGTACCAGCGCCAGATGTGAAAAAGAATCCAGAGCATTTGCAGCTGGTGGAAGACTGGCTGCGCTCATACCACGTTGAGGAACTATTCGACGAGCAAGGTCGCCCCCTACCAGAAATTTTGGAGCAGTGTCCCAAAGGTGATCGGCGCATGGGCTCTAATCCTCACACTTTTGGTGGACGCATCCGGCGTGAACTCGATCTCCCCAATGTAAATGATTTTGAGGTGCCTACTGCGCACGAGACGGCAGAAAGACCCTGTGAGCGGGGGCAAGATCAGACTAGTAACACTAAGCAAGGCGGTCAGTACCTCAAAGCGGTGATTGAGCGCAATCCCAAAACATTCCGCATCTTCAGCCCGGATGAGCTGGAGTCTAACAAGTTGACAGAGGTGCTAGAAGTTACTCAGCGCGACTATCAGTGGCCGACTAATCCCGACGACAGCCATATTGGTGCCAACGGCGGCAGGATATTGGAAGTCTTAAGTGAACACACTTGCCAAGCTTGGTTACAGGGATATCTACTTACAGGTCGCCATGGTCTTTTCCCCTCCTATGAGGCATTTTTGGGGATAATTACCACGATGATGCACCAATTCTCCAAGTTCCTCAAGTTTTCCAAAGAAATCTCTTGGCGGCTACCAGTCTCATCACTGACCTATCTGGAAACATCTACACTCTGGCGTCAGGAACACAATGGTTTCTCGCACCAAAACCCTGGTTTTATCAATAACGTGTTGAATCAAAAAGCCGATACAGCGCGAGTTTATCTGCCGCCCGATGCTAACTGTCTGATCAGCACCCTAGACCACTGCTTGCAGAGTACCGGCAAAGTCAATTTGGTGATTGGTAACAAGAATTTAATGCCCCAGTGGTTGTCGATGGCAGAAGCGATCGCCCACTGCCGCGCCGGTGCTTCCATATGGCAATGGGCGAGCATTGATCAAGGCGTTGACCCTGATGTGGTGTTGGTGGGAATCGGAGACTCGCCTACTGTGGAAGTCATGGCGGCAGCTCACATCCTCCGCTCCGAAATGCCAGAGTTGCGGGTAAGGGTTGTGAATGTTACAGATTTGCTGGTGTTAGAAGAAAAGTCAGAACATCCCCACGGACTGGATACCGAGATGTTCAACGCCCTATTCACCCCAGACAAGCCAGTAATTATTAACTTCCACGGCTATCCCTCAGCAGTGAAAGAGCTATTGTTTGGTCGTCCTAATATCCAGCGATTCCACATCCATGGCTATCAGGAAGAAGGCACCACGACAACACCATTTGACATGCATGTACGCAATCGCACCAGCCGTTTTCACCTGATTATGAATGCAATTCGGCTGGGGGCGCCCCACAATCCCCGCGTAGCTGTAAGGGTTAGCGATCGCGTACAGCACTACGAATACATTTTGCTGGATTACAAGCGGTACATTCTAGAAAATGGGGAAGACCCATCTGAGATTACCAATTGGCAATGGTGTTAAAGGATGAAAATACTTGTACTGAATGCAGGGTCGAGTAGCCAGAAGAGTTGCTTGTACCAGCTGGGTGACTCATTGCCGGATCTAGCAGCAGCACCGCTCTGGGAAGCCAAGGTTGATTGGACTCACCATCAAGGTGTGGCAGAACTTAAGGTCAAAACCTCTCAAGGGGCAGTTTTGTCAGAAAAACTACCGACCCAACACCGACCTGCTGTGATTTCGCATATGCTGGATACCCTCAGTCGTGGTAAAACTCAGGTGATTGACGATCCATCTGAAATTGATGTTGTTGGTCACCGCGTTGTTCACGGCGGTCAGGATTACCGTGAAGCCACACTGATTACACCGTCCGTGAAAGAGGCGATCATACAGCTTTCTGCTTTCGCCCCACTCCACAACCCAGCCAACCTAGAAGGAATTGAAGCGACGCAGGAACTTCTACCAAATGTGCCACAAGTAGCGGTGTTCGATACTGCCTTCCATAGCCAGCTGCCCCTAAGCGCTGCTGTTTACCCTGGTCCCTACGAGTGGTTTGAGCAAAGCATCCGCCGCTATGGCTTCCACGGCATCAATCACCAATACTGCGCCCAGAGGACAGCGCAGTTGTTGGGTAAAGACTTGGAATCTTTGCGGTTGATTACCTGTCATTTAGGCAATGGCTGCTCAATGGCTGCAATCCGAGCAGGTAAGAGCATCGATACCACAATGGGGTTTACTCCCCTGGAAGGATTGATGATGGGCACTCGCTCTGGTTCTGTTGATCCTAGCATCCTGATTTACTTAATGCGACAAGGGTTAAATGCCGACAAGTTAGAGGAAATCCTGAATCGCGCCTCCGGGTTGAAGGGGATTTCTGGTGTGTCAGCAGATATGCGGCAGATCATGGATGCGATCGCACTTAGCAACCCACGCGCTCAACTGGCGTTTGATATGTACGTGCATTCACTCCACAGGCATATCGGTGCCATGCTTGCAACTCTGGGCGGCTTAGACGCCCTTGTATTCTCCGGCGGCGTTGGGGAAAATTCTGCTGCTGTGCGATCGGCAGCGTGTAAGCAGTTTGAATTTCTGGGGCTGAAACTTGACTTAGACAAAAATGCCCAGTCACCTGCTGACCAGGATATCGCGGCATCTGGTTCAGGTGTGCGCGTGTTGATTGTGCAGGCGCAAGAAGACTGGGCGATCGCTACTGAATGCTGGAGACTTACTCGTTCGCCTATGAGCTAGCTCATAGCCAAGTACTTTGAGCTGAATTATTCCCCTTTTTCTTCAGGATTAAGCCTACACTGACGATCAGAAACCCCGCTACGCCACTTGGCTCCGGGGCTTCTGTGTAACTCACCGAATCGTCAGTCGAACCTGGCGTGATTCCATTCGACGGGGGGTCTGTGTAACGTACTGAACCAGAAGTCGAAGCTACCGTGATTCCATTGAAAAATAGCTTGTCATTCGTTTGACCTTTCTTGAAAAAACTATTCGTACAGACCCTGCCGCACTGCTGATACTCCCCTACCAATGAACGCATAGAAGAGTTCCACACCGGGACAGAACTAGGAGGAGCGAAACCAAATGGATTGGGATTGGGAAAAAAGGCTAGTGGACTTCCATCAGAGGAAAACCAATCCAGGGTGAAATTGGTGACTTTAAATGTTTTTCCTCCAGCGCTATTATTAAAGCTAAAGCTTCCCTCCACATAAGGCTCACTTTTGAAGGGTTTTTCGGTGTAATTATATGTGAGAATAGCAGCTTGTGCCGGTTTAGCTTCAATGGCGGCGAAGCTCAGGGCTACTCCAGCGGTGGCAACTGCTAGTTTTTGGTAGATATTCACCACATCCTCGAGTTTGGGGTACAAAAAGTAGATAGTCATACTTGGTTGACTGGCTTGGAATCAGTGGTGCTAACATTTCCTAATGTCAGTTATGTTAAGCTATAGATTCAGTTTTGTCAGTGATCAAAAGTCATAAAAAGTCTTATCCAAGCCGTTTAGGAGCAGGCAGGGTGGATAAAGTTCTAGGAGTTGCTCTAATTTTAGGTCTGATTTTTGGATTAAATGGAATTCAGTGGGGTTGGGTGGAATGTTGGAACCCTGACCAAATGG
This sequence comes from uncultured bacterium, assembly GCA_964250845.1. Classification (GTDB taxonomy): domain Bacteria; phylum Cyanobacteriota; class Cyanobacteriia; order Cyanobacteriales; family Chroococcidiopsidaceae; genus CAXUIG01. Next base: position 2,367 of record CAXUIG010000285.1, on the reverse strand, counting down.
CTTTCCGAGATCTTTTTCAAGCGGGAAAACCGGCGTTTGAGCCCCCAGATTTTCAGAAACCACCCTTTCACACCTACTTTAATTTTTTTCTATCTTCCTTGCCATTTCAAATTATTGAAAGTTTATCACAATCAGTCCTACATTTATCTCTTAATTTTAAATCTGCTAAACTTTTATGGTCTAGACTTTTAACAGTTTTTCTGTTTTTAGGTTCGATTGCTTTAGTTTTTTACATTACAAAAAGATTCTTCGGTCTGTTTGCAGCTCGTATCGTCACTATTATTTTCGCTACCAGTGCTGGCTTCATCGTTGACAGCCACTATTTAACCGCAGATATTCCAGTGCTGTTTTGGATGCTGGTAGCTTTTTACTTCTCCCAAAACATTTGTCTCAACGGTCAATCTTCTGATTACGCTCTGGCTGGTTTCTTCACAGGTATTGCCACAGCTACAAAGTACAATGGTTTGGCTGTAGGAATTGCAATTGTTGTAGCTCATATTCTGGGAGCTAGAACTATCTCATGGAAAGCACTGCTCCTTAGCAAACAACTTTTCCTCAGTCTGGCTATGGTTGTTGTTGGTTTCTTAGTCGGGAATCCCTTCGCAGTCCTTGATTACTCTACTTTTATAGCTGATTTTAAATATAACTACCTCGTCACTCCTGTATACGATGGCAATATAACTACCGAGCATAGCTACTGGAAATTTTTCTCACTATTCACAGAAATTATCGGCTTTCCAGGATTAATTCTGTTTACAATTGCCTTTTTATTCTGTGTTTACTTTTTGTTTTCGGCTCAGGGAAACGGTAAGGAAAAAAAGGGAGTTTTATTACTCCTTTCAGTCTTTTTGTTGTATTCTTACGAATTTGGTTCTTTTCCGAGATTAGAGGTGCGTTTTGTGATGCCAATCGTGCCTTTTTGGTTAATGATTTCCGGTCTGTTTTTTGTCAAAATTAATGCAAAACGAAATCTTATATTAGCCTTGTTACTTATTATAGTAACTTACAACTCACTTTGTAGCTTATATGTCGGAAAACGGTTTGCAGAAGATCCACGCATGTCAGCTCAGGAGTGGGTGAAAAAGAATATTTTAGCAGGTAATTCAATAGAAGATACTAATTATACTCCTAACTGGAATGTGATACCGGGAGTGAATTTAACTGATCGAAAAATATTGGTTGTTGGTGGTAGGAGGAAGATTTTCGAACAACTATTTAAAGATGACCCTTGGATGATGGCACAAGTTCGGCAGAGGAACCAAGAACAGGAGGGTTGGCAACAATTGTATTCGCTTGAACAATTGATCAAGCGGCAACCTGATTACGTTGCTCTGGATTCTCTGTATTACGATAGATTTTTTGTTTTAGAAAAATTTGCGCTGCTTTACCCTTCTGTACAGCAATTCTTTCGAGACTTGCTCGAGCAGCGATATCCCTACAAAACTGTGTTTGATCAGGTTTCTCAAACTCCTCCCCCATGGCTCTATCCTCGCCATATCCTTTTTGTTGACAATAGAATCACGATTCTAAAAAGATAGGGTTTTGTCTATCCCACAATCTTTACATACTCTGTTCTCATCAAGTCCTCTCTCCTCGAGCAGTGGAACATGAGCATCTGGGGTTTAGGTTCACAGGAGTGCGATCGCTCTTAAACCGTTGCATTACACCACACCAACCCTAAGTTTAGAATGAAATAGTCCTGGCTATCAGGGAACACAGAAGCTACATTATAACAGTCGGTTGCACAAAAAGAAACGCAAAGGGATGCAGTTGGGTCAGGCAGACTTGCAAATGAATCGGGACATAGAAAGAGTGCGCTGCATCTGCTTTCCACATTATCGGCAGACTTAAGGTATTTAGGATTTTGGCGGAGAAATATCGAAATCGGAGAAAGCGATTTGGCTTGAGATTTAATCTGATAGACGGGCTGTACAACTACGAATTAGGTCTTTCCAAGCCTGACTGACTTATGCAAGATCTCTATTGGTGGTCACAACTGAAAGCTTTTCTGCGCCAGTTTTCTCCAACTACACCGAAGATGGTCAATACCTTAATTGCTACTGCGCTTGATCTGATCAATCCGCAACATCTCAAAAACTGGTTTACCTCCTGCTACTCTACTTGATAGACTTGAAATATGCTGTAGATTCGCCAGTTTCTAATCCGCTGCGGCAAACCGGCCCTCTAAGTCGGTGGTCACGCCCTGGTCAGAGCAAGGCAAAATTAAACCTTCAACCCAAGGAAAAAACAAATGGAGACCAAAAGCAACATGCCGATGGGCAGCACGGTGGCAGGCTTGTTCCGCGACCGCGAGAGCGCCGATAAGGCTGTTCGGGAATTGCAGGCAGCTGGGTTCGCGAAGAACCA
>CAXUIG010000284.1:0-8228 GCA_964250845.1 uncultured bacterium | reverse complement strand
TCTCAACACCAAATAATACTGGCTTCCTGACCCCCTCTGAACGGATACCAAAAAGCACCTTGAAAAAGGTGCCAAAAATAACTAGTGTTATCTTATTGTCCAGGCGATTTTCTATCAATACGTACGGGGTTTTCTTGCTCCGGCTGCGGCTCCAATAATCGAAGCTAGTAAACTCAATAAGGAGCCGATTACAAACCCCCAACTTGCCCTAGCGGTAGCACTAGCAAGGTCGCGAGCTTGCTGTGCAGTAATATTTGGCACGTTGTTCGGTACATTGAGTGCACCCTGCTGGACTTGATTCGCAATTGCCCCAGCGTTGGATGCAACCACGCCGAACGCACCCGACACTCCACTGGCCAACAGCCAAGATCCTATTGCCAAAGTTGTAGCCCAGAGAATTGCGCCGTTGAGAATAGCTGTAGTGCGGTTCATCGGTCCGCAGCTACGGGCTGTTACCCAACCAGCGACGAATAGGGAAAGGAACAAACTGATGATTGACCAAATCCCAACGCTTGTGCTTACACTACCCGCATTGGTTCTGGGTGCCCCTGAGCTGGCAATGCCGGTGGCCCCTATAGCAGCACCCAAAGCACTCAAAATCAATTGAGTGACTAAAGCAATCACCAGACCTGAAATAATAGGTCCCCATCGTACCCGATCGTGGTAATCTACAGCTCGGATAACCGCAGGCTCATTGATCACATCGTCTATCGGTCTATTTACGTAAGACATAGCCTAATATACTCCCTTGATACCTTGTAAAGTTTCTTTTCAGTAAAGTTATTGAATATTTTTTAGTTTAATTAACAGCTCAGGTTTTACTATCTATCAGTGGAAATACTTGTTATGTCTACCTTTGGAGATAAAGTAGATGTATCATTTTTATCATTAATACTTAATGAAGTTTTCAGATGAAAATTTTTTTAAAAAAGAATAAAAAGTCTGAAAATATTAAGCTTAGTTAAAAAAATATGCAGAATAAAATTCTGCTTACTCGATATAACTGAAGAATGTTCCATACGAAGTGGAAATATAAATAATTAATTCAATTAATTAGTAGCAGATGAATGCTTAATCCAATTTCCAGGTGCAGCTATTCCTGATTTAATGTACAAGGAATGGTAGAACCACCCTTAAAAATTACAGAGTTATCTGAGAAGATTGACCGTGGAAAAACAGACGTTATTGGCAGTCAGTGTCTTCCTGCTAGGAGGACTTGGTACTATAATGCCGCAGTTCGCTCAGGCGCAGGGACTGGTAGCGCCAAGTATAGGCGCCCCAGCTAGTCGCCCCTACCAAACCAACCAACAGCTGAATCAATTGCTGGAGGAAGGACGCAAGCTGGTGGACGCTAGGGATTTTTCAGACGCGATCGCCCTTTATCAACAGGCAGCTATACTCGAGCCAAAAAATCCCCGAATTTTTTCCGGCATTGGCTACTTACAGGCTCGACAAGGAAATTTCCCAGCGGCGGCGGCGGCTTATCGACAGGCCGTTGCCCTGGCTCCCAAAAATGCTCAGTTTCAGTATGGGCTGGGCTACAGTTTAGGGAAGTTGGGTGACAATGCCGGTGCAGCGGCGGCCTACCTTCGTACTGTCCAGCTGAACCACAAAGACATCAACGCCTTCCTGGGATTGGGCGTGGTGCTGTTCCGCGAGGGAAAGTACAACGACGCTCTGAGGATATACCAGAACGTAGTTGCCATCACCCCCAACAATGCCAGGGCTTATGAATTGAGGGGTGCGATATTCAGGCAACAGGGTCACTCCAAGGAAGCGATCGCGGCCCTAAGCCACGCCCGTGACCTATACAAGCGGCAGGGTTATATGCAGGGGGTGCAAAGGGCCGAATCCGTGCTGCATCAATTGAACCAGTAATTAGTCCAAGCGGCGTCCTGTTAGTTTCACAAAAATATCTTCTAGGTTGGAGGGACGCACCATCATGCCGGTTTTATCGGTTTGCTGGTCGAGGTAGGCGTTCGCTTGTTCCAGGTTGGAGAAAAAGAGATATTCCCAACGGAGGACGGAGTCCGAGCCGCAGGCATCGCCAATTTGCTTCATCACTAAGGCTTCACCGCAAGCAGATCGCAGCTGTTGCAGCGTTCCCAGTGAGAGCAGCTTGCCGCTATCCATGATGCCAATGCGTCCTGGCTTGCCAGCGCCGAAGGCATCGCACAAATACTCGACCTCATCGATATAATGCGTCGTCAGCAGCATTGTCATCCCCTGCTTATTCAGGTCAAGGATAATTTCCCAAAGACGTCGCCTGGATTGGGGGTCTAGTCCCACTGTTGGCTGATCCAAAAACAGGATCACAGGGTGATGCAACAGCGCTCTGGCAATTTGCAACCGTCGCTTCATCCCTGCAGATAGGGTTTTTATCAAATCGTCCCGCCGGTCTGCTAGCTCCACATACTCCAGCCACTGATTAATCAGCTGTTGCCGCTCTTGATTGGCAATGTGATGCAACCGCCCATGCAGCTCCATATTTTCCCAGACCGATAGATTGCCATCCACACTGGTCTGCTGTAAGACTACGCCAATAGACTGCTTTACTTGCAAAGGTTGACGTACCACATCATACCCAGCTACCTGAATCTGACCCTTTGTCGGTTTTGCCAGCGTCGTTAGCATCCGAATCGCAGTTGATTTCCCCGCCCTGTTCGGCCCAAGTAGGGCAAACATCTCTCCCGCCTGAATCGTGAATGAGAGGTCATTAACAACCGGGTGATTGTTGTAAACCTTGTATACGTTTTGCAGCGAGACAGCAACGGTCATGAATATTTCGATAAATCAAGCTGATCTTTACCTAAAGTAACACTTCAGTCAGAAGCACAATGGCTGCGAGCCGCGATTACCAGGCACCTGGTAATCAGGGCAGCGATGGCGACCCAGTATATCCACTTAGATGAAACAGCACCGAAGCCTCAACCGGGCTTTTTTTTCCGTGAATTTTCGCTTGGAGACAAATTAGAGGTAGAGCTAGATTTATTTTATAGTTTTTTGAAACCTTTCTAACCTTTTAGCAGTTTTAGAGTAATTTTTGTAATGAATGCCAACAAATCTGAGCTGCTGATCCAGCTCCAAAATAAAGTTCACCACTGCAAGCTTTATTACAATGCTGCAACCAACCCCACTGCCACACTGCTAGTTTCTTGTCATGAGCAGCAGGGAGTACTAAATAAGATTGCCAACTTCATCTACTCCAATGGCGGTAATATTATCCACGCCGCTCAACATACAAACTTTAAAGCTAAGTTATTAATCACCCGGATTGAGTGGCAGTTAGATGGATTTAATTTACCCCGTGGCTTGATTGCTCCAGCTTTTCAGGTGATCGCCGAACCGTTGCAATCTAATTGGCAGTTACATTTTTCAGACTCTATACCTCGAATTGCTATTTTTGTCAGCCGTCAAGATCATTGCCTATTCGATTTAATTCGGCGGCAGCGAGACCAAGAATTATCCGCTGAGATCCCCCTGATTATCAGTAACCATCCCGATCTAAAATTTGTAGCAGATTATTTTGGTATTGACTATCACTATATACCCGTTAACAAGGAGAATAAAGCTGCCAAAGAAGCTCAGGAATTAGAATTATTGCGAGACTACAATATTAATCTAGTTGTACTTGCTAAATATATGCAAATTCCTACCCCTGAATTTATTAAACAATTCCCCCGAGTCATCAATATTCATCACTCATTTTTACCTGCTTTTATCGGCGCTAATCCTTACCATCGCGCCTACGAACGAGGTGTCAAATTCATTGGAACAACTGCTCACTATGTCACAGCAGAGTTAGATGCAGGTCCAATTATTGAACAGGATGTGGTTCGAGTCAGTCACCGAGATGATGTTGACGATTTGATTCGTAAAGGCAAAGATTTAGAACGAGTTGTTCTGGCTAGAGCTGTCCGGTTACACTTACAAAATCGGGTATTTGTCTGTGGAAATTCGACAGATGTATTTGATTAAAAACAATAACGCTGCGCCAAGAAATAGGTAGCCAATGTCAAAATCATCACTGCCTAAAAATAAGTTAGTGTCTGGTTGGCGGTGGCTCCGTCGACATTGGGAAAATCTAACCTTCCAGTCCAAGCTCACCATTCTGTTTGTAGGCGGGGCTACTGTGCCATTGATTGCAGTAGTCCAAGTGACTAAAACTATTTCTGAAAACAACTTTTTAGCACAGCTAGATCATAACTTAAACAAAGATTTAAATATTCTAGGAGACGAGGTCTCTGTTGATAAAAACTTAACTCTGATAGAAGCGGCAAAATTGGCATACCAAGTCGAAATAGCAGCCGTAGACCTAAACAATCCTCAAAGTGTATCTTGGCATCGTACTTTACTGAGTAAAAGTGTAAATATTCCCAAGCAAAGCTTTGTTATCCTAACTGACAGAAAAGGGAAAAGCGTTGTTCAAAACATTCAAATTTTGGCAGATAATTTTTCTCAGTATCTACCGAAGCAAGAATTGGGGGAGCCTGTTAACAAGTCCCAATACCATCCAGTTTCTGTTTCTACGGGCATTAATCTTGTGGACGTCCCAATTGTCAAAGATGCTCTGACCACTGGACGCCCATTAGTGGGTTGGGAATTGATTAAAGGGAAAGTCCTAAGAAGCTTAGGTTTAGCAGAACAGGCCGAGATTGGGTTGAGATCACAACTAACTAAGGGTCTTTCTGATCCCAAGCAACCTTTTCCTGAAGGTACCTATGATATTGACCAAGGCAGGATGGGTTTGGTGCTGATGGCCGTTCACCCCATCATAGTTAATAACCAACTAGTGGGCACTGCGATTGTGGGAACCCTCCTGAATCGCAATTATGACATTGTCGATCACATCAAGCAAGACTACCATGTACCTACTGCTACAATCTTTGCTCAAGACTGGCGAGTGAGTACAAATGTTCCCTACAGCGATGGCAAAACCCGAGCCATTGGTACGCGCGTTGCCCGAGAAGTGGCAGAAACTGTTCTAAATCGAGGGCAAACCTTTATTGGTCAGACCAACATCATCGGGAGCAACTACCGCGCTGGCTACAGTCCCCTGTATGACCATCAGCAGGAACTTAATCCGAGCCGAGCCTTGCCTGTAGGCATTCTCTATGTGGGTGAGCCTCAGCAACAAGTACAGTATTTCTTACAACGGCAGCAACTGATTAGCTACAGCATTGGGGGAGGCATGTTGTTATTCGTTAGCATGCTTTCTATTCCACTAGCTGGCTCGGTCGCTCGTCCCTTGAGAGATTTAACTCGTTTTGCCCAACATGTGGCAAATGGAGAACGATTAGTACCACTGGAGGCTTCCTCGCGTCAAGATGAAGTTGGCATCCTAACGCGGGAATTGAATGAGATGGCTGCCAGGATTGAAGCCAACATTGAAGCGGCTCGACTGGCTGAACAGAAGTATCGCAGCATCTTTGAAAACGCTACCGACGGAATTTTCCAGATCACGCCCGAGGGGCGCTACATCAGTGCCAATCCTACGCTAGCGCGTATCTATGGCTACGAATCGCCCGATGAAATGATTAACGCCATTACTGATGTCAAGCATCAAGTGTACGTCAAATCAAACCGTCGTCAAGAATTCTTTGACCTGATGTACAAACATGACTGCGTGTCGAAGTTTGAGTGTCAGGTTTATCGCCAAGATCACAGCGTGATCTGGATTTCAGAGAACGCACGCACTGTCCGCGATGCCAGCGGCATCCTGCTCTACTACGAAGGCAGCGTCGAAGACATCAGTGAGCGTAAGCAGGCAGAAGCAGCGCTTCAAGAGAGCCAGCGACAGCTTACTACCTTGATCAACTCACTTCCAGGTATTGTATTCTCCTGTGCAAACGACTCTAAGTGGTCGATGACATATCTTAGCGAAGGTTGCCTTACGCTCACTGGGTATAAAAGTAAAGAACTTGTGGAGAATGGGTTGGTTTCGTATAAAAACATTACTCATCCTGAAGATTTACCAAAACTTCTACAAGCGATCAACACGAGCGTAGCGCTGGCACAACCTTACGTGTTTGAATATCGAATTTTTACCAAGTCAGGCCGAGAAAAATGGATGTGGGAGAAAGGGAGTGGCGTGTTTGACAGCAACGGAAAGGTGCTTGGGCTTGAAGGCTTCATCACTGATATCACCGAGCGCAAGCAGGCTGAAGAGGAACTGCAAACAGCTAAACAATCCGCCGAAACTGCTAACCTGGCTAAGTCTGAGTTCCTGGCAAACATGAGCCACGAGATCCGCACCCCCATGAACGGGGTGATTGGGATGACAGGACTGCTCCTGGATACGGAGCTAAAGCCTCAGCAACAGGAGTTTGTGGAAACAATCCGCAGCAGTAGCGAGGCCCTACTCACAATCATTAATGACATCCTGGACTTCTCCAAAATTGAATCAGGCAAGCTCGAACTGGAACAGCAATCCTTTGATCTGCGAACCTGCATTGAGGAATCCCTCGACCTGCTGGCTTCCAAGGCGGCCCAAAAGGATCTTGAGTTAGCCTACCTGTTCGATCCGCAAACCCCAAACACGATTGTGGGGGATGTCACCCGGCTACGCCAAATTCTAGTAAATCTACTTAGTAATGCAGTAAAATTTACACATGCTGGAGAAGTCGTGGTTTCGGTTACAGCCCCTCACCCCCTCACCCCCTCCTCTAGCGGTTACTACGAGATCGAATTTGCCGTTAAAGACACGGGCATTGGTATTCCCCTAGAGCGGATGAATCGCCTGTTTCAGTCGTTCAGCCAGATTGATTCTTCCATCACCCGATACTATGCTGGTACGGGACTGGGTCTAGCCATCAGCAAACGGTTGAGCGAAATGATGGGTGGGAGGATGTGGGTCGAAAGTCAGGTGGGCAAAGGCTCCACCTTTTATTTCACCGTGATAGCCGAATCAGTTCCTGGCTTATCGTTGGTTGACTCCTGGAACCCCCAACCTCATTTAGCTCGGAAGCGGTTGCTGATTGTGGACGATAACGCCACTAACCGAGAAATTTTGTCTCTGCAAGCCCAGTCTTGGGGGATGCTGACCCATGCGGCTAAATCTGGTTCTGAGGCTCTGGAGTGGATCTGTCAGGGGCATCAATTTGATATTGTGATTCTGGACATGCAAATGCCAGAAATCGATGGTCTGACTCTAGCTGCAGAAATCCGCAAGCAGCCTGAGTGTCAGGTCTTGCCCATCGTGATGTTAAGTTCCATGGGCAGGTCAGATGTAGATATCGATTCGGTCGGAGTTGATTTCGCCGCCTTCCTCAACAAGCCGATCAAACAATCCCAACTGTATAATAGTTTGCTCCGAATTTTCGGTGGACAACCGATTAAGGCAAGGCGATCGCGCCCCAATCCACCCGAGATTGACCCACAACTAGCTGAACGGCTTCCCCTAAGGATTCTGTTAGCCGAGGACAATTTAGTGAACCAGAAGCTAGCCTTATTGCTCTTACAAAAGATGGGGTATCGGGCAGATGTGGCTGGCAATGGACTGGAAGTCCTACAAGCTCTGCACCGCCAGTCCTATGATGTTGTACTGATGGACGTGCAGATGCCAGAAATGGATGGATTAACAGCCACACGGCTTATTTGCCAGGAGTGGTTGCCAAGGGAACGTCCTCGAATCATTGCGGTGACAGCCAATGCGATGCAAGGGTATCGGCAGGTGTGCCTTGATGCAGGCATGGATGACTATATCAGCAAGCCCATCCAAGTGGAAGAGCTAGTCCACTCTCTAAAAATGTGTCAGCCAAACCGAACTCATCTGCCCCTCTGCCCCTCTGCTAAGAAGCTGCCCCCTGCCCCTCTGCCTCTTAATCCCAATGTACTCCAGACCTTGTGGGACACAGCAGGTGAAAGTGCCTCTGATTTTGTTGCTGAGTTGATTGATTTTTATTTTGAAGAGTCTGTTAAACATCTGCAAGTAATTGAGGCAGCAGTTGCTCAAGGCGATGCGACTGCTCTTCAACACGAAGCTCACTCTTTTAAGTCAAGCAGTGCTGCTCTCGGTGCTACAACCCTCGCTGATGTTTGCGAAGAACTAGAAATAATGGGCTCTACTGGGGCGATTAAAGGTGCATTAGACAAAGCCTTACAGCTTGAGGCTGAGTATGAAAGGTTTAAGTCAGCTTTGCAGATAGAACGACATCAGATTTGTACAGTGATAATCAGTAAACCAAAAAGTTTTTCCCAAAGAGCGATCGCTAAATATTAGGTAGTTT
>CAXUIG010000283.1:0-8255 GCA_964250845.1 uncultured bacterium | reverse complement strand
AACGCCCTGTAAAGCAAGACGTAGAGCGCTTTACAAATTTTCGGACGTGTCTATTTTTTGCCAAAAGTGAGTCTCTTCAATCAAGGGTAGAATCGGCTGCTCTGCGTACCTAAACAGTTGGTGCGGCTGTCCAGTAGTAGGTTCTGCTGCGATGTAAAGTCTGCCACCAGAACCTTGTAGTGCTTTAACGCTCTCCTCCAGAACGAGCTGCCGAATTTCTCTAAAATTCAGTGGAGAATGAAGCAAACGACTGATGCGATTAAGCGTTGCTTCATGCTGAACCTGTTGTCGAGTTTGGTTGAGCAGGTTCGACTGAGCGATCGCAATCGATACATGATCCACCAGCAGCTGCACGATTTTTAAGCTTCCTGCTGAAAAGTTTCGTGGTTGGCTGTGGTGACAAGCTAATAACCCCCAGAGTTGATTTTGATGCAGAATGGGAACCGTTAGCGAAGAACACACGCCCATCGCCTCCAGATACTGGGCGTGGCAGGAGTCTAAGGGACTATAACGAATATCCTCTACCGGAGCGCTTTCTCCGGTGTCGGCGCTATCTAATTGGTTAAGGGTCTTGCGTTGAGAAGCAACATCTATGATTACCCGTTGGCGGGCTCTGACAAACATCTCACGGGCATGGGGCGGAATGTCGTCAGCCGGAAAATTTAGATTCAGCAGAGAAGGTAGACGTTGCTCATAAATCGATTCAGCGATGACTTCTCCGCTGCCGTCTGGATGAAACCGATAAATTTTGACGCGATCAATGCCTAAAAATGAACGGACTTCCAGCGCCGTCGTTGTCAAGATCTCATCAAGTTCCAGGGATCTACGAATTCGGTCGATAATTCGATTCAGCACCCCCTTTTGAGCAAAGACGTTGACTGGGGTGTTTGGATCGTTTTTGCCCTTCATAGCTTTAAATCAGTTAATGGGATTTGAGAAAATTCTCTGCTCACAACAGGCTGTATCCGTCTCAGTGAAGTGATTTTCCTCAATTCGGTCAAAACTTATAACATACTTTGATACTTTTACCTCTATATGTAGTAGTACTTTTTTCTCTGTCTAGAGTAATGTTTTATGTTAAGGAAGGCGGTATAGAGCAACACAATTTTCTGAAAAAAGATTAAATCAGTTGACGCTTTTTATCAGTGCATTCGACTACTGTGATTGAGGCTCAACTATCCGTAACAAGTGTGAGCCGCACCCCGTGTGTACTTGCCGGGTCGAGCTTGGATGTACCTTGCTTCTATTCGCCTTCATGCGAGCGGTTGAGTGCTCAATACCAGAGCCAAAAACCCACAAATGAGCATCAGACCGAGTACATACAGGGTCTGGGTGGTACGTTGAACCTTGACAATACCGCCGTTCTCTGCGTGGGCAACAATTTCAATTTTCTCCTGTGCGTTATTTATAGCTGTCTTATTGATTTCGACACACTGCATATTGTTGTTGGTGTTGCGTCAGCTATCACTTCCAATATACTTTTCGCTTAAGCTCAAAAGCAGGTAAATTGAGAGTTGCCCTGAAGAACGCCCTAAACTCCCATCAATCCAGAGTCAAGTTGTGAGAATAATTTGTGTGCTATTGGTTGTTTTGCTGTGTCTAGCGTCCTGCTGGGATTCCTCGGCACGCGCCGCTGTTCAGTTACCTTCCATCATCGGCAACAACATGGTTCTTCAGCAACAGACTGACGCCGCCATCTGGGGGTGGGACGTTCCCGGCACCAAGGTGAAGGTGGCATTCCGTGGCAACGAGGTGTCAGCCAGAGCCGATCTGGATGGCAAGTGGTTGGTGCGTGTGCCCTCAGGCGCGGCGGGCGGACCGTTTCGGCTCAAGATCAAGGGCACTAACAATGTCGAATTGTCTAACGTGCTGGTGGGCGAGGTTTGGATCGCTGGAGGCCAGAGTAACATGTGGTGGCACGTAGCTAACTCTAAAGACGCAAAGCAAGAAATTAAGAGCGCCGATTACCCGAACATCCGCTTTTGGGATGCCAACAGTTCGCCAAGCCAAGCGGGTTGGTTGGCGCACACGCCGCAGAAAACGGTGAAGGCCGAATGGAGGATCACCACTCCGCAGACAGTCAAAGACTTTGCCGCCACTCCCTACTTCTTCGCCCATGACCTTCATCAGAAGCTTCACATTCCCGTTGGGATAGTTCACGTCGCCGTGCCAGGGGTGGAGATCGAGTCTTTCTTGAGCGAGGAGTTCATCCGCGTAAATTTACCCCAGACTATTGAAAACTGGGAGTATAAGAAAAAGGACTATGCCGAAGCTTTGAAGCAATACGATGCTGCCCATGCCGCATGGCAGGCGCAAAAATCCGCCGCCGACAAAAAGAGGGAGAAGGCACCTGACGAACCTAAGGCACCGATTGCTCCCAATATGTCTCCTCCGTCCGGCTTGTTCAATGGCATGATTTATCCGACTGCGCCCTACACCACTAAGGGTTTTCTTTGGTGGCAGGGCGAGAGCAACACCAAGCGCTCATTACAGTACCAAATTCTTTTCCCAGGATTGATTCAGGAATGGCGACACTTATGGGGCGAGGACGATGCACCGTTTCTTTTTGTGGAACTCGCGAACTTTATGCCCAGACAGACGCGGCCCTCCGAGGAGGACCTATGGCCAGCGCTGCGTGATGCCCAGCACGCAGCGCTTAGACTTTCCAACACTTACGAGATCTCGACCATCGACATTTTGCCCGATCAGGAGGGCTTCTACAACATCCATCCGAAAAATAAGCAGCTCGCCGGTCACCGCCTTTACTTGGCTGCTATTGCCAATGTCTATGGCGAAAAGAATCTTGTCTGGACTGGACCGACTTATAGGTTGGTTGATTTCAAGGGAATTTTGGCTACTGTCACCTTCGAGCAGATCGGAAGCGGTCTCACGGCAAAGGATGGCGGTGAACTCAAGGGTTTTGCCCTTGCCGGTTCAGACAGGCATTTCTCCTGGGCCGACGAGGCCCAAATCCACGGTAATACAGTCGTAGTGAAGAGCAAAGAGATCGCGAAACCTGTGGCTGTCCGTTACGGTTGGGCGAATAACCCTATTGGTAACCTCTACAACCTAGAAGGGTTGCCAGCGTTTCCCTTTCGCAGTGACGACTGGAATCTCGGAATCAAGGGACCCTAGTTCAATTACTTAATTTTAAACGATTTAGTAGGAAACACTGATGATGAAAGCTTACTTGATTCAAAACAAAGCAGGTATTGATGGCTTGACCTTGGTTGAACGTCCGGAACCCCAACCTGGCTTTGGTCACGTCTTGATCCGGGTGCGGGCAACCTCACTCAATTACCGCGATTTGATTGTTGTTCAGGGAAATTATGCTGGGCAGAAACCTTCTATAATTCCCATGTCTGATGGTGCAGGGGAAGTGGTTGCAGTAGGTGAAGGCGTGACACGAGTGAAGGTGGGCGATCGCGTCGCAGGCATTTTCTTCCAACACTGGCTCGCTGGTTCGATCAACAAACAAATTATGAAATCGGATTTGGGTGGCGGTATTGATGGAATGCTTGCCGAGTACGTCGTCCTTAGCCAAGAGGGATTAGTGATTTTGCCAGCTCATCTCTCCTACGAAGAAGGCGCAACCTTGCCCTGTGCAGCTGTGACTGCTTGGCATGGTTTGGTTACAAAAGGCAATATCAACGCAGTTGAGACTGTCCTGGTACTTGGTACAGGTGGTGTTTCAATTTTTGCCCTCCAGTTTGCCAAGCTGCACGGTGCGAGAGTGATTGTGACCTCCAGCAGTGATGAAAAGTTGGAACGAGCGCGAGAACTTGGAGCCGACGAAACCATCAACTACAAGACAATTCCCAACTGGGAAGAACGGGTTTACGAACTAACTGATAGCACAGGCGTGGATCAGGTGGTAGAAGTTGGGGGCGCTGGCACCTTACCAAAATCTCTGCAAGCGGTCCGCTACGGGGGAACGGTTAGCTTGATTGGGGTACTGTCTGGATTTGGTGGTGAGGTCAATCCCTGGCCACTCATTCAAAAGAGCCTGACGATACAGGGGATTTATGTCGGCAGTCGAGAAATGTTTGAGGCGATGAATCGGGCAATTACTCACAACCAACTCAAACCCATCATTGATCGCGTCTTTCCCTTCACGGAAGCACGAGAGGCTTACAACTATCTTAAGAGTGGAGCGCACTTTGGCAAAGTCGTGATTCAAATGCAAGCACATTAATAAGCGAGCCGCCGGTTTAGTAACCTACTGTCTTGTCCACTACATTCCGGAGGGGCTTGCCTGCGAGGGGTAGCGGATTAAATTATCGAGAAACAGGGTAATTGTGCGTTCCACAATCCGTGGCGAAAATCCCGAACAGTGGGGCGTGACAAAGACGTTGGGCAGTGACCAGAAGGGACTATCTCCGGGCAAAGGTTCGGTATGAAAGGTCGGTGTTTGTTGCCAGCGCAGGGCAGGTGCTGCTGCCAGTACCTGCTCGAGGATGTCCGGTTTGAGGTAAAGGCAAAATGGCCGAGACCATCAATCAACGAAAACTCTACGAACAGGACTTTGTGGCATGGTGCGACGATACGGTTGCCAAGCTCAAAGCAGGTCATCTTAGTGACATTGACATCGAGGGTTTGATTGAGGAGATTGAGGGCTTGGCAGGACGCGATCGCCGGGAATTAGAAAGCCGCTTAGAAGTGTTGCTATACCACAAGAGTGAAGCGACTGTATGTTGAATCGCCAAACGATTATCGCAGCTGGGAGTTAACTATCCGAGAGCAACGAAGACAACTTCAAAAGCTACTCAAGCAATCACCGATCCTGCGAAATCACGTAATTAATGTATTTCCTGAAACTTGGAAAAATGCCTTGTCAGACGCGCGAGAAGATTATCCCAATAACCAGTTTCCCGACGAGTGGGCATTCAGCACTAATATTGATGCGTTCTTAACTGAGAGATTTTGGTAAAGCGAATGCTCAAGAATTCTCTTGGGAAGAATTATGGCAATTGAATCTGAATACCCTAGAAGCCACTTTCTTGGGAGAAGCAAAAAAAATGCCTACCGTGCTGAGTGGCAAGCATTTTTACGTAGCCTTTGAAGTATGGGGCTACAGCTATGAGTTATTGAATTGGACTTAAAACGAATGGCAGGCTTGTTAAAGTAAGTTGGACGATTCAGCTACCAATTCACTCTGGTTTCACTGCTTGGGTCAGTTCATGTTTAAAGTCTCGTACTGGGTCACCTAGCTTGCGTACATTCGCGGCAAACTCTAGCAAGATCCCATCAGGGTCGAAGAAATAAAATGAGGAAATGAATGTACTTTCGTCTAGCTCAGGCACATAACCAGCCGGAACGTCTGCATGGTGTAAAATCGGCGTAACTTCAACGCCCTTGGCTATCAGCTTGGCTCTGTACTCTTCAACCTTGTCCAGTGAAATATTGAATGAGACATGGTTCATTGAGCCATGTGCAGTGACAATATTGCCAGTTTTCAAGGCATCCAGCGCTACAGAGGCGATGCCTGGTGCCGCTGGCGGTGCTTGGGGGAACCAGAAGAAACCTAAAGCATCGCCATTACCAATGTCAAAAAAAAAGTGCTTTCCGCCACCTGGTAGCTCAATAGTTTTGAGCAAAGAAAGGCTAAGGGTGTTGCTGTAGAAGTCTACAGTGCGTGCCATATCTTTGCAGACTAAGGCGAGGTGGTTGATTCCCTGTAGTTGAAATTCTTTCATGTTGTTCTCCGGCTTTGGCGTTGTGCTCAACTTGTTCAATACACTCCCAAAT
Organism: uncultured bacterium; assembly: GCA_964250845.1. Lineage (GTDB taxonomy): Bacteria > Cyanobacteriota > Cyanobacteriia > Cyanobacteriales > Chroococcidiopsidaceae > CAXUIG01. The sequence continues at coordinate 2,507 of CAXUIG010000283.1, read as the reverse complement.
ATCTAGAGTACCAAACGGCTCCTGGAAAATTCGCTGCTGAATTGCTTTTTCCAGGTCTAACCACTATGTGACAATGAGTAAAGGTAAAGGAGGAAGCAACAATGACGATTACACTGAGCCCATCTTTGCGGCAACAGACCCAGCATATTGTCTTGGAAGGCGCGACCTGGACAACGTATCAAGCCTTACTTAAGGACTTAGGCAATCACCGAGCTTCCAGGCTTGCTTATGATCAAGGAGTGCTGGAAATCATCATGCCATCGGATCTACACGAGTTTATCAACCGAATTTTAGAAGCCATTGTCCGGGCATTGACTGAAGAACTAAACCTGCGGCTACGAGGCTACGGTTCCACTATTCTTGAGCGAGAAGACTGGCTAAGAAGTAAAACTCAGGAAAATCCTAAGGACTAAAGAACCGTTCTTCAGACTCGATTCATCCAAGCGCATCGTGCAGCCTGTGCGTAGTAAGTATCTCTGTAAATACTGCTGGTGGGCTTTCCTGCTATTGGGGGATAGCGATCGCGCGATTAAAAATTCATCAACCCTGATTGCTCGCAAGTCAGTAGGCTGAGTAGAAAGTTTGATCATAGGTGCTGGACTTTCAGTCAGGACAGCTTGAGTTTGTAGCGGAATAATTTCTGTGAGTCAAAGCCTTACAATATTAGCCAGCTAAAAACATGTTCAACGATTAGCTCTAAGCCAATCCCTTTGAGGACTGGTAATGAAGTTGTACCTCTTAGCAGTTGCACCCGCTGGTCAGGGAAAATGACTAAAATACTCTCCTCTGTTGGGTCAATTAACCAGCCGAGTTCAGTGCCATGTTCAGAACAATGGAGTAGCTTACCTAGAACTTTGGTTTGACCTTGGTCAGGAGAGAGGATTTCAATTGCCCAATCTGGGTGAATTTCAAACCGATTGGCAACTCTACCGGATGGCTCAGTCGGAATTCTGTCCCACCGGAAGACCGAAACATCAGGTATTATAGACTCTCCTCCAAAGGTGCAGCGTAGCTCTGGAAAAGACAAGGCGATTTTCCGGGGTTTAGCCACTCGGTTTATGGCTTCACAGAGTTCTCCCTGAATTCGGCTATGCTCCCCCTGAGGCATGGCTTTTTGAACTGTTTCTCCGTTAATGAACTCTGATGCGGGTTTGGTTTCTGGCAGTTTTAAGAAATCTTCTAGCTTCAGAGATTGGGTGAGTGTACTCATTCTGTCCCTCGCTCATTAATATTTGAGAAAATATCAAACCTTTGACTTGTCCGGCGCTCTATCCGGTCTAATCGATCTAATAGCCGGTCACTGTCACTACTACTGCTGCCGTTGGTCATAGCGTGGCTCTAGGGTGAGAAGTCAAGGCTGACCGAGTTGAAATTCAGGGGTTGCACTTAGCGAAGCTCGAAACCCAGGTTTTTAAGCATTTCGCGCAGTTGAGCACGATTTCGTAGGGAGTTAGCACTGGCAACGCGATCAGCGGAATGCTGTGACCAGTCACCAGAGATGTTCATCTGTTGCTCGGCGTAGAAGGTTGCCATCACGTCGTTATAACGAGCAATGGCTGGATCTTGAACTTCCAGGCTGTAGGTTTCACGGTGGAGTACTGCCTCTTGGGACAAGCGCGGCTTGATCGCAGCAGCATGATCTGGATCAGGGTAACCAACGCACAACCCGAAGACCGCAAACACATGATTTGGCAGACCAAGTTCAGCAGCAACCTTCTCAGGGTGATTGCGCATTGCGCCGATGTAAACCGTGCCTAGCCCAAGAGATTCTGCTGCAATCACTGCATTCTGAGCGGCCAAGCTAGTATCGACTACAGCCATGACAAACATCTCCAGGTAGTTCAGCCCTTCATAAGCTAAACCACGACTTTCGGCAATACGAGTAAGACGGGCAAGATCCGCTAGCCAGACCAAGAATAGGGGACACTGCCGAATATGCGCCTGACCACCCGCCAACTCCGACAGTCGTTCCTTTCGCCTACTATCAACGACCGCCACTACGCTCCAAGTCTGGAGATTAGATGAGGTCGAAGCCGATTGGGCAGCGGTAACCAGGAGTTCTAACGTATCCGGTGGTAGTGGATTGGGAAGATAGGCACGGATTGACCGATGGGACAGCAGCGTTGTCAGGCAGTTATTCCAGGGGGAATCTAGCTCAAAAACTTTTCCATAGCGAGCACGCAGTAGCTCGGTTTCATTAGCAAGGGTCATATATTACTGTATAGCGTATTTATTACCTTAGTATTACATAACCGTTTTTAAGCTAGTTCAATGTCACCCGGATCACGCAGGTAGAAGCGATCGCATCCCGCCATCGGTTGTTGAGCTGGAATGATCTCAACTACATGCGCTTTCAGGTGTTCCTCAAATGCAGTTAAGTTCTGCACTTAAAAACAAATGTGTCGTCGAGACGCAGCATTATTGGCATGTTTATGACCCTTAGTCAATTGACCACTAAAATTGTGAGGGCGGGACGCGGATTTAAGTCTTCCCCTATTCCCCCATCC
>CAXUIG010000282.1:0-8268 GCA_964250845.1 uncultured bacterium | reverse complement strand
TAGCTAGACTACTACATGATGCCATCTGTTGCTCCCAGACCTGAATCCTTACATCGATTTTATCTATCGCTCTTTAATCACTCTAGGCAGAGAAAAATCTGACTAAGATTTGGAAGTGGTTGTCCCGTATGGCTTTCAAGCCGGATTTTCTAACACCTGACTCTATTTGTGGGTTTTTAGCCGAAATCCAAGCCCTAAAAGGGTTTCAGATTTTACTCTGGTCAGAGTGATTAAAGAGCGCTATAGCACTCCTAACTGAGTTAGAAACAAAAACATGTCGTAGCTTAGACGGTGCCTGAGTCCTTCGTTCGCATTTCACATAGGATTGCTATATATCAACAGCTCTACAACACCTCCAAAGATTTTTCCTCCGACTATGCGCTTAATCCTTCTTGGGAGATTCAAGTGCTGGTTTTTGATTTTATGCATATTGTGGAAGGATTCAGGTGGTGCCAAAGGGTTTGAAACTATTTTTTAGCAAGCTTTTTTAGAATATAATAAGGGTGTAAAGAATGACTTTATTCTCGCAGAACACGATTCAAAAGAGTTCTCTACTGCTATGTTGCGCCCAATTCAGCAGAAAAGCAATTCCTGGCGCTTGCTGCTCTACCTTGAGTGGATACTGCTTGCCATGGCTGCTGTGTTCATATTCCTACCGGAACACGCCAATGAAGCCCGACAGTTGCCGCTGCTCACAATTTTTGTTACCACTGGCTTTGCGGTCATGGGACTCATATTACCTCCGGCACTGCCCATCGCCAAAGTCCTCTACACGGGTCTGGAATTTGGACTCCTTTTGTTGCCAATATTCCTAGAGCGTGGGTGGCTTCATTTTTTCGAGTTGCTCTGTCTGGTGATGCTCATCCGCAGTTGTCAAATGTTTAGGCCGCCAGGTCCCCTGCTGCTCGCAGGTTTGGCTTACACTATTTTTATGATCACCCTGTTCTTCCGAGTTAAAAAAAACATTAAGCCTCTAGAATGGCCAATAGTGCCAGATCAAATCGCAAGGACTGTATTGAACCTGAGGTTGAATACCGCGTTATCGTTTGGACTGGCTTTGGTGTTTTTGTTACTGTTTCTTAACGCCTTGATAGCAGAGCGCCAGAGGCGCGATCAACTGACGATGGCCAATGCTCAACTCCGATGGTATGCCCAAAGGATTGAAGACCAAGCTAAACTGCAAGAACGCAACCGGATTGCCCGTGAAATCCATGACACTTTGGGACACTCTTTGAGTGCCCAAAGTATCCAGTTAGAAAACGCCTTAATTCTTTGGCAATCTGATGCAAAGAAAGCCCAAGCGTTCTTGATAGATGCCAAACGGCTCGGCTCAAAGGCACTGCAAGAGGTGCTCCAATCAGTAGCGGAGATCCGTTGTGACCCGCTGCAAGGACAACACTTGGAAGCGGCGATTGGAGCTTTGGTACAGGAATTCCATCGGACTTCTGGCATAATGCCGGAGTGCACGATTAGCCTTTCATTCCCGTTACCGGCTGAGGTGGGGACTGCGAGCTACCGGATTGTTCAGGAAGCCCTGACTAACATTTATAAACATGCCGTAGCAACTAAGATCACAATTCAGTTGCAGACAACGGCTCAAAACCTGCACCTCCTCGTTGAGGACAATGGTAGAGGCTTTAACCTAGAGCAGAACACCACTGGATTTGGACTTCAGGGAATGCGAGAACGCGCAGAGGCGCTGGGAGGGCGATTTAACATCATCAGCTCTCCACAAACGGGTTGCCGGATTGTTGCTCATATCGCTCTTCCATCGGTGTTGCATAATAGAAATATGAATGAGAGGTTTTAGGGATGCGGTGTCCAGACTGTGCGTGAAGCCTCCCCACTTAAGTCCTAAGAGGACTGTAAGTGGGGCATCTTACTCCACGCCTTGGGCGGATGAGGCCACAAGGACGAGAGCGATACCCGGCTTCTAGGTTCCGTCCGGGGACTTTTGCCCGAAACAGACTCGCTGCCATTTCTACGAACGAGTTTCTTATTTTTAGATGCCCAAAAACGAGCACCTATGTTGTAACTACCTGACAAGTCGCAGTTATATTGTTTGCCGGTAGTGAAGGTAGCTTGAGAATAGTTTTGCTTGTCTCGTTTGACTAATCCACTACCATCATAGGCGTTACTGGATGTGCCACGAGCAAATACGAACTCTACCTTGCCCCCAACTTCAGCAAATTTCTCCTCGACTAATTTCACCAACAGGCGGTGAAGCCATCCGTGAAATCGTTGCCTGAGACTAGACCCCTTCCTTCCACCTTTGGGACACCAACCTTTGATGTTTTCAAATACAATAACCCCAGCCCCATTCAGCATCGCCCAATCTACCAACTGCCGTGATATCAACTGAGCAATCTGCTTGTTGATATTTCTAGCTTTCCGGTAAGTAGATGCGGCAAATCCTTTGTATAACTTGCCAGTTTTACCCATAGTCAAACGGGCTTTTTTGCGGATAGACTGCAATCGCTTATCCCTGCGGTCTATGTCGGCAGCACTATCAAAAAAACGTCGTGCTGTCACAGTACCATCGGGGTCAATGATTGAGGCTACTGCAATTGTGTTGATTCCCAAATCCACACCACAAACTCGTTCTGCCTTCCCGGCTTTATGTGGATGAACTTCAAACGGAACGCTCAGATATATTCCGGTTTTGGTTAGCACCAAACTTGGATATAGCGCTTTGGTGTTTGGTAGCAGATGACGTTTTATGCGCTTAACTACTGGCATTTTAAACTTCCATAATGAGAATTGCTGACTGGACTGCCTCTCTAGAACCTAAAGGTTGTTCGCACCGTTCCCACGTAGTCTATAGGGTTGGATTTATTGTATTCTGGATTGATAATCACCAATACCCCAGGGGTGATGTCAATATGGTCGGTGAGCCGGTAGCGGAAGAAAGCTTCTGCATGATATGAAGTCCCGGTATCCACACGCCTTCTGTTAACAACAGCACCGTTAGCATTAACAAAGGTTTCTCGCGTGGTAGAAGCAGTCAATTTAGGCGATTGACCAAAGAGAAGACCGAGCAAGTTACCTTGTTTGCCTAAGTCAGGAAACGCTAAGCCCGCAGCATAGTACCAGATATCGGCCTTAGTTCCACTACTGCCAGTGATTCTGTCTGCTGTGGCACGGGTTACTGTGGTAGTTTGGTTGTATTCGCTTACCAAAGGGCCTAAACTAGGAGAGCCTTCTGCAATCGCCTGAGTATAGCCTCCCCAACCGAAGATGGTCAAATGTTGGTTGAGGCGGAAGCTTCCTTCTAGACTGAAATTGTTGGTTGTGGTCGGTACGTTACCAAAGGGCGCTTCTGCCAATTGGCTGCCTGTGAAGTCAAAAATGTTAATAGCATTCTGACCATTTATAATCCGTCTTTCTGGATTATCGTAGCCGTGCGAGTAGGTTAGACCCACATTGAAATATTTAGTGGGCATCAAATCGATCTGGCCAACGGCTACATAGGAACCATTGGCAATTCCGTTACCTACGTTGGGGTTATTAGCTACCCCCGTCGCATAATAACCCAGGTCGAGACCAATAGGCCCTTGAGGATTGAAGTGAAAACTTACTCCAGGACTCAAACCACTACCCAAAATCCCACTACCCGAATTCAGGCTGTTATTAACTTGCCGGTAGATCGGGCTTAATCGCCCGTAGCGGGATATGGCACCAAACCCAACACCTTCAAAAGGGCTGAAGGTAGAGAAACCCCTTTCACCTAACTCATCGTTAGCGGCATCAATTTCGGCAACGATATTCTTACCCAGAGGAAAATTATACAACAGTTGATCAGCGTAGGTGCCGTTGCCTTCATCTCCTTCATACCCTAGGCGGGTCATGTTAGTACCCGTGACAGCAGTTCCGAATGAAGTTGTGTTTCGAGATTGTAAGCGGGTTCTCAGCAGGTCTTTGCCGGTGAAACTGGTATTTAAAGCCAGACGCACCCGGTCGGAAAATACTTCGTTGTCATATATATTGCCAAGGGCGCCTCGGACTCTACCCGATGGCACTGCCCGTCTGTCACCACCTACACCAGCAATGGAAAATTCGATTTCTCCAGTCAGCTTGGTGGTGGTGGAGAACTGCTTCGATTCTATTTGAGCCGTCCGAGCTTCCAGGGAATCCACCCGACCGCGCAACATGGCTAGTTCCGCTGGAAATTCTTTTTGCAACCGCTGCAGGGTAGCCAGGTCTTCTTTGCGCACCAGGTCAGATGTTCCTGCCGCAATCAGTTCGTTCACCCGGTCTAAACAGGAATTCAAACCAGCAGCAAATTCATAGCGAGTCAAGGCTCGGTTGCCGCGATAGGTCTTATCCGGATAACCCGCGATACAACCGTAGCGCTCGACCAGGGACTGCAACGCTTGGAAAGCCCAGTCAGTTGGCTGCACGTCCGACATCTGGGAAACCGATGTTACCTGAGCTACTGGTGTAGTGGGCGCTTGGCTGTACTGAGCGATTTGTTGCAGCTCAGTGCTGATTTGGCTAGTGGCGCTTGCAGCTGGGACGGTTTGAGCCAACAGCTTGCCACTACTAACCGCTGGTTCAATGGAACCGCTGGGTTGGCTGGTGGCAGCGGCGGCGGCAGGCGCTAACTTCCCCACGGGAGCGACTGAATCCGCCAAGTTACGGCTTGCCAGGAGCAAGTTAGCACACAGGAGCACTGGACTCAGTTTTAGAGTATTCCAGAAAATTTTTGACATGTTTTTTTCAACCTGTAAATTTTTCTTTGATCACGCAGACGGAGCGGGAAACCACAATTGCTGCCACTGCCCGTTAAGTTCAGCGACCTTAAGCAGACATAGGGCTTTGCTACCAAGAAGTCTCCAGCTCATTCCCTTGTTCTTCTGCCGCTGTCCAACTGTTAAATCTACTCCCAATTCTTGCCGCCCACTACCAATAGTTTGACCCGCTCTACTGCGGCGGTTGTAATTAATGATTTCCGATTGATGTTTCTCCAGATAGCAAATCAATTCTAGCCATTTGTCTATTGCTACTATATTCAACGGCTCATTTTCTCTACTATATTCTTTCAAGATTTTAGCTTTGACTACGTTGCTCAAACTTAGTAAGTCTTGACGAGATGCATCAAGAGGAGCAGTAATATATTCAAATACTCCCACTTTGGTTTACAGCAGCACAACATCTGTTATGACAGCAGGAGTTTTGGCTTTCCGAGCGCCTTTGTCGCTCAATTCCTTATTTGCCTTCGCTTTGAACTCTCTTTTCTCTTTTTCTCCTTTGACCTGGATGCCGTCGTCAAATAAGAGAATTTATTTTGATTAGAGAGCGTAAATTTTTACTTCAGGATTGACTTTCACCTCAATGTTCGTTTGGTCTAGAGTTTCTCTAACATGAGTCTGAATGTTTTGACTAAATTTTACAGCTTTGTCACTTAATATTTTTGCTCCAATCACTCTTTCGACTAAGGAAGCAACTTCTTCATAGCTCATTCGATTACTATAATAACCACAGAAATCCTTTGACATCCTCCCCCACTAAATCATTCGCGCGAAGCGCTCGCTTATTTTAGTGGGGGATTCCATAGAGTCACCTCTACAGGTTCCTGGCTCCACGAGTCCACTTACCCAACCGAAGTTGCCTTCGATTGACCAGAGATGGTTCTCTCCCCAGGCGTGAGTTCCCGACTGCCCGTCGGTACTTTGTTTTGCCCCCAAAGCTTCAAGTCCTTTGACTAGAATTACTTTGGCCGAGTTGTGATCGCGATGCAATGTTTTAGTCCGCATTTTAGACACTGATGAGTGCGAGTACTCAAGGTTTTCTTAACTCGATTACCACACCCAGCACAATCTTGACTTGTGTATTGAGGTGGAATTGCCACTGTCACAATTTTATGCGTTTTAGGAAGATATTCCACCCATTCAATAAACATTGACCAAGATGCATCTGATATCGACTTAGCTAATTTATGGTTTTTCACCATGTTACGCACTTGAAGGCGGAGGTTCGTCGGGGGAGTACTCTCCCGCCGACACTCCTTGTTTTCATAAGCAATGAGGTCGTTAGACGCTACTAGCACACCCGCTGTCTTTACAGCAAAGTCTTGGCGCTGCCTACTCACCTTTAAGTGCTGTCGTGCGAGTTTCTTTCTTGCACGTTTACGGTTTGCTCCGTCTTTCTGCCTTCTACAAACCCTTCTTTGTAGTCGCTTGAGACGCTTTTCTGATTTTATTAAACGACGTGGTAAGCCTACTGTTTGCCCATCCGAATCGGTATAGAAGTGTTCCAGCCCCAAGTCGATGCCAACAATTTTACCAGTATATTAATGTTTAATTCCTCGTTTAACATCAACGCAAAACTGAGCATAATATCCATCGGCTCTTTTGACTACTCGTACTCGTTTAATTTGAGCAATTTGATAGAAGTTGAGGTCACGAGTTCCCCACATTTCAAACATACCTGCCGCAAATCCATCAGTGAAATTGATTGAAAAAGAAATGCTTTTATGCAGAAGGCTTTTATGCAGAAGGCAGAAGGGAAGAATTTAGTGGGGGATTCAGACCCCCACGGTTAGGAGTGCAACTGTTTCAAAGATTCCAGTGGGGGACGAGAGACCCTTGCTCCCAAACGGCGCGCCTTTATGATCATGCCTCGACAGAAGGATAAATCATAAAAGCCTTCTGCCCTCTGCATAAAAGCCTTTCTTGTTGAAACCATCCGCTGCATTTACAAATTTTTACTCTTTAACATTGGCGTATACGTAATTTTTCGGTTAGATTTAACAATACCAAGAATGTTGGAACAAGTCAAGTTGACCAAGAAAGGCATCTGTTGAAAAAGGACTCTTGGGACAAGGGGACTCTTGGGAGTTTTCAGATGGGGATTCAAACCCCACCTGAAAACAAGCAACCATTTTTCCTACAGGTGGGGGCATGAAACCTTTGGGCGTTGCCGCCCGTGACTAAGGGGATGGGGAGACGAAAGTGTCCCCTTGTCCCCTTGTCCCCCCATCCCAAAAGTCCTCTTCTGGTCATAATTGTGCCGCAGCCTTTTCGAGCGGATTTTCACGCACTGGTGATGCGTTCATGCAATAGCGGTAATGCCCAACCCTCCTGTGTTTCTGGAATTATCGCTATGGTGCTGTAGCAAGAGTCCCACTGTCCCACTGGGGAGCATCCCACTTTGGCAAAAACATTAAATGGCGAGCAAACCGTTGAGATAACTGGAGTTTTGAATAACCGGCTCAGGAAATACGGATGACAGACATGTCAAATTGACTCAGCAGTCCGAACATGCTGAGAGTGGAGTAGTTGTCAGATGGTGTCAGGCTTTAAACTTGCTTTTGACTCTGCTGTTTCACTGATGGTTTCGGTTTTTGTGTAGTCTTTTTGACCACTGGGTAGCGAGTTCTCTTCTGGCGCGGCTGACCTTGAGGCCAACCGGGAGACTTGACTCTGGGTTTGGGCTCAACAGCCGGTGAGTGAATCGCCGCTAAAATGGCTGAAAACCCTTGAGCTACTCGACAAGAGAGTTAAATCGGTCTGTGGCTTTTGCTAGGGTGTTGAATCTATGGCATTTCAGCCGAGTCAGATTCATGCAGTATCTGAGATCGCATCCCTGAAGGAAAGCTGCATACTCTGGCTGACGAACCGATATAAAAGTAGCATGAACTTTTCGCTCTCAAACTCCCACAAAATCAACCCCCTAGGCTTTTGCCAGGGGAGAGGATTGTCCTCAACTATCTCACGTGCCAGCCATAACTGCCAACTGAGCAACGGCATGAGGTCGCTCCAACGTTCGGCTAGCTCGGTTGTACTGAATTTAGGCATTGTCCAGTGTAACCGTTGCTTCGCGAACCGGTTCCAATGGTCAACAGCAAACCTTCGGAGATAGCATCGCCATGTCTGCTCCAAGCTGAGCATCTCGTTTCCCAGCCAACCCAGCCACATCGGTTTGGGGGAGCGTTTGTTCGCATGAAAAGCCCGCAACGGTAATCCGTAGCAGTTGCAGCGAATGAACCTTTCTCGGCGCGCAAGTGTAACCCTTATGCAGTGCTGAATCTGAACGGTTCCCCACTTCGGGTCTTCCAGCTCTAACGTTGCTACTGGAGAAGCCCAAGTACTGGAGTCAGCCAGTTTAAATTTATCCCCATGCACCTTTGGCCGTCACGCAGCCCGAGTAAGGCGGTGGCGCACCCCACTCTTCACATGTTCGGGCGTAGTCGTAATAAGAGGTCGGCGGCAATCCTAGGGCAAACGCATCTTAATGAGCGGCAACATGTGATAATAAAACGTGCTC
>CAXUIG010000281.1:0-8335 GCA_964250845.1 uncultured bacterium | reverse complement strand
TTTCATTATACCAATAATCTTAACTTTTTACAAATGATTTAGGATTGCTATATGAATGACCCGTACTTTTAGCCCTGAGTCTTATGCAATTATGGCTGATGGGTATTGTTGCCGAATTCGTTCCAACGGTTTCGCTCATGGCTGCTTAGAGATGTTGGATGAACTCTTCCACTGAAACACCTGCTTGCTTCAAGATGTTGTTCAAGGTGCCTACAGCCAAGTTTTTATTGTGGAGAGGCACAACGCATCCAACCTGAATCATTTGCCGCTCTTCACCTTCTCCCACCATGACCTGTTTCTTTAATACGACCTGGCTACCCTTTTGCCGTATCTGTACAAATCCTAGTTGTTCTAATACCCGAATCACCTCACTAGCTTTAACTCTCGGCAACTTTGGCATGGGTTACTTCAAGGGTTGTAATCAGACGACGGGCAATTTGAGGCATTGGAAACTCCTCCAGATAAAGCTCTGTGGCTTCTTTCAAGTTAGCCAGCGCTTCTTCAATGGTTTCTCCCTGGCTGGCAGTCCCAACTTCGGGACATTCGGCAACATAAATATCCTCTTCCCAATAAAGGATAGCCGTAAAGGTTTGGATTGTTTTACCTTCTGTAGTCGTTGTCGTAGTAAACGTCATTGTAGTTTCCCAATAAGAGAGTTTGTGTTTGTAGTCCGGTCGCCAACTTTTCTCGATTTCCATCATTAGTGTGGAATACCTCTAGATGTCTGTTGTATCTGCCTTCCGGCGACGCTTGCTGCTGCCTTTGGGGATGGCGGGAGGTTCTTCGTATAGGTGTTCTAAATCATGGGCAATGGCAAGGGACAAATCGAGTGCTTGCATTTATCGCGCACTCGATTTGTCCAGATACTGTATGCTATATTTGCCCAGTCATAATCGCCCTTTTGTAACTTTTCCCAGGTTTCTTTGAGTTTCTTTTGCCACTTGCTTAAGCGGAAGAGTGACCAGAGAGGGGCAACAGTGATCTGTACGCCATCATTGAGGTTGGGCTTCCAGGGGAGTTGAGCGATGCGGAGTAGTTCGTCGTGGAATTCTTGCAGTTCTGATTCCAAATCTTGCAGTTCTTCCATGGTTTCCTCTTCATTACGGGTGCGGCTTTCCTTAGCGCGGAGTTGGTTGGCGGCTTGGCTGATTTGGCGGAGTTTAGGTTCTACATAGTCGTTAATGCAGCTGTAGAGGGTTTGGTCGGTGAGGCGATGGTAGTAGAGCCAGAGAGTGTAGCTGCCAGAGCGGGTGGATAGGGGCAGATAGATGGGAGCTTGGCGGCGGCTCTTGGAATAGCGGCTGAGGTGATCCTTGAAGAATGCTGTTGGTTTGCGGAAGTAGTCGCGTAGGCTGCGAACGTCAAGAATTTCACAAGCTTCTTGTTCAATATCGCCTGCTTTGTCAGGCCAGATGACTTCCAGGGCTTCACGGACAAGGTTAATGATGTCACTGGAATGTCCTTCGTCATCAACAAGGATGCCGTTGAAGGGGATTTTGACAGGATAGACATCGGGTAGTTCGTTTGGTGCTGTGGGAGGAAGTCCATTTTCACCAATGAGCATTCCGGGGGAGCATATCGGCAAAGGAGCAAAGGGTTCTGGTTCAGCAGTTTGGAAGTGATCGCCTATTGCTAACCGGACATCAAAGCTACCCAAGGCAACACCCAGTGCATAAGCAAGCAGTTCGCTGATAAGAAAAGGCAAATCGGCAATGTCAGGGTTATCGTCTTCGTCTTCGTCACTGCTGGCATCCGTGGTAGAGTTGCTAATAGAATTACTGTCGCTCAGTCCTGCTCGATTGCTCTCACCGATGCCGTACAAACCAAAAACAAGCTGATCAATTTGCGTCTGGATTTGTGTCAGTTTCGCCTCAATTATTGTAACCTTTTCTGTCCAAGCGGCAGCGCGTTTGCTCAGTCTAAATGCGTTGACTTGAAGCAAAGCAGGCAAGGTAAAGGCATGGGAGGTTTGGGTGGCGGTATCGAGGCTGCGCTTAAGTGACCAGGCACGATGGGCGAGGGTAGCGAGGGTGGTTGTCGATTCAGGAGTGAGATCAGGAACGGGGGTTCGCTGGATAACGCCGACTTCATAAGAACCGAATGCCATTTGAAGTTCGACTAGCAGACAAAAAGCTGCGCTGTTGGTAATAGCGAGGAGGGCAAGAAGTTGATGCGGCTCATCCTCTGCCACAAATATAGCTGGTCCTTTGTCAGCAAAGATGCAGCCTTTTGGCATTACCCGAATACTCAAACCCTTCTGACTGCGACGAGACCAAGTCAGTCCAGGACGAAAGTAGAAGCATTCACGGTGCAAAACCCAATTAGCATCAGTTCCCAAGTAGGAATACTTTTGTAGTAAGGAAGCTTCAAGCTCCTTCGCATCATCAGCCCAATTAATTACTAAATTTGGATCTGAGTAAAAAATTGAGTAGCTACCACCTTTAGCAAAATTAAACCATCTTGAATCTTGACCTAATGTCAGCTCCCAAAAAACCCGCAAAAATCTGAAGTCATCCTTTGAAGACGCACCATGCTGAGCAGTGCTAAGTTGATGAACTTGCTTCAGAGAATTAAACAGAGCTAAGAATTTCTCATCTACCCAGTACGCAAATGGTGATCGCGGTATTTGCTGAAAAGAGGTCGGTTCTACCAGAAGGGTGTTGGTTTTGGGTTGTCCCTGGGCGAGTTGCTGAATAGCGTGTTGTAGGGCAGTCCCTTTGTTGTCGGATTCGAGCAGGCGGAAGAAAATTGTGTCGGTCATGGCTCGTCTGGTTCTGAGAACAATGCTGGTAAATTTTGATCACCGCTCACAACCCGCACAATCTCAATCCCATCATCAACAGGTCTGTAAAAAATGATGTAACCATCAATAGGGAGTCCTCTTAATGAGGATGCGAGGTTGGCATAACTGCGTCCCATATTGGGAAACTGCAGGAGGTTGTGACTTTTGGTATTGAATCCTGTGATAAATCGTTCTCCAGCGTCAATATCTCTCTCAGTAAAGTAGTCGATTATTTCATCCAGATCTCGACTCGCAGTCGTCGAGATCATGTAGTGGCTCATGAGGCTTGCTCACGGGCACGACGTAGCTTTTCTCGCAGCCTCTCTACCACTGCCTCGCCATCCAATCCCTCTTTGCGCTCCAGTTCGTCAATGCCAACCTGAATCTTTTGCCGCGTCTCCTCTAGCCATTGCTCGTAGTAGCGCTCTCTTTCCTCAAGCAACTGTAATGCGGCATCCAGTACCTCAGCCGAACTGCCATACCGACCCGTACTGACCAATCGTTCCAGCAACTGTTATTGAATTGGTGTGAGTGCGATAGACATGGCTTGCCCCCCTTAGGCAACTAATTTTGGTGATATTCTCCTCGTCCATACTTTTAGTATGGACGAGGCTTCTTAACCTCACGATCAAGAAATTTCCTGTCTCAACGAGTCTTATCTAGATGTAGGCTCATGACTTGCATCCCCGACAGAACCTCTCAAAGCGCATCTTTTTATACTCCACCTGATATCCCACGGCAGGAGTTGATCAGTACTAAAGTACCGTCACCTTTTTACGAGCAGATTTTTACCCAAGCATCGCGTTGCATCCGAATGGTTGCAACGCGATGCTTGGAAATCCCTAATCTGAATTGTCCAGGTACAAAGCATTTCCCAGACTATGGAGGCCCCGGCTGTTGCCTGACTTTTACTCTCAGCTGGTGGGCTGTCTAAACCATGTATAGTATATCACACTGAACTCGTATGTGTCAAAGCTTTGGAAAGCAATTCATCTGGAGCCCATGAGTACATGGACGAAGAATTCTTGCAGTTGAATGTTAAACAATAAGCTGCTGTTTCTACCATAGCGGCATCCAGCACTTCATCCCCCAAATCAGCAAACACCTTTGGTTGTGACTCTTTAAGCAAAATGTCTTCCCGCCACTTCTGGAACGATGATAAGAAAAAGCCTGTGCGGGAGGTCATCACCTTCTTGCCGGGTTCTAGATATCCATGCCTAAGCATCTTCGCCAGTTAACGGATAGTGAGCAAAGCCTCGAATATCGTTCCACTGAGGACGGTGTTTGGCGGTTGGGTATTGTTGACGAATTCGTTCCACCAGATGCACCACGAGTTGTAGCTGCTCCTCGGGCTTTAGTTGCTCTGCGTATTGAATCAGTTCCTCAATGCTCACGATCACATTATTTCATGTTTCCATCTTTATGTAGATGCCTCTATGGGTCTGTTGTATCCGCTTTGCGGCGGCGCTTGCTACTGCGCTTGGGAGTTGCAGAAGGTTCTTCGTATAAGTGTTCCAAATCATGGGCAATGGCAAGGGACAAATCGAGTGCTTGCATTTCTCGCGCACTCGATTTGTCCAGATAGTGTATGCTAGATTTGCCCAGTCGTAATCGCCCAATTCTTGCTTTTCCCAGGTTTCTTTAAGTTTCTTTTGCCACTTGCTCAGGCGGAAGAGTGACCAGAGAGGGGCAACAGTAAGCTGTACGCCGTCATTCAGGTTGGGCTTCCAGGGGAGTTGGGCAATGCTGAGCAGTTCGTCGTGGAATCCTTGCAGTTCTGATTCCAGATTTTGCAGTTCTTCCAGGGTTTCTTCTTCATTACGGCTGCGGCTGTCCTTAGCGTGGAGTTGGCTGGCAGCCTGGCTAACCTGGCGGAGTTTAGGTTCTACGTAGTCGTTGATGCAGCTATAGAGGGTTTGGTCGGTAAGGCGGTGGTAGTAGAGCCAGAGAGTATAGCTGCCGGAGCGGGTGGAGAGGGGCAGGTAGATGGGAGCTTGGCGACGGCTCTTGGAATAGCGGGTGAGGTGAGCGTTGAAGAATGCTGCTGGTTTGTGGAAGTAGTCGCGTAGGCTGCTAACCTTTAAAATTTCACAGGCTTCTTGTTCGATGTCGCTATCCTTATCGCCCCAAATGACTTTTAGGACATCTTGAATCCGATTGATTAAGTCGTTGGGGTGTCCTTCGTCATCCACGAGGATGCCATTGAAGGGAATTTGGACAGGGTAAGCAGCGGGTAATTCGGTAGGAGCGATCAGACAAAGCCCGCTATCACCCACTAGCATTCCGGGGGAGCAGACAGGCAAAGGATCAAAGGGTTCTGGTTCAGTGGGTTGGGAGCGTTCGACTTTGCCGTCTCGAAGAGAGTCGCCCGTTGCTAAACGAACGTCAAAGCGACCAAAAGCGACACTTAGCGTATAAGCCAGTAACTCATTGGTGAGAGAAGGCAGGTCAGCAGCATGGGAGCTATCATCTTCATCGTCATCACTATCAGTGTCTGCGGCAGACTCACTCACGGAATCCCTGCTGTTCAAACCTGCACGATCACCTTCACCAATCCCGTATAAGTCAAAAACAAGTTCATCAATTTGGGTTTGAATCTGTGCTAGTTCTGTCTCAACTGCTATAACCCTGACCGTCCAGGCTTTTGCTCGATCACTTAGACTCGAAATGTTGACTTGGAGTAAAGCAGGTAGGACAAAGGCATGGGAGGTTTGGGTGACGGTATCAAGGCTGCGCTTAAGTGTCCAGGCACGATGGGCGAGGGTAGCGAGGGTAGTGATGGCTTCGGGGGTGAGATCGGGAATGGGAGTACGTTGAATAATTCCAACTTCGTAGGATCTAGCCGCTGCATCTGCCGCTGCAAGTTGAACCTCGACAAGCATTTGGAACGCAGAACTATTAGTCAAGGCAAGAAGTGCAAGAAGATATTGATGATTATCATCTGTTACAAAAATGGCTGGTCCTTTATCTGCAAAAATACAGTCCTTCGGCATCACTCTTACACTTAAACCACTACTTGTGCGACGTGGATAAGTTAGCCCAGGATGAAAGTAAAGGCATTCACGGTGAAGAACCCATCCCGCATTGGTTCCTAAATAAGGATATTTCTTAAGAATTGCAGCTTCTAGCTCTTTTGCATCATCAGCCCAATTAATGACCAGGTATACATCAGCATAAAAAGTTGAATAGCTTCCACCTTTTGCAAACGGAAACCATTTTCTTGAAGAGTCTTGATTTGATTCCCAAAAGACTCGTAGAAATCTGAAGTCATCTTTGGATGACGCACCATGTTGAGTGATCGCAGTTTGGCTAACTGGCTTGAAAAATCTAAATAGCGAAAGAACGCCCTCACTCACCCAATATGCAAACGGTGCGCCCGGTACTTGCTGAAACGATTCTGGTTCGACGGCAAAGGTGTTGGGGTTGGGTTGTTTTTGGGCGAGTTGCTGAATTGCCTGGTTCAAAGCAGTTCCTTTATCGTCGGTTTCCAGCAGGCGGAAGAAAAAGGTCATGGTTCGCTGTTATTTAATAATTTCTGTAAAATGCGCTGAATTTGGGCTTGAAAACCAGGTAGATCGTTAGTAACAATGTCAATCACAATATCCAGGTCAATCTCAAAATATTCATGCACGACCCGGTTACGCAAACCAACCACTTGTGACCAGGGAATTTCGGGATAGCGCTGGGTGAGTTCTGACGACAGAGATCGAACGGCTTCACCCACAATTTGCAGGTGATACAACACCCACACCTGAAGCAACTCGTCTTGCTGCAAGCGATCAACCTGCGCCCGACTTTGAATTCGCTCAATCGCCTCCAAAATATCTTGTAGTCTTTCGGCATCGCTCCTCACAAAGGAATTGCCTCCTGCAACACACGCTCCCGAATGCGAGGTTTTAATCCCTTTTCAGTTACAACATCCACTCGACAACCTAAAAGAGCTTCTAATTCTTCAATTAAACCCATTGGAAACCAGGGTGATCGACGAGTGCGATCATAGTCCACCAGCACATCAACATCGCTCTGTAAATCAGCTTCACCCCTGGCAACCGAGCCGAAAATGCGAACGTTAAATGCACCGTGGTGCTCGGCAACTTTCAGAATTTCGTCTCGTTTAGTCAACAACTCCTGGAGTGTCATAAAGATTCACTAGCTCGCTAAGTAGAAAAAATGTAAGTTTTAAATTAAGGGCACCACAGCCATCGGCAAGGGTGATGATTTCCTGTCGTTTAGCTTGTAGTTCTTGATTCAGCCTCATGCCACACTTTCCCCCATCAAGCAGCCTCTTTCGATAAACAATAAGCGGCTGTTTCTACCATGGCGGCATCCAGTACCCCATACCCCAAATCAGCCAGTACTGTTGGTTTCGCCTCCTTCAGCAAAATTTCCTCTCGCCACTTCTGAAATGATGATAGGAAAAAGCCTGTCCGGGATGTAATCGCGCCCAACTGTCCTCGACCTCCCAGCAGGTTCAAACCCCGTTCCACAAATGCCGCATAAACATCATTTTTAGTACGTGGATAAGCAGTTTCCAGCTTGGCTTTCGTTTGCACACTACCTGCCCCAAACGGTGGATTCATCAACGCCACATCGAACTTCTTCCGGCAAATGTCAATGAAAGCAAATCCCCGGACAGCATCATTGGCAAACAGCCGCCGCTGATAGCGATTACCGTTCTCTGCCTGCTCTGCGTAACGGTTCAGTGCCTGATAAATCTCATCCTCCACCCGCTCCCAGAAATGTTCATCGGTGATGTCTCCCACCTGCAAAGGTAATTCCTGCTGTTGCGGTTCATTGGTCTCAACCGTCAGAAACACCAATTGCTCTGCTTTGGGGCGGTTCAGCCATTGTTGTTTGGCTTCCTCAATATCCTTGCTAATCTCCTGCTCAATCTGCAACAGCGATCCAGCTTCACCTGCTAGCTTCATCTCCTCAAACACTCGCCGCACCAGTTGCCCAACCAGCCAATGCTCCGGCGTATCTGATAGGTGGTGTTCGATAAACTCATTCAGCAGTCGTTCCTCACCCGGCATCGGTTCCGCACAGATAATGTTCGATTTCTGAATCTGGGGACGATTCTGCGGCTTCAATTCTTGAGACTGCCAACTCTTCTGCGCCCGCAGCCACAGCGACAAACCGGCAATCTCAACCGCACGGGGATCAATATCAATGCCGTGAATGTTGTGTTCAACAATCAGGCGCGGCACATCCCGCAAGAAAGCTTCCTTGCTGTCATAGGTTTCTGTAAATGGCTCCAATCCGCGATCACGCTGAAAGACATTAGCCCCACGCTGCTCCTCTATATCCCAGGATTCTTCATAAATTCGCTCATACAGGTCAAAAGCATATAACCCAAAGTGCATTGAACCGCAGGCAGGATCGAGCATCTGAATCTCGCGAGGATCTTTTAGCTGGCGATAAGGAATATGGACAGGCTGTTTCAATAAGTCCTCTTAGCTCAGACTCTCGTCCGCTTCGGACTGTTCTGATACTGCCGCACTAGTAGTCTGTCAGGGTTGAAATGAGGGATAGAGTCGTTTAAGCTTAATGCGT
>CAXUIG010000280.1:0-8388 GCA_964250845.1 uncultured bacterium | reverse complement strand
ACATCAGGTAATCTTTTACATTTATCACTTTACCATTACTATGCAGGAGTACCAATTCTGAAACCCAATCTGGGTAGAAAAATTTGGCTTGAAAGGCATACAGTGCAACGACTTTTAATTCTTGGTACAATTTTTCTTCACTTAGAGGGTCTGTTGTTTAATTACACAACTACAACTGCCTGCCCCTTGTCAGGTTAGACCACTTTAATCAAGTGTGCCATAATAATTACACAATTATTTTACTTAATTGTGTATTATGTCTGACAAGGGCAAATCGGGAAAAGCGGCTAAGCGTGCTTACGGCCAAAAGAAAGAACGGGTCAATGTAGCGTTAACACCAGAGGTCGTGGAAAAGATCGACGACCTAGCTGAAGCTACGGCAACAAGCCGCAGTGAGCTAATTGAGAAAACCTTCAGGCACCTACCAGGGGCTGCACAAGTAAACGACCTTGGCAAGAAAAAAGCGGGAGCGAACAAACCTACATGGATGTCGCAGCAGCAATGGAGGGAACTCAAGGCATTGTATGGCAGTGTTGCGCAATGCGCTTATACGGGAAAAACCGAGCATGAAGCTAAGTTAATTGTTGACCATATAGTTCCCCGATCCCGAGGCGGCAAAAACGAAGTCAGCAATTACCAGTTCTTGTGCGAGGAGCTAAACCTTGAGAAGGGTGCGAAGGAGGATAAGTATTGGGCGCAGGAGTTCTATTACGATAAAGACTACGACCCTACGAAGTTCCGTTACGCTCAGCGTGACCTCGCTTACCTTAAAATCCTGACTCACGAAAATCACTTCCAAAGTCCTTGGTCGCAGATCAACCGGATAGTATATTTGCTGGCATGGATCACTGGAGCAGGTAAGACGATTTCTATCCATGCGGTTTGCTTTGCGCTCAACCAAATTCTGAGAAAGGAGAAGGGCATTGCTTACCCCAGAGTTGACCGCATTCTTGTTTTAGTAAAAGAGCAGGCTCTGCGCGACCAACTAGCAACGGAACTGGCAAAGGATGTTGTCGATTATGGAATCTGTCGGATTCCCCCAAGAGTTGGTGTGGTTGAGGGTAACCATCAGTTCGACAACAATTATTGGCTTGAACAGCAAGACATCGTGGTTTCTTGCTTGCAGCAGGTATGGGAGCGGGATAATGGGATCTCTCGCAATAACATTGAGCAGATTTTAGGTAAGTTTGCTGTTATTTTCTTCGACGAGCCTCACTATGCTGTGGCTCAAGTAGCAGCGTTGGCAGAGCAAGCGACTAGAAGCCTTTGCTTTGGGTTAACCAGTACACCAATTAATGCCAAAGGTACTGTTTTAGAGTCCTATGTACTGTTTTCCCAGTGTGGTTTGCGGGAAGTTTATCAGGAGCAGCGAAACCTCAAGTATCTATCCTCGTCGGAAGAGTCCATTCAGAAGTCAAAGCTCATTGAATATGTGGGAGAGATCGATGCACGAGACCATTTTTGCGGCAAGCGTACTGAAATAGAGGGAAGTCCCGACACGCCAGACTACAATACACAGCTTGAACCTGCTAAAAGTGTAGCCGAAAAGGCTGTATTTTACGTAGTAGACGCTGACCGCATCTGTGAAAAGATATTTTCTGGAGAAATGATTCCACAAGCTGCACCGCACAGGGATGCTAGCGAAGTCATTCCTGACCTAATTTACCCCATGCACGCCATGATCTCTGTAAGGAGTAGGCATGATGCTGAGGTCATAGCAAAACATTTAAACGAAAAAATTTTCCAAAGCGACCCACACCAATATCCGCCTGAACAAGGCTTCAGAGCCGAGGTTGTTTTCAGTTATGGAGTGGACGAGAATGGTAAACCAGTTAAAGGATTCAAACTCAACACAGACCACCCCTGGTTAAAGTGCTGGCGAACCAAAAAGTTCAAAATGACTGGGTATGGCTGGGAACTTCCTGAAAAGTGCGCTCGCTTTCTCATTGTTGTTGATATGGGACGCGAGGGAATCAATAATCCTTTCTGTGGTGTAGTCGGATTGGGTCGGAGAACTCAATCAATCATTGAAGTCATTCAACGCTTGATTGGTCGGCAAATTCGGTCATACACTCAACCATTCCTCGATCAACTCAAGGTTCCCCCAGCGCAACTCGACACTATCAAAATATGGACTCACGATGCTTGGGATTACCCCAAAGCAGGAGATGCACCAGACTATGCGACTACACAGCGTATAAAGGACGGTCTCCATTTCTGCGAATATATGGATGAGTGGTTAGCTGGTCTAACCACATTGGAAGACCTCATAGAAAACGGTAAAGAGCTGCTTGATCCGGAAACTGAAACAACAGAAGAAGGAGTCTTAACAACTGAGGAGAAGTTAGGAATAGCGTTCGATATAGGCACGCATCAACTCAAGGATGAGGAAATCCCCGAAGATGATATACTCAACGCTTGGTGTGGCCGAAATTCCAAGAAGAGAGAACTTGCCAAGGACTGGATTGATTTGGTTCAAAACGAGCCAGACAGTGCAAAGATTGAACTGAAACAGACTATAACCCTTCGTAAACTACACATTATTGAGTATGAAAGACCAAAAACAAATCCTAGCCTGACGGATTTGCGGTGGTTTTTTGAAGTGCATAGTAGAGCTAGCCTGCCTTTAGTGGAAATGCTGGAAAACCCTGCAATTGATGAAATAACAAAGGCCGCAATGCGTGCCACTGCAGAAGGATGGTACAAGGCTTATATGGTAAAGTTTCATTCTTTTGCAGGTCTGCCAAAAGTTACAGATTTTGAGAAGATTCGGAAACAGTTAGTAAATAAACTCTACACTCAGCTACGTTACAATCCCTACGCCAGCAATGAAGGTAGTTTCATTGCGGGAGACTCAACAGCTATACAGCGTGCTACTCATCAATCAATTGGATATGCTGTTAAAACTGTGTTGGGGTTAGAGAAAGCAGAAAAAGGCAGCGAACACGATGTGCCACAATACCACGCTGCACTGGTAGATCCAAGCGTCGTCAGAAACATTCTGGGCTACGCACGTCAGAAACTCTTAGAACAGTTTGCTCGATCTCCCATAGTCAAAAGCCTTCAAATCTCTAGTATTGACCCAGTGTCCGAAGTTGAGTAGGGAATGATAGGTAATGAAAATATCTCTTGATATAACTTTGAACCCCGGTCTATTTTCACCGAAGAAAGGCTCTTATGCTGAGGGCAGAAGGCAGAAGGGAAAGACGCAGACATTAGCCTTCTGCCACCTGGTCTGAAGCCCCCGACTTTAGACGCGAGTGAAGATAGAAAGATTTGTACCGAGATGGCTTGCCACGAGGTACAAGGTGTCCTTATTCAAGTCCCGAAGGATTTATCCATGGGGTCATCATAAAAGCCTTCAGCATAAGAGCCTTCTGCCTTCTGAAAGGCGGTAGACACAACTCAAAACTACTCTCTCGTTAGGGAGCAGTCAAACTCCAGCCGCTAAGCGCGATCGCCCCACTCCTTCAGCCTTCTGACCAATCGCTGATGAATCGCATCCAACCAGACTGGGATTGCAGGTTGGCCCGATCGCACAGACGCGATCGCCCGTTCCAGGTCAAACTCCACTAGCTCTAGCTCCTGCTCTAGAGTATCCCGCCACAACATGAAGCGCCTTGCTTGAGTGGGATTTGAGAACTCCGGCTCTTTCTCTTTGAGCGTTTTCAGGGTTTCTTGACAAACCTCGAAGCTTAACCCCATAGACAAGCAATATTCCATAGCTGCCAGCGCTACTAGATCAGACCGAGAGTAGTAAACGCTCCGTCCCTTTCCGCTTGCATGTACTACGGGTACAAGCACTCCTTTTTCTCGCCAATACTGCAACTGGCGGAGGGTACAGCCTGTAATCTCAGCGGCTTGTTTGCTCGTAAAAAATATTTCCTCCATGAATAACATCGTAAGAAATTATGCTTTCAAACATAATTGTTTTATAAAACAATTATGTTATTATAAGGGCATGAGCCAAATCACCATTCAGTGCCGTCTTGTCTCCTCGGAATTAACACGCCATCAGCTCTGGAAATTGATGGCACAGAAGAACACGCCCCTGATTAACGAACTGTTAGCACAAGTTGGTCAGCACCCCGACTTTGAAACCTGGCAGCAAAAAGGCAAAATTCCCGCTGGCACAGTAAAGCAACTCTGTGAATCCGTCAAAACTGACCCCTGCTTTATCGGTCAGCCCGGTCGTTTCTATACGTCAGCCATTGACCTTGTCGATTACATCTACAAATCATGGCTATCTCTACACAAACGGTTGCAGAATCAATTAAAGGGAAAGACTTGCTGGCTAGAGATGCTCAAAAGTGACGCTGAATTAGTCTCGCTGTGTGGTTGCACTTTGGACACCCTTCGCGCATGCGCAGCAGAAATCTTGGCTCAATTTCCTATTCAGTCTGACCCAAGTGCCCCCTCTAAGACCAAGGGCAATAAGGGCAAAAAGAAGACCAAAAAAGGTTTTGCCGGTCCTGGTAAACTCTCTACCACTGCGCTATCAGATAAAACGCGCAGGCTGTCTGACACTTTGTTTGAGGCATACCGCGAAACAGAGGACATCCTTAGTCGCTGTGCCATCTGTTACCTGCTCAAAAATGGCTGCGGAGATACAGTGAGGTCACTCTTTAACATATGCTCTCCTGAAAGTTAGAGACATTGATTTCTCAATACAGTGACAATAATCTGTCAACGTGGACAATAATCTGTCACGACGGACAAATAATTTGTCAATTGACATCACAAAATCGGGATGACTGGATTCGAACCAGCGGCCCCTTCGTCCCGAACGAAGTGCGCTACCAAGCTGCGCTACATCCCGTGGCGACATTTAGTCGATGCCAGCTCCAAGATATCACGCCGAAGCACTAAATTACCAATTTAGGTCACTAGCAATTGATTTGGCTGTTAGGATCAACAATGATTAACTTCTGTGGTTAGAGCCAATCGTGACTGTTAAGCCAGACTGGTTGCGGGTCAAAGCGCCTCAGTGGGAGCGTGTAGGCAACGTTAAAGAAATTTTGCGGGATTTAGCCCTCAATACCGTTTGTGAAGAAGCCTCTTGCCCTAACATTGGCGAGTGCTTCCAAGCCGGTACAGCTACGTTCTTAATTATGGGGCCAGCTTGTACACGAGCCTGTCCCTACTGCGATATCGACTTTGAGAAAAAACCCAAACCGCTAGACTCCACAGAACCAGACCGACTGGCACAGGCGGTGCAGCGGCTAAGGCTCAACCATGTCGTCATTACCTCTGTGAACCGGGATGACCTGCCTGATGGAGGTGCCTACCAGTTTGTACGCTGCATTGAGGCCATTCGCGCCACCTCCCCCCAGACGACAATCGAGGTGCTGATTCCAGACTTGTGCGGCAACTGGGATGCCCTAGAGGTGATTCTTCAAGCAGCACCAGAAGTGCTGAACCACAATACGGAAACGGTGCCCCGTCTCTACCGGCGGGTGCGTCCCCAAGGCAACTATGAGCGGACAATCGAACTGCTAAAGCGATCGCGCGAACAAGCTCCTTGGGTCTACACTAAATCTGGATTGATGGTGGGACTGGGAGAAACCGACGCTGAAATCCGGGAAGCAATGCAGAACCTCCGAGCCGTGGATTGCGATATCCTGACGCTTGGGCAATACCTCCAGCCTAGTCAAAACCACTTGAAAGTAGATACATTTGTGCCGCCAGAGCAATTTGCAGCCTGGAAGCAGTTTGGCGAGTCTTTGGGATTCCTCCAAGTGGTTTCCTCTCCCCTGACTCGTAGCTCTTATCATGCCGAGCAGGTAAGGGAATTAATCCAACGTCATCCTCGCATGAAGGTTTGAAGGTTTGCAGGTTTTAACCAACCAACGAACCAACTAATGCAGCTATATAGATAAATACCTGTGCGACACACAACCCTAGCAATTCTTGGTGCTGGCGCTTGGGGTACGACATTGGCATCCCTGGCGTCCAGCAATGTTCGTGAGGTACGTGTGTGGTCGCGTCAGTGTCCTGAGCGTCTGGAGGCGGTGCTAGAGGGCGCTGAAATTGTGTTATCAGCTGTCTCAATGAAAGGCGTCAGAGCAGTGGTAACAGAGGTTCAGTCCCTGCCCCTCTCCCCAGAGACGATTTTCGTGACGGCTACCAAAGGCTTAGATCCAGCAACCACATGGACGCCCTCTCAGATTTGGCAAGCTGCGTTCCCCACCCAGCCGGTGGTTGTCCTTTCTGGCCCCAACTTGTCTAAAGAAATTCAACAGCAATTGCCAGCTGCAACTGTCGTTGCCAGCACAGTGCCTAAAGCAGCTGAGCTGGTGCAAGCGGTGTTTTCCTCTAATCGTTTCCGGGTTTATACCAATTCTGATCCATTGGGGGTAGAGCTGGGCGGAACGCTGAAAAATGTGATTGCGATCGCTGCTGGTGTGTGTGATGGTTTGCAACTGGGAACCAATGCCAAAGCCGCACTGGTAACCCGTGGTCTAACGGAAATGGTTCGCATTGGCAACACCTGGGGTGCCCAGACAGAGACTTTTTACGGTTTGTCTGGGCTAGGCGATCTGCTGGCGACCTGCAACAGTGTCTTGAGTCGCAATTATCAAGTCGGATACCAGCTGGCTCAGGGTAAAAGCCTTGAAGAAACTCTATCCCACTTAGAAGGAACCGCTGAGGGGGTTAACACCACCCAAGTTTTGATCCAACGAGCCCATCAGCAAGGTATTTCTGTGCCGATTACAGCTCAAGTCTATCGCTTACTCGAAGGTGAAATTACACCGCGACAAGCACTTGAGGCACTGATGCTCCGAGAAATTAAGCCGGAATACAACCCGTTAACTTGATCTTAACTTCTGCACCGACAAGTTTTGAGTTTGGAGTGGTTGTGTTGCAAATTTAGGGGGAAGTCATCAGGAAATTATCTAACCAGTGGTGTAGATTCTTTCAGTCTTTTTAAACAGCCGGTCACGGAACCATTAGCGATGTTATTTCATCTTTAATCACGGGAACAATAGCAAAAAGAAGCAGCTTGAACTCTATTGTGACCTGGAGCCATTGAGACGATATGCCAGCAACATCTTTTTACGCGGATGCCACCTACGACAACCAACAATCACCCGAGGGCTTTGAGCCGGATTTCCATACCGATGAGGCTGATCTAGCAGTGGATGACCTGCTTGACCTAGAGATTGAGTCTACCGACGCTCCTAGGTTTGGGCAAACAGCCAGCCGTCGCACTACTGACCTGGTACGTTTATACCTTCAGGAAATTGGTCGGGTTCATTTATTAGGGCGAGATGAAGAGGTTTCAGAAGCCCAAAAAGTCCAGCGCCACCTGCGGATGCGGTTACTGCTCTGTGAGACGGCTCACCTTGCGGATGAAGTGATTCAGCCTTATGTGCGGTTAATTGAAGTCCAAGAGCGTCTGGCCTCTGGGCTGGGGCACCGGCCTTCTCTGGAACGGTGGGCCGCTACCGCCGGTGTAGCTGTGTCGGAACTCAAGCCGATTTTGGCAAGGGGGAAACGGCGCTGGGCGGAGGTTACTGGTTTGACAGTGGAGGAGCTAGAGCAAGTTGAGGTCGAAGGCACCCGGGCAAAGGAACACATGATCAAAGCGAACCTCCGCTTGGTGGTGTCAGTAGCGAAAAAGTATCAAAATCGCGGACTGGAACTGTTGGATTTGATCCAAGAAGGAACGCTGGGTTTGGAGCGGGCGGTTGAGAAGTTTGACCCAACCAAGGGTTACCGATTCAGCACCTACGCCTACTGGTGGATTCGTCAGGGAATTACACGGGCGATCGCTACCCAAAGCCGCACGATCCGCCTACCAGTTCATATTACGGAAAAGCTCAACAAAATCAAGAAAGCCCAGCGCAAAATTGCTCAAGAACAAGGCCGCACCCCGACCATCGATGACATCGCCTCAGAGTTACAAATGACACCATTTCAGGTGCGGGAAGTGTTGTTACGGGTGCCTCGCTCTGTTTCCTTAGAAACCAAAGTGGGTAAGGAGAAAGACACTGAGCTAGGGGACTTACTCGAAACTGATGTTGTGTCGCCGGAGGAGGTTTTGATGCGAGAAGCCTTGCACCGCGACTTGCATAACCTTTTGGCAGATTTAACCCACCGGGAGCGGGATGTGATTCTGATGCGGTTTGGTTTGGGAGATGGTCACCCTTACTCGCTGGCAGAAATTGGCCGGGCTCTGGATCTATCGCGGGAACGGGTGCGTCAAATTGAATCCAAAGCTCTCCAGAAGTTGCGCCAACCCAAGCGTCGCAACCGGGTACGGGACTATTTGGAGTCTTTGGGCTAGTCAGGAGGGGAGCTGCTCTTGAGCTAGGGAGATCTCTCCCCCTCCTAGAGCGCCGGTCACCTAATCGAAAAGGCTGTAATGGAGGTACAGTCGAGAGG
>CAXUIG010000279.1:0-8397 GCA_964250845.1 uncultured bacterium | reverse complement strand
GGGCAGAGGGGCAGAGGAGAAAATAGATCTAAATGCTCCCCTGCTGCCGCTGTTTCTATAAGAGTATGAGTGAGGGAACCCCAGGCGGCTATTTTGCCCCACTTTAGGCATTCCTTACCTTGTTGGTGTTGCTGGATAGGTTGTAGGATTTTGGCACCGTGTACGCTAGCTTTAGTCATCACCGCTTCGAGATCCTCGACGCAAAAAGCTATGTCTGTGACACCAGCTGGGTGCTGACTCAGAAACTGAGCCACTGGGCTGAGTGGTGTGAGTGGTGAAGACAGGACGAAGTAGACGGAGCCACTTTTGACGACTTCGGTGCAGGTGTGAAAGGAGCTAACGGTTGCGGCTACCGCTTGAAAACCCAGTTGGCGTACAAACCAGTTTCGCGACGCTCGGGCATCTTCCACATAAAAGTGAACGTGATGAATGTTCATAACCTTTGAAAATCCAGCTCAAAAGCCAAGTCTTTCAGGCGAGCGAGTTAAGGCTGAACAAATGCCACCAGTCGCGCCGACAACCACTATAACCTTACTATGCATATTTCTTTATGTTTATTTACATCTCTGACCATAATACTACTTATGCATAAGTTGGCCTAAGTTTTTGACAGCGCTACCTCATATTCTTTCCCGGTCTTCTTCAGTTTGAATGCAGGAGATGAGTGTAAGAATTTGGTAAAATTAGAACCTAGCTTTAAGTTCTTGATAATTGAATTAGGAGTTTGTCCGCATACTTTACGCAACTCTGTACCTAGCTTTGCTACCGATAATTTAGCTTTGGGAGAATTAATTTTTATTTTTTGAATAATTTCTATAAGTGCTTTTTCTAATTCCTCCTTTGACTTAATACTGTTAGCAGTATCCGTGATGACGGGGATGATTTTCTCTTGAGCTTCAACTTCCACTGGTGAGATATTTGAGCGATTTGCCTTCAGGGTAAGGGTAAGGATTCAGGTGGTTGAAACCCTTGCCTGGATTGCATTTCAGATCCGTACTTCTAGAATAAATAAGTTGATATTCTCAACAAGCAACGAGAAATGGCCATTCCAACGATTCTTATTGAAAATTAGAACCAGCTGGATTTCCCTCCAAACCTTTACGGGAAAAGCTTTTCAGTCATTTCCCCATGACCTGAATCCTTACGGGTAAGGTTGCATCGTTCTTGGAAAAGGTTGGCAACCGAGGTCAGCTTGCTCAAACGTTCAGTGATTGATTCCCGTTCTGCATTGATGATTTCCTCAAGTTTCTGAACAAACACTTCAAAAGATGGAATTTCCGTTTGCATGGCTAGGGAATAGTAACTCACTTCGCTAGTATTGCAGTTTTCAATCTTCAAGGATCGAGCTTGTCTACGCACCCAATAAACGGTTAATCCCTGGGTTTGGAGTTGGTTACAGAGGTGGGTTAAAATGTGATCGCAAGAGCAGACGAAAACTTCTTTAACGGTTGGATACGAGCGTAAAATAGAAGCACCAAGTGCTATCATTTTGCCATCGGCACTATCCTTGCCCCCAGGAACGTGCTGGAGTTGATATCCTCGCTCATAAAGTTCGGAATCTTGCTTGCCCATAGTTGGATTTTTCCAGTTTGCAAAGGCAATCTTGATTTGGAGAGGATACTTACATAGACTGGCTAAAAAGGTTTCAACATTGAGATCGAGTTTCAGGTTTTCCGCATCTAAAAGCAAAATAGAAATTCGCCGATTTGACTTAGCGTGAGGTTGTGCAGCTTGCTGAACTTTTTGGATAAATTGCTTGAAAGCCGAGGATTCAAGCCAGCCTTCTGATAACAAAGATTGAAGCAGGTCTTGGGCTGTACACAGCGTCGAGTTCAGATTGAGGGCAGTTTCCTTTTCCTCTGGCAGCGGTTTTACTAAGGGAAGTTCGGTTGCCTCAGCCGCAGAGGTTTGGGTATGTCCATTGCTGGAATGGTGGGCACTTTGCAGAGATTCAGAGGATGAAGGCTCAAGGAATTGTTTCCCGCAGTTTTTGCAGAGGTAATTCTGCTTGCCACTCCGATGACCATTTTTCCGGTATGAAGTGGATTCGCATTTGGGACATTTCATCGTATTGCTCGCGCGTCGTGCTGTGCTGATCGTTACCTCTGGACGCATAATATAAAAATATCGCTTTATAATTCTTAAATATTCAGATTTTTTAAAGCGATGGCGAGAGACTTGCGGGGATTCCTTAAACTCTTAGAGGAACGGGGACAGCTGCGGCGGATTGATGCCTTGGTTGACCCAGACTTAGAAATTGCTGAGATTTCAAATCGAATGCTGCAGCGGGGTGGTCCAGGGCTACTATTTGAAAACGTGAAAGGCGCAGCCTACCCGCTGGCGGTCAACCTGATGGGGACGGTGGAACGGATTTGTTGGGCAATGAATATGCAGCAACCGCAAGAGCTAGAAGCACTAGGTAAGAAGCTCAGCATGCTGCAACAGCCCAAGCCGCCGAAGAAAATTTCCCAGGCAGTGGAATTTGGCAAGTTGCTGTTTGATGTCCTGAAGGCGAAACCGGGGCGTGACTTTTTCCCTGCTTGTCAGCAAGTGGTAATTCAGGGCTCGGAATTGGATCTAACCCAGCTGCCGCTGATTCGTCCCTATCCGGGCGATGCTGGCAAAATTATCACGCTGGGACTGGTAATTACAAAGGATGTTGAGACGGGAACCCCGAATGTAGGGGTATACCGGCTACAGTTGCAATCACGTAATACGATGACGGTTCACTGGTTGTCGGTGCGGGGTGGGGCGCGGCATCTACGCAAGGCAGCTGAGCGGGGGAAGAAGTTGGAGGTGGCGATCGCACTTGGCGTTGACCCCCTGATCATCATGGCAGCTGCCACACCGATTCCAGTTGACTTGTCGGAATGGCTATTTGCCGGTCTCTATGGCGGTTCTGGAGTCCAGTTGGCTAAGTGTAAAACCGTGGATTTAGAAGTTCCAGCTGACTCGGAATTTGTGCTGGAAGGCACAATTACGCCTGGGGAAGTGATGCCAGATGGGCCATTTGGGGATCACATGGGCTATTACGGCGGGATGGAGGATTCGCCAGTGATTCGCTTCGATTGTATGACTCATAGGAAGAATCCGATTTATTTGACCACGTTCAGCGGTCGTCCACCCAAAGAAGAGGCGATGATGGCGATCGCGCTCAACCGGATCTACACACCTATACTTCGGCAACAAGTCTCAGAAATCGTTGACTTCTTCCTGCCGATGGAAGCCCTCAGCTACAAGGCGGCGATTATTTCCATCGACAAAGCCTACCCCGGTCAAGCTCGTCGCGCCGCCCTCGCCTTTTGGAGCGCCCTACCTCAGTTCACTTACACCAAGTTTGTGATTGTAGTTGATAAGAATATTAACATCCGCGATCCGCGTCAAGTGGTATGGGCGATTAGCTCCAAGGTTGACCCAGTGCGGGATGTATTCATTCTGCCCAATACGCCCTTTGACACCCTAGATTTTGCCAGTGAGAAAATTGGCCTTGGTGGTCGGATGGGAATTGATGCCACAACAAAGATTCCACCAGAAACTGAGCATGATTGGGGCGCACCACTGGAATCTGATCCAGATGTGGCGGTGATGGTGGAGCGGCGTTGGGCTGAATATGGGTTAGCGGATTTGCAACTGGGGGAAGTAGACCCAAATTTGTTTGGGTACGATATGCGGTAGAAAGCTCGCAGATCGTCCTTTGATCGATGCTGCCTTATCTGTCCGCGATCAAAGGGGTCAGGGCGATGTGCGAAGCCTGTTTCACCGCATCGGTGATGAATTGAGCGTTTGGCACAACTGATGATAAGCTGCTAGTGAGTGGCAGTCGGAACAAAACGACTAAAATTTGGCAACGCAATGACCTATGGCACATAAACCTGAAAAAGATATCCGCGTCGCTGCTACCTCAAGAATCTGGGTTCTTGCCACGGTAATGCTAGCGATTTGCATTCCTCTTTCAGCAATTACTGGCAGTGTGGTTCTGCCTATAGCTGTGATTTTAGGAGCAACTGTTGGTACTGTTGCAGTTTGGCGCAGCTCTAATAATCAATCCAAAAATAGCCCCTTATTAAATAATAGCGTGAAGCAGCTAGAGCAACGAGTGGCTAATTTGGAAATAATTTGTAGTAGTCAAGAATTAGATTTACACAGCAAGATTAAACACCTGGAGTCAAAGGATTAGCCAGGGGAACCAATGACTTGAGCAGTTTTCGCTGCAGCGAAGCCTTGGGGAAAAAACCGCCCTTTTAAGCCGTAGCTGAGTAAGCCCATGTATTCGTAGAACAATATCAAGGATTCTTTTACCGGAGCTAATTTAGGTGGTAGTGGACTTGTATGGGGAATGACCGTAAATCCGAAACTGCGAAAAGTCAGCAGCGATCGCAACATGTGAGGGGGGTCAGTAACTAGCACAACTCGCTTGACTCCCTGCGGTTTTAACTCTATTGCTGTGAACTTAGCGTTTTCCTCAGTAGTTCTAGAACAGCTTTCGTCATTTAGCACTTGATTAGGAATGCCTTGTGCTCTTAAAAGCTGAATTATTTGAGAACCATCTCCCGCACCACTAGCAAAAATCAAAGGTGCCCGATGGGCTCTCCAAAGCTCCTCAGCAACTTCAACTCGGGAATTTCTGAAGTACTCTCCACGCCCTAACACGACAATTGCGTCTACAGTCACACCAGAATCTTTTGGCAGAAACTCAACCAGTCCTTTGGTAGCCACAGCAATCGTTAAGGGGAATTGAGCGCTAAAGTAAATCAGAAATAAAACGGTTCCTAGACCACTCAACTGACGCTTCCAACGTAATCGTGGAATCATCCAAGGCAGTATTATCAGAGCTGCGAGTGTAAGTACTACAAGTGAAGGTGTCATGATCCAGGTAGAAAGCATTAATTTCAACGCTAGCCACTGGTCAGGGGGGCGAGAGCATAAAGCTGAGTCAAGCATTGAAGCTAATCCAAACCGTAACTATACTCACTGCAATATTAAGCTAAGTAAAGCCTTGCGTTGATCCGGATTCAAAATGAAACAGGCTGAATTAATTCTCAAATTGCTAGTGCTCTCAGCTGGGCTGTCGATTTTGATTAAATATGGTGGCCCAAGTTTATCTATTGCTGCAACACCGACTAACGCACTGGCGCTGGTGTTTGTGCCAACTTTGATTGTGGCGATTGCGCTTTTGTTGCGAACATTGCAGAATCGGCAGATAAATTGAGTCAGCTTTCTCGGTCAAAACCGATGCGAACTATTGCCGAAATCAATGATAAGATTATCAGCCGCTGTGTGGTGGTGTGGACAGTTGAGGAATTAAAAGCACGAGTGGCAGCAGTGGGTGTCACCCAAGCGGCTAAGGAAGTTGACGTAATTACCACCGGCACTTTTGAGCCGATGGAGTCTTCTGGAGCGATGATTAATTTGGGACACACCGACCCCCCGATTAAAATTCGCCGGTGCTGGTTAGATAGCGTCCCGGCCTACTCGGGCTTTGGAGCGGTGGATCTGTATCTGGGGGCAACCCAAGCAGTTGAATCGACCGATGGAGAAGAACTCCGTGTAAGTGCAGCCAAGCCGCAGGGATTACGGGGCGGCGGTCATGTCATAGAAGACCTGATTGCCGGTAAACCAGTACAGGTGCGTGCCCTTGGACAAGTAACAGACTGTTACCCCCGCGCCTCGTTTGAAACCACGATCACCCGCCAGACCATTAACCAGTTTTACCTGTTTAATCCCCGCAATCTGTATCAAAATTTCATCGTCGGAGTTAATGGAGGCGATCGCCCGCTTTTCACCTACCTTGGCTCCCTGCAACCCCGGCTTGGAAATGCAGTCTACTCCAACCCCGGTGCCATGTCTCCCCTGCTCAACGACCCTGATTTACAACTGATCGGCATTGGTACGCGGATTTTTCTTGGCGGCGGCATTGGCTATGTAGCCTGGGAAGGCACCCAGCACTTTCCATTGCAAAAGCGCCTACCCAATCGTACCCCTGTTGGCCCCGCTGCTACCTTAGCTTTAATTGGCGATGCCAAGCAGATGGACGCTCGCTGGGTGCGAGGTTGCTACTTCAAATCTTACGGCCCTTCCTTGATGCTGGGCGTGGGCGTGCCACTGCCAGTCTTGAACGAGGAAGTAGTCGCCAACTGTGCTGTGAAAGACGAAGACCTGGTCGCGCCGGTGGTGGACTTTTCCATTCCCCGTCGCGTCCGTCCTACCTTTGGTCTGGTGAGCTACGCTTCTCTGAAGTCCGGGCGGATCACGATTGATGGCAAACCGGTGAGAGTCGCCCCCCTCGCGAGTCTTTTTCTGTCGCGGCAAGTAGCCTTGGAGTTGAAACAGTGGATCGAAGGGGGAACATTTACGCTCACTGAGCCAGTTGCCCCCATACCGATGGATCGGTCTTTTCTGCCCCAAGACCGATGGGGGACGCAAATGACTCTGGACTAGTTATTGCGGCGGTTTCTGGCGCTTGATTGGCTTGGGGCTGGGTGATTTGGGTACAGGTCGTGTCACCGCCGTGGAGTCTGCTGCTTTACGCACCGGGCGCGGGGTGTCTAAGTTGCGTTTAGGGCCCGAATACCCTCGTTGGGGTGGCTTGCTTTTCTTCAGTTTTGGCTTCGAGGGCAGAACAGCGATCGCCTCACCATGCTGTATCACCAAGCTTTCAGCCTGCCTTCGTGCTTGCAAGTCCCAAAACTGCCCCACGGCTTTGGTTGCAAGAACACCCTGGAGTTTTAACTTGAAATACTTAGGTTTATCAGAGTCTTTGCGAGGAGCCTGCTTGATTTTGACAACCAAGTGTCCCTCTGCGGCGGACTGGTAAACGACCTCACCACGAACAGAAAAATAACCATCTTCTAACTTCTGACCCGGAAGCGGCTCATTGCTAACTGGCTTTTCCTCTGGAAGAGTGTTAGTAGTGGCTACCGCTCGGCTCAGCTTCTCTGGCTCCCAAACCCCAACAATTTGGAGGTGCAAATTGCCGTCTTTTTGGCCCATATGTGGATAGACTACCCACAGATGTTCTTGTTCTAAATCGAGGTGATTCCTGACCAAACTCATGACCCGGCCGAGTAAAACCGCGTTGAGTTCTGTCCCTTCTGTTGCTACCAATGTACCTTGGGTAAATTGTTCGGTACTGGCGCTGTAGCGACCGCGAACTAAGCCAATGGCTCGGTACTGCAGTGGTTCACTCGGAGGCGGAATCGGTTGCTGCCGGTTCGATAAAGCCTCTTCGCCGGTCTGAGCCGGGTCAGAGGCAGCATAATTAGATGATTCGGAGGACGGATTGACAGAGGAATTCATAAAAAATCCTGGCGGCGGAGACACACATCCAATTTGGGATTTTTGTGAACAGCAGCTGCACAGTGGTTTGAGAGGCTTGCTTTACGCATTCCCGTTTTGGTTAGCAGTGCGCTGTTTCTTAGCTCACCAGCTTAGCTCCCCCCCCCATCGTACAGAGTCTAGTGTGCGCAGCATAGCATAGCTACAAGCAATACGGCCCTGCCTTTGGTGACGACAAGCGATCATTTTTATCGATAATGGCAATAGAGTTCAGGGCAGTTTTGTGTCTCAAACGCGCAATCGCTGGTTAATTAATATCGTCTTGCTACTGGCAGTCATTGCCTTTATAGGGTTTTCTATGTTTCCCTTAATTAGTAGCGCCTTCAAGGAAAGCCCTGGAGCTAATATCGCCACGCCAACATCTGGTCAAAAGCCTGATGTAGGAGAAAAAGCGAAATTGCAAGACCAAGCACGTGGTTATGAACTGGTTTTGCAACGGGAGCCAGAAAATCAAACGGCGCTGCAGGGCTTAGCGCAGGCGCGACTCCAACTGCGGGACCTCAAAGGGGCGATCGCCCCGCTGGAAAAGCTGGCAGCGTTGAATCCGAACCGGACGGAATACACTTTACTGCTGGCTCAACTCAAGCAGTATAGCGGAGATCACGAAGGAGCAGCCCAGACTTACCGCTCAGTTCTGGCAACGAAACCGGGAAACGTTGACGCCTTAAGTGGCTTGACGAAGTTGCTGCTACAGCAACAACACCCGGAAGCGGCGATTAGCTTGCTGCAAGATACCCTCAAAACCGCAAGCCAATCGAATCAAATTCAGCCTGGTAGTGTGGATGTGGCCTCAGTGCAGTTGCTCCTGGGTGAGGTCTACGCTACACAGAAACGCTATGACGAAGCGATCGCTGTCTATGAGCAGGCAATTAAGGAGGCTAAACAGGATTTTCGCCCGGTTTTAGCAAAGGCTGTTGTGCTGAAAACACAGGGCAAGACCGAGCAGGCAAAACCCCTGTTTGAGAATGCCGCTGCCCTAGCGCCAGCCCAGTACAAAGACCGAATCAATCAAATTGCAACTGAAGCCCCTGTTGGGGACGGGAGAGGGGGAGAGGGGGAGAG
>CAXUIG010000278.1:0-8407 GCA_964250845.1 uncultured bacterium | reverse complement strand
TTTTCATTATACCAATAATCTTAACTTTTTACAAATGATTTAGGATTGCTATATCTATTTCTTCTCCCGACAGCTCAAACAAATTGCAATCAATCATAAGAGGAATAAAATCATGGACGCTGAATTCAAGGTTGGTGACTTTGTATTAATCGATTGCAGCCGCGAACCAAAATTCGGTGTTAAAGCTCACATAGGTGAAATCATCGTGATTTACGGTTGGCCTTCCGTCTCCCCGGATAAATACGGCTGCGCCTATGAATCGGACTTGCCTAACATGACAGTTTCGGTTTGGTGTCGCGCCGACCAAATTAAGTTACGGCAACTTGAGAAGTGATATTAGCTCCCAGATGTAGTCTGTCATTTCCTTTAACTATTAGTACAAAAATCAGGATTTTTACAGATGAATCAAGAGATTGGTGCGACTGAAGGTGGACGGGATTGGGCAACAATTTCTCGGGATATAGCGGACAGCCCTTTACAACATGCTTTTCTACGGGAACCGACAGATACCCTCTGGCGTGGGCTGTCCGCTATATCCCAGAATTCATCTCGGGCTGCACGTAAGTCTGGAATCGCGCCACACCCCACAATGGTTCTTTGAAGTCATGCCGTAGGACTGCCACCTTAGCAGCAGCAGGCGGCGCGGCATTTAACCAAGCTTCCCGCCATTCGCCATCGTTACCGCACCAGTATGGACCCATTTGCCCTGCATATTTACCAGTACGCTCGGCAATCAACCTGAACCCGTCAATGGCAATCTGGATTGCCATCACCTCTCGCCTTTCTTTACTGTCCCAGCGCTTAACTGCATATATTTGACGAGAAAATGGATCGAGTCCAGTCCTCTGACACTGCCAAAGGAACATCTTCAGCTCATCTTCTGTTGCCACGAAAGCAGATTGTTCGGCGTAGCAAATCAATTTGTTCGGTTGAGCTGAAAGGATTGTGGACTTTTTTGAGCGTATTGAAGTTCATGCTACAAGCCTTAACTGACTACAATTGGTAGGGTAGGGTTGAGGACAGAAGTCCCAAACCCAACAGTCTTTAGAACTCTTTGCAGTCGCTCCAGTTATAATTGTTGATTTCGCCGCGTGTCGCTGCTCCTGGCCCAAATCGCAACTCTTGCTCCTCGTCAACCGTGGCCAAAGGCTCCCAGCGGGTCACACCGTTGTCCTGGTAGTAGCCCAGGGATTCCCGATAACTGTTATAGTCCGCTCTGGCGTTGTAATAAGCGTCGAAACGCTCTTGGAATGTGGTCATGGTAAATTGTCTCTAGTGTTATTTTTGCGAACGCCCCTGTCTGTTGACGCAGCGGGGGCTTTTTATTGCCTGTCATATTAACATCTTAACGTTAATTTCTTGCGGTGTCAATAAGTTAACGTTAGAATGTGGCAATAAGGTGAAGAGAATGAACATGAGACAATTGCGTGAAAGGGTGAAGCTGAGAACAATGGATGTAGCAGTTGCATTGGATGTCTCTGAGTCCAGTGTTCGTAACTGGGAGCATGGAAGGGCAGTTCCAAGTTTGAAGCTGGCTAGGCCGTTGTCAACGCTATACAAGTGCAGCCTTGATGAGTTGTGTGATGCAATAGCATCTCATGAGAAAGAGGAAGAGGAGATCAGGGCTTGATGAGTATGATCGCCCAAGAGATTAGCAACCTGATTTGACTCTCCCCACTGGCACTGGCAGATACGCAACATCTCCACAATTCTATGCGTGAGGTGGCTGGGGATAAATTAAGCGTATGGGTTAAGAAAGCGAATCGCCAGAGCCCCTACGTCCGTATCAACAACTCATGCTACCGCTTGTACCGTATGGGCTGGCTCTCTACACCCTTGTGCCTGACAGCTTTGTGCAACCGAAGTTAATATGAAGTTTACCCTTTCCTCAGGATTGTAGATGGATAGAAACCCTTTGGTTCAACAGCCTCGTTCTCAACCAGCACCTTTAATTGCCCTAGATTTTTCCTTGACATTATGAGTCCAGCCGTCAACTAGGTTATTAGTGGCGCACCGAGAGATATTCAACACACGGCTGGACTCATAATGTCTGGATTTTTTGTAACCCCGCGTGGTGAGACTACGTTGCTCGACTGGCTCTCTCTTCAGCGGTCGGATGATGGCCCGTGCTGCTGACTCTGAACCTGAAGATCTTCTGGACACGGAAGACCCAGAAATATCGGGGTTGATCGATACTGAAGGTGTTGCTGATGATTTCGAGATTCTAGGTGACGATGAAGACCTGGGTTTAGACGAGTAGAAGCGAGCGAGTGGTGGCCTGGTTGGATTTGAGCTACCCAACCGTGATCGCTCTGATTGAATCACCGATTTTGATGCACAACCCCTGTGGCATACGACAACATTTGTAAACGCCTAGCAGCGGAGTACCCGGAAGCCTTTGTCCATTGGCTGCTGGCTGTTGACGCGGTAGACATCCAGAAGCTGCCAACTGAGTTGAGTCGGGAGCCTATACGTGCTGATGCTCTATACTTTCTGCCTCACAGAGGACAAATTTTGCACATAGAGTTCCAAACCGAGTCTCAGTCTAACCCGCCTCTACCTTTGCGGATGCTCGACTATTGGGTAAGGCTGTATCGGCAATACGGCTGGCAGTACAGTTATACAATTGAGCAGGTGGTCATTTTCCTCAAACCCACGAACTCTGAGGCAGCATATATTGAGCAGTTTGCCGTGGGTCATACCGTTCATCGCTACCGGGTCATACGGTTATGGGAGCAAGACCCAGCTCCCCTACTTGCTAACCCTGGGCTGCTGCCACTGGCTGTCCTCGCACGGACAGATTCGCCCACGAGCTTATTGCAGGAGGTTGCCACCAGGGTGGATATGATTGAAGAAGTTATTCAGCAGCGTGATATCTCGGCCTATACTGAGATATTGGCAGGTTTGAAGTTTGACTTGAACTTGATTCGTAGGTTTCTGAGGGAAAATCTAATGCGGGAATCAGTTATCTATCAAGAAATCGAGCAAGAGGTCAGGCGGAAAGCCCTACAGGAAGGGCTGCAACGAGAGACAGCCTTAGTTCTCCGTCTGCTGACACGTAAGCTTGGTCAGCTCACACCAGTTGTGCTTGAGCACATCCAGCAACTCCCCCTGGTACAACTGGAAGACTTGGGTGAAGCCCTGCTCGATTTTGACTCAATGCAAGATTTGACCGATTGGTTGCAGGCTCATTAGTTTTGATTTCAATCAACCAAGCTTGAACCGTGCTTGAACAGTGTTACCTAATTCCTCAAACTTTTTTTGGCTTAAGTATTCTACTTTGGGTTGGTAAGTACCAAGCTTACCTTGATGAGAATTCATCCCGGTAAGTGTCGCATCATACAACGGAGAAAACCAGGAAGTAGTCTCATAAGGCAAATTACTCAGATCGGGAACTATCTTAGGATCGCGCCAGTCTGGATGGACACTCAACCAGCGCAGTACCCACCCTTGATGGGCAATATCTCCCCAATCCACCCAAGTAACGCCGTTGCGAGGATAGGCATTTCTGGGGCGATCCGACTGGCGTGAATATACAATCACATACCTGCCGTCAGAGTCAGTAACTATCTCATCGTCCATAACCGAGGTTCGCGCCGGACCAACTATGGACAGGTCTAGCCAATTGGGATCGGGATAGGAGGTAATAGAAAAGTAGCGAGCTTGACCACCTTGCATCGTCGTTTCGCCTTGACGGGTCAGGGGAGTTTTAGGTAGCCGACCACTAAGCACAGCTAAGTGCCCTTTATTGATAGACATTCCCCTGCCAAGATAACTGATGTATGTACAACGGCTATTGGAAGACTCATAGTTTCCAGGAGGGGGTTGTAGCATGCCACGACTTGTAAGACCGAGAGTGAGGTCGCGCCCATAGGTCTTATCAGTCTGGCTAGTCTTCCCGACGCTTTGAAACACGGCGGCTAATCCTGCCTCGAAGATGTCAAAATCATGGCTCCATCCAATGGATGCTCCTTCGTTTGGACCTGGGTCAGTTCCTCTAGTTGACCAAGCTGCCCGAGTTTTGTTGATCGCTTTCTCTAGCTTGTTAAAATCGGCAGTGATGAAAAACTGTTCGCCTGTGGGAAGTTCATAAAGCACACGAGGCAGCTCGACACCACCAAGAGAACCGGCAACCAAGTCGGGAGCGTAATAGCGCACCCAAAAGGCTCCCGTGTTCCACACTCCCTTTCCTTTCCCAAACTTGTGAAATTCGCTTTTAGGGTCGGCGAGCGGTCCTTGATACTGAATCGCACTGGCATAACGATGATTTCCGGGAGCGCGGAAGTATGGAGGCTTATATGCTGGCTCTAGCTGGGCTCCATTCCCCAAGGTCAGAGTCCATGTCAGCTGATAGCTTCTTTTATTTACGTTCCGAAAAGAGCCTCGACGGAAGGGATTGCTGTGCCCAGCAAGCGGCTCGATATCTACATCAACTATTGGCACTTCTGGTATGCCATAACTACCGTCGTAATAGTAAAATTGAGGATCAAGTGGCGGAGATACTTGCACGTCAAAAAAACGGCTGTGCGGAAATTCCCCGTCCATAATTACCTTGGTGCCAAAGGGTGCGAAGAAGACTCCCAGCACCAAATATGTGGCATGAGGGTCAGGATAGAGTTGGTGGAGAGCAAATGGATTTATCTTTTCTGCAGGGCGAATGATCCACTCAGAGTTCGACTTCACCTCTGATGGATGCAAAAGATGAAAATTAGTTAAGTCTGGGTCAATACCATCTGGTATAAGTTCAGCCGGAATCGTTGCAGGTACTTTGCCTTGATGCCATGCCCGAATGTAATCTGTCAAGCGAGCAGAAATCGCCTGCGCTTCTCTTATAACAGCACGCTTGTCTTTGTAATCAGGATAACGAGGAGCGTGGAGGGGCAAGATTGACTCCACAACTTGCTTGGGTAAATTACAGGCAGACAAAAACATACCGCACAGCAATAAGATGCCCAAAAACAGACCTAATAATTTGGTTGAATTGAATTTAATCAAGGTGATTTTAGGTGCGGTTAGTTCGGCTCAGATTGAATTTAAAAAAAATCCTAGCAGGTTGCTATTTTTTTTTCAATTATACAACTAAAGCCAAGTCTGGCCGCACCTTGTCAATGAAAATGCCTAATTTTCAACTCTTAGCTTTGTTATCCTTAAGCGCTATTTAACCAAAAATATGGCAAGATTAATTTTCATCACCTCAAATCAAAAAATTAGCCTACAAACACTTCAGCCCTATGCAAGAACCCGTTCAGCCCTTGAGCTTGAGCAGGCATTAAAACTTCTCAATCGCTATTTGCTCTCGGTCAAACATAGGAATATTTTTCGACTTGAACTCAAACACCCATTGTTCTTGGCGATCGCCCAGATTCTGAACTGAAACGAATTTACACCCTTCGACATACTCCATCTCGGCATCATCAACTAAATTGTTGCTGTCCTTAATCCGCTGCAATCTGAAAGTAAAATTGGACAACGCCTTTGAAAGCAACTTATTAGGTATCCAATTGATTTCCTCCAAGGGATTTGCTTCTGCCTCCAAGTGCGACGACAACAACTGAACCAGGAGCTGTTTCTCTTCCACGCTCCACTCTTTCACTGCCCTGAGTAATTGATCTCGCTCTCTCCCCACCACCATCTCTACCTCTGACCACGAATCGCATTGCCTCAGCAAAGCCGATGCATACGAGGGCGCCAAAACTACTCTCCCAGAACTTCGCAATGCCTCGTAGTCCGCTATAATGCCGCTGTCATCCGCCACCGCTGTTATTTGCCCAATCTTGGTTGACCGCAGCTTCTG
This sequence comes from uncultured bacterium, assembly GCA_964250845.1. GTDB lineage: Bacteria > Cyanobacteriota > Cyanobacteriia > Cyanobacteriales > Chroococcidiopsidaceae > CAXUIG01. Next base: position 2,613 of record CAXUIG010000278.1, on the reverse strand, counting down.
CCGGTTCCTCAGCGCATCCCGCAGTTGGTTCTGGACAATTCTATCTAATCCCTCCGTTGCTAAGTCTAAATTGAATTTTTTGATATGACCGTCTATTTCCTGGATGTACTTTTCAGCGTCCCGAAGCTGCAATAGTTGCTTCCAGGGCGGAGTTATTTCCTGCTCCTGGGCTGCTCTCAAATCGAAATCGGCTTCAGTCAGGCTTGTTGCCTCCACCGGAAAAGTCGCTGCCACCGCATCCTGGGGAGCGACAGTGGTGGGCTCAATTGAGGGCGACGATGCTTCAGACAATGGAGAAACCTCATCGACGGGAACATGAGCGCTCGGTTCCTCCATCGCCTCTTGTTCAGGGGATTGGTGAGGAGTGGCATCACTTGCTTCCTCCGTTGGCTCCGGTTCCTCCGTTGGCTCCGGTTCCTCCGGTTCCTGGGCAAGGGCTCTTAAAGCAGCGGGTTCTGTTAAAGGCTCGGCTGATGATTCGTCATCAAGAGCATTGCTTGTGGCTAAAGCTTGCTCACCCACTGTGGTGCTTATGGGTTCAATGAGCGCTGATGCCGATACTTCGTCATCAACAACATCACTTTTGGCGATCGCTTTCTCTCCCACCGTGGTACTGGCGGAAACTGCTCCCGCTTCATCTGATGCTGAGTCATCTGCCTTGAGCGTGGCTTCATCGTCCTCTCCCACAGTCGTGCCTGCGGCTTGAGCGATCCCAGATGTTGATGCTGAATCATCAAGATTATTGGTATTAGCGATCGCTCTCTCACCCACTACTGTTGTCTTGACGGTAGCCTGCAATTGCGCCCTCAAGTCGGCTATCTCCTGCTTCAGGGCGAATTCAGCCATTTCCACCAGGTTTCGCACCCGCTGCGAAATTTGGTCTTCTATCCCTTCTTTCATATCGTGGCGGTCTGACTCAACCTGTTTTTCCAAAGCCGCCGCCTGCTCTAGCACCTGCCCTACCGTGCAATTCTCTAGCTTTGACTCCAGCCAAGAACCTTGTTTATCCCCCAGGTTGGCGTGCAATGTGAAGTAGAACGTGCCGTCCTCGCTATTAAGGCGCTGCTTCAAAACTGCCTCGTCGTAATTCGGCGCTGCCTTCTTCCGCTTGGATGGCGTTGGGATCACTTCGGAAATCAAATTTTGTATCAGTTCAGAGGTGACGAGTAACTCCTCTGGCAGTCTTTCCACTAGTGGGGCATATCTCTTGGTTCTGATCTTTAGAAGCGTGAACGGTTCTAGCTCTCGGAAGACAGCTGGGTCAAATTTACCGAATGCTTTAGCTATTTGTAGGTATGGTGCTACCTCCTTCCCAAACCACCCCATCACCTCTTTTAGCCAGACCCCCCACTCTTTGCGATTCAATCGCTCCTTCAACTTTGAGAGCAGTTTGGAAAAGCGCAGAACCCCCTCCGCGCTCGTCACTGCAATTCCTCTGAGTTGCTGGGCTACTTGGGCTGCTTCTTCCCCGTAGCCGCGTCGGAATTTCTTTAGCGTTTCTGGTGCTAGAGCTGGGGATTGTGGCGGAGTCTGCTCGGCCTCTGCTGGGGCGTAAAGTGTGGCTAGAGTACTCTGGTCGGGTGCAGTTTCTGTCTTCGGCTGAAACCGTTGAGCTGTGCCAATGCTGGGGAATAGGGATTGAGGTTGAAGCTGATCTTGAGCTAGCATTTAGGTTCTCCTGCGTACTAGGGAGTGGAGGCGGTGTGGCTCTTTCGGGTTCCAATCTGAGGGCTGACCGCCTTTTAATATTGTTATAATTCGCTAGTTAACTGCGCTTGTCAACTAACTACGCAATAAAAAAGATAGGTAACTGCTATAATGGCCAGTCTAGTCTATTGATATGGACATGAAGCAGCTAAGAGAGAAAGCAGGGCTAAGGACGGTTGACGTTGCCTCAAAGTTAGGGATCGCAGAATCGACTGTGCGTAATTGGGATATTGGTAGGCATGAGCCCAGGCTCCCCATCAGTGACATTCCAAAATTCTTAGAGGTCTATCAATGTACCTTAGATGAAGCGATGGCGGCAGCAAAAGAAAGCAGGAGAAAGTTTGATCAATTTCACAGCTATGCAGCCAGTAACTGACTTCAAATTTTTCACTCCATTCTCTCGTAACAACAGCAGTTGTCGTGTATTGAAACCTGGGGGTCGGAGCAAAACTTCAACTACAGCATCATCTGCCAGGGCTTGCCGCATCTTATTTTTGAAAGGCCCACGCTCGTAAGGGTTGCAATAAGGTTATTCCATTGTTGGTCAGCAGTGTAATGGGATTATTAGTTACGTAGCTCTCGTATCAACGCGCGACGGCTGACCAACTCTCGTCCCAAGATTCCTCTCGGGGCTTTAGCCCTAACCGTATTTATGCTTATGGTTTGTTAAAACCCTTGCTATGTAAGGCATCTAAAATTTATATGCGGCAAGCCCTGCATCATCTGCTACGTCCTTAAAGCATTCATGCCCAAGAGCGTGTAAGTCGCTTTTGGGTAATAGCACATTCATTCCCTGACTTCTTTGAGCAGATGGCTATATTCCCACCCGCTGCCAAACAGCGCCTCTGTTTTCTAATATCAAGTCGGCTAGAATGGCCATAGTATAATGGAGGGAGCCGTCTCCCA
>CAXUIG010000277.1:0-8415 GCA_964250845.1 uncultured bacterium | reverse complement strand
CTCCCCTCTCACCCTTCTATTTTCATCCCAGTTGTCCCGCCTTAGGTAGGTAGCCCTATCATGCTCTGCGATCTCTCTATGACAAAGACTAGAAAATCCTCCAGTTTCCTTTTTCCCAGCCATCTCTCCATTTCCAACACACCCATAGATCCATTACTGGATCTACCCACACCAGTCGCCAAGCACTTTCAAAGCATCCACTGGTAATGAGTGATCAGCCTGACATCACAAAACTCATCGAAGTAAAAGCGAGAACCGTTTATGCAAGCTCGCCTGCACCCTCCCAACAATGGAACTCATTGCCGACAATTCAAATGCCGACTCTAACCCAAGAGAATATGTGATTGACCGTGACGAACTTCTTCATCTGCGCGATTCAGGGCTAATTCAACCGAAGTTGTTTGTCTACCTAGCAATCAAGCTGACCTACGACCACGAGAGAACCATCTATCGACATCCCTGCGTTCTGCGAGCAATGGCAGTTAAAAGAAGAAGAATTTTCTACGGCGATCGCTCAGCTCCAGAAGAAGAAAGTTCTGCAACCAGTGGCTCGTCAGCTAACGCTTCAATTGTTCTGAGTTCATAATATCCTTCATACTATTCTCGGTTACACAATGTCAGCTTGTCGTATGATTCAACGAAATGATCTCTTTCCCCCCAAATGGAAAATCCAATCAGCCGATTTGTGGATGTACTTTTGTCAGAGAGCGTACTCTCCTAAACGCACTGGCTGGTACAAATTTTATCCGCCTGATGCTGGACATTACGCTCATTACTCCGGTATGCACCGTCGCCCTGGAAAGAAAATAGTAGTGGAACTAGAATTTAGATTCCCTGGCCAGGCAGAACCAGCAGAACTCGAATACCACAATCTATTTCGTGCGGCCATTGACACACGAAAGTCAGCACGACTACGCTTCCCACATTTCGGTCACGAATACTCGACTCTGGTTGAAGCGCGGTCGTTTCTAGACAAGACAAAATACGATGAGTTCAATGCTGAAATATTTTTTGAGCGCAAACAAGCGGAAATCACTAGAGCTAAAAAAACGCTGACTGGATTATTTTCAGAAGTCAACGATTATTTAGTAACTGGTGCTATAAGGCGCACTATCCTGGGAGTGGCAGCGGAGTCTAAAAGCTCTTTTTTAGATCTGTCGCGTGAAAATGCTTTTCCATTTGAAGCATTGGGTTATAGGGCTTTTCTCACCCTAAATAAATTAAAAAAGTACGGAATCGAATGGAATAAAGAGTCAGAGTTATTCAATTTGCTTGAACACGCCAATGCTAAACGCCTCCAAGACCCAGAGCTATGGAGAAATGCAGTACAGGCTGCAAAGGATGAGCGTGAAGAACAGTGGCATCGTGAAAGCGAACAGTTCAAGCGCGAGTGGAATGAGTACTACCGTAATTACACTAGCAGCACCTACGATGATTTGAGCCGCCGTTACACTCGTGTCAACCGAGTGTACTTTGTTGGTGTCCAGACATTGCAAGAACTCAAACAGAAGCGCAATGAACTGGCGATGCTTCACCATCCTGATGTGGGTGGGTCCGAAGATACCATGAAAGAAATTAACGCTGAGTATTCATTGCTTGAGTCAGTCTTGCCTTGATACTCTCACGACTTCAATCGGCGGCTCTCACAATCAAACTTTCGCAGAATGGACTTTCTAGCTATGCCTGATAACTTGCATAAATCTATTAGGTTTTTGACAAAAATCGGCATCCCAGTAGTTTTAACGACAGCCACTACCAACTCTTTTATAGAAGGGGTTTGGATTCAGGATGAGGCTATGAGGATCAACTGGAGATTAGCTGATATCGCTGGCATATTTCACGAAGCAGGGCATTATGCTGTTACTCCCTCAATTTTTCGCAAGTATATTGAGTCTGATGATATTGAGCGGCTAGAACAATATTATGGAGACTATTTGGACAAACATCCATATGTGGATAGATATGGGATTGAAAATCCAGTGTATAGAGCCATAATGCAATCCGGGGAGGCAGAAGCGATCGCCTGGTCTTACGCTGCATCTCTTGCTGCTGGCAAGAGATGCAACCCAAGTTTTTGAAACTGGGTTTGAGTCAGATGGCATGACTATCTTTCACATGCTTAAGTCTGGAAAATACCTTGGGATTAACGGCCTACATCACGGTGGGATGTGTGAGCAAAAAGATTTCCCTCAAATGAAGCAATGGTTACAAGTATGACCATTATCTTACCGTGTACCAAAAAACTACTGCTCCCGAGGAAATGCGATTATGATTCTCAGTTTTTCTTGGACTACCGATGTGTTGCTAGCGGGGAAAAAAAACTGCACTCGTCGCCGGTGGAGCGCTCGTACTGCCCGAGATGAAGAGAGCTTTCCTTTAGTGGACAGCCCACAGCGCCGGTGATCTGTTGGCACCCGTAGAAAAGCCTGTTGTAAAGGGCAAGGAGCCGATGCCAAAACTAACGTCCAGCCGTCAACTAGGTTGTTCATGGTTTAAAATGTTGCCTTAAAAATAAGGTGAGACCCTCTTTTAGGTTATCTGTTGGTACGAATCGCAAGTTATTGTTGTTAAGGGTCTCACCTTATTTTTGGCATCGGCTCTCAGCGCCGAGAGATATTCAATACACGGCTCTTCCGTTAGTTTTCAGGCAATATTCTAGGTCCTCAATATCGGAGAGAAACTGTTGCCCACAACAGGCAAAGTCTTTACAACGGTACAGCCATCTGACCAAAAATGACTAACACCTTCCTTTGGAAGTGGCTTCAGAATTAATTCCTCAAAACAGAAAAGCCCTAACTCGCGGCCAGGGCCTTTCCTTATAGCTTAAGCAAGCGAGCGCTGATTTTCTCTTTCTAGCTTTTCAGCAATCGCTTCCCTAATCCAGGCGCTCAGTTGATCCCCAGCTACTTCACGTACACGAGTATCTATACTTACTGGCAGCCTAACGCCAATGGCTTTTCTTGCCAAAGGCTCTGGGTTAGGAGAGCAAAATTTTCCAGTTGACTCGTTGTGTGTGTAGTTTTTCATGGCTCCATCATAACACCGAGTTAACACGTCGTCACATAAGGAATCCCTATCGAACCAAATTCCTCTATACCTTGCTATAAACGTGTTAACACGTTAAAATAGTCAAAGATAGAGAAAGACCCGGTTGACAGCCGGGCAAACGAAAATCAAGTCATAAGGACAATTTACCATGACTACATTCCAAGAGCGTTTCGACGCTTATTACAACGCCAGAGCGGACTACAACAGCTATCGGGAGTCGCTAGGCTACTACCAGGACAACGGTATAACCCACTGGGAGCCTTTAGCCACGGTTGACGAGGAGCAAGAGTTGCGATTGGGGGCAGGAGCAGCGACACGCGGCTTCATTGATGACTGTAATGAGAGCGAGTGCGAGGAGTTCTAGAAAAGTTGGGTTGGGGATTTATGTCTCCAGCCCTGAACGAATTGTAGTCAATCGAGGTGCTTTTCATGAACTTCAATACGAGCAAAAAAGTCCACAATCCTCAAGTCATCTCAACCGAACAAATTGATTTGCTACGCCGAACAATCTGTAAAGGGGCAACAGAAGATGAGCTGAAGATGTTCCTTTGGCAGTGTCAGAGGACTGGGCTCGATCCATTTTCTCGTCAAATATATGCAGTTAAGCGGTGGGACAGTAAAGAAAGGCGAGAGGTAATGGCTATCCAGATTGCCATTGACGGGTTCAGGTTGATTGCCGAGCGTACTGGTAAATATGCCGGACAGATGGGTCCGTACTGGTGCGGCAACGATGGCGAATGGCGGGAAGCTTGGTTAGATGCCGCGCCGCCTGCTGCTGCTAAGGTGGCAGTCCTGCGGCATGACTTCAAAGAACCATTGTGGGCAACAATGTCTCGTAATAAAGTGGACAGCCGTCAGCTAGGTTATTCGTGGTGCTCCGAGAGTTACTCAATACACGGCTGTCCACTTTATTACAGAATTCATCTTCGGGGTGTGGCACGGTTCCAGACTTACGTCCAGACTACTAAAACTGGCGAACCAACAACCTTTTGGCGCAACATGCCAGAAGTGATGATTGCCAAGGTAGCTGAGGCTACTGCACTACGTCGGGCTTTCCCGATGGAAACCTCTGGACTATACACCCGTGAGGAGATGGGGTCTGGGGCAGAGGACGTAGAAATAGTAGACCCAGAAACAAGAGCGCTCGAAAATGTTGGATCTGCTCAACCAATCTTATCAGGCACACCAAAAATTTGGCGCAGCTGGGAGCACGCTGGGGATGCGCTTACCTGGGCTGCGGCAATGCTACCGGACAAGAGTACCGAAGAGTTGAGAAGACTTTTCTCAGAAGTGCCAGCCGTTAATGGTAAGAAAGCGCCTGCTTTTGTAGAGAAAGTCTTGGAGCTGGCAGTTGTGTTGCAAGTTGGATAACGCCAACAAATACTCTCAGTAACGTAACTACTACTGGGAAACAAAAACACGCTCTGTAATCTGAACAAGTCCACAACACAAAAGCGTGAAAACTTTCGAGAGCATTCTGAATAAGGCAATGCACTCTTCTAGCATGAGCAACAGGCATAGCCCTGGTTAATAGCTGGGGCTATGAAACACAATCAGGAAAATATTTGTGAGATGAATAACTTGGCAGATAATCGCTGTCCCTACTGCAATAGTGAAGCAATTTTTGCTGATGCTCAAACTATCTATGGTAGACCGGGATTTGGCAATGTTTGGATATGTAGCCAATACCCGATATGCGATACGTATGTAGGCGCGAACAGTGATGGTTCTCCCAAAGGGAGTTTAGCAAACACAGAGCTAAGGACATGGCGGAAAAAAGCACATGCTGCCTTTGACCCTATGTGGAAATCAGGAAAGATGAATCGCACCCAAGCGTATCAGTGGTTAGCGTTGCAGATGGAAATCCCTGCAAAGCTAACCCACATTGCAATGTTTGATATTAACCGCTGTCAGCAAGTGTTGAAGTTAATGCAGCAGTTTAAAGACGAAACATCAGTCAACCTATGAATACCATCACAATCACATTCAATCACTTGACTGCTTCCACACCAACCTACAGCTTTGGAGATCGCGTAGCCGTGGCGGGAGACTGCCAACCGAAACAGTGGCTCCAGGGTTTGGTGGTCGGCCTATGCCTTGAAGAAAAGTTAATCCCCCAGTGGTTCTACGCGGTTCGGCTTGACTTACCCCAGGGGTTTGTGGAGGAATATCACGATCATGAACTGGTGCCGGAGAGTTTTATTCCCACACTACAAGCGGAATGGGAAATTGGGTCAGCAGCCTGGATGAGATCACACGTTGAAGTACAGGGACTAGAGCACGACGGTTTTCAGTAGCAGATAGAAAGAGCCTTATCTATTTCTTCTCCCGACAGCTCAAACAAATTGCAATCAATCAGAAGAGGAATAAAATTATGGACGCTGAATTCAAGGTTGGTGACTTTGTATTAATCGATTGCAGCCGCGAACCAAAATTCGGTGTTAAAGCTCACATAGGTGAAATCATCGTGATTTACGGTTGGCCTTCCGTCTCCCCGGATAAATACGGCTGCGCCTATGAATCGGACTTGCCTAACATGACAGTTTCGGTTTGGTGTCGCGCCGACCAAATTAAGTTACGGCAACTTGAGAAGTGATATTAGCTCCCAGATGTAGTCTGTCATTTCCTTTAACTATTAGTACAAAAATCAGGATTTTTACAGATGAATCAAGAGATTGGTGCGACTGAAGGTGGACGGGATTGGGGTGCAATTATCCCAAGTTTTCTCGACGATTACGGCCTCGACCCTTACGAAATGCGCGTTTATATCCGGTTAGCTCGGCGTGCTGGTATGGGTGGTCAATGCTGGGAATCAATCAGTAAGATGGCACGAGCTTGCCGGATGAGCGATCGCAAACTAAAAGACTGCCTGGCACTACTAATCGCAGCGAATCTGATCAAACAGATTAAGCGCTCTGGATTTACTGATGTGTACGAGCTTTTACCAGAAAGTCATTGGGTGCCACCAGTACAGTTGGACTCACTATTGAGTTGTGTTACTGCCTCTCGCCGTCACTCAAATAACAAACGTCAGAATACCCCTGAACCAGAAATTGCTAAGCAGGGGAGGTATGTAGCACCTGGGTATGTAGCACCTGGGTATGTAGCACCTACCCCCCAGGTCCTCAGCACCTCGGTAGGGAGGTATTCAGTACCTACCCCCCAGGCACCAGGCACCCCGGTAGGGAGGTATGTAGCACCTGGGGGGCAGGCACCAGGCACCTACAAAGGAATCCCTTTAAGAAATCCCATTGAAGATTTCCCAGAAGATACCCCCCTTACCCCCCAAGCAGAAAAACCGCGAGGGTGCGTTGAGCCGGAAACTCTAAACAAATCAGTCCCCGGAATTAACCAATGCCGCCCCACTTCGGTTCTAGACCCGCTTGACGACTCTCAAGCTTATACAGTCACGGTTGAGGTAGTATGTTCCGCCGCCCCAGCTACGGAAACGCAGAAAAAAAATTCCGCCGCAGGAGAAAACTTACTTGACGAAAAGTTGACCCAGCTGCTAGAGCGTTACAACCGGGGCGAAATCGGCAAGCTCCCGGAACCTGAACTCAAGATGCTGGCAGGGGTAGTTATCGGTGAGACGGTGCAGCTGTATCGCCGCAGTGGAAAGGTTTTGAGCAGCGCCCCGAATGACATTGACCGGCAATTAATGCAATTTATTGCAATTCGAGACAAGCAAGATTTTGTGTATGGAACTCGGCTAATCGCGGCGATGGAGCGGACCCCCTCACGCTGGGGAGAGTTGGTTGAACTGGTGGCGGCTTGGCAGCTGGGTGATGTACACGCGATTCCCACCGCAGCCAAGCAGATAGCACTGCACTCAAGGCTGCAACAAAGCAAGCAAAGCACGTTTGAAGCGATCAAGGATTTGTAGACCCATGAGCATTGATAAGCAAGTTTTTGTAGACCTGATTGGTGAGCTGGAAACGTACTACAAGCGTGAATTTACACCGTTCGTTAAGCGCGTCTGGTATAAACACCTGAGCGATTGTCTCACTACTGTTGAGTTCCAGAGTGCTGTGGAGCAGGCTCTAGTCGCCAACGAATTTATGCCAACACCACAGCAACTTATTGAGGCGATTAAGGGCGACTCAACGACGCAGGCTTTTGAGGAGTGGGAGCTGTGCGTTAAAGCTGCCTCCAGGGGGGAATATGGCATTGCCGACGCTCTTACGCCCCAGGGGAAATTTGCCCTGCGTGCAGTTGGCGGAGTGAGCGAGTTGGGTCGGATCAATCAGGATTCACTGCGTTGGGCCAAAAAAGAATTCATCAGCGCGTGGAAGGGATGGAAACCTGCTACTAGTCAAGCTTTGCCTCCGGCACCAGAGCCCTCTGGACTCCCAGAAAGTTTTGATTCTGAACTGGCGGAGCAAATGCAAGCGTTAACTCAAAAGCTATCACTCAACAACAGAATCAGCAAGAAATCACCACCAGCAATTGGATGAAATTGCCTGTTCTGGTCAATCAACAGCACTCCGATGCAATTGAAGTCTGCCATTTCCTTATTGCCATTATTTTCAGAACAGCCATGAGCGATACCTTATTCGACCTCAGCCAATACCAGTCTCAATCTCACATCCGCTACAGCCCTGACTGGAGAGATGCAACTGGCACTGACCCGGCTTGGGAGCAGCCTTCCTTGGAGCTAGATTTGAGCGCTAACTTCCAGGAACCAGATGGTGATGTAGCGACTGGGTGGCGGAGTGAGGCTGAGTTTACCCTAACACTGCAATCCGGGCATGACGTTGAGGTGACGTTTGTGCCATGTCTTGTTGGCGAGCGACGGATGCATGAATTCAGTTTTACTGGTCCTGTAAGCTCCACAGGATTCAAGTCCCATTTCGTTTTAGCAGTGGAGTCAGAGAAATTCCCCCACCCCCGCGATTACGCTCAGGCTTATACCGAAAAGCTAGTTACTCATGTAGAGGACAAGCAGGACTTTGCCAAAAACAAAAAGCCGTCGCGCTCAGCAGACATTGCCAAAGCGCCACAAGAACGGACAGCCGATAACGACAATTCCCTGCAGTCAAACGCTATGCCAGAAAACAACGCGGATGTACCCAAAAACACTTCTGTTGAGGTAGTCGAGGAGCTGTCGCCAGAAGAAGCGGCTGACCGTCAGCGGCTGGAGTTGAAGGTTGAGAGATCATTTTACGAGGCGGGAAAGTCTCTGGCAGAACTGCGTGACAAACGGTTGTATCGTGACAGGCACAAAACTTTTGATGAGTACTGTAAAAATAGGTTTGGGTATAAACGCGCTTATTGCTATCAACTGATTGAGGCGGCAGGTATATTTGAGAATTTGTCTGCAAATGGTTATATGTACCACAACGGACACAACGTCCATTTAGTAGGGGT
>CAXUIG010000276.1:0-8416 GCA_964250845.1 uncultured bacterium | reverse complement strand
GAAGACTATCCTACCTGGTGAAGTGGCTTTATTAAAAGCCTACCCTTGAAAGGGGAAGAGGGGCGACCCTCAACCCTTACCCGCTCTAATACTTCCAGTCGTTCTGGTGAGGGTAGGACTTCAATGAGTTGTTCGATTGAGTCAGATGGTTCCGGCCCCTGAGCTGGGGGCGGGGATGCGATTGGTTCCGGCATCCGGGGGCTTTGGCGCTTGATGATTTGGGGACGTTCATGTATAAATCCCAGGATACACAATCGGCAATGCCCAGAGCCACCCACACAAGCACACTTCTGATGCTCCGCTCGCTCCCTCCACGGAGGATACCAAATATCGAATGAGCTGAGACAAAATACCTAAAACTCAACACCTGCAAGCAATTGAGTTCGACATCGAATGCTGCATCATCAATTATGGGAATTCCCGCAATTTAGCCTTGTCTGTTTTGAGTGTGTTGCCCAGAGGTAAGTTGATTAATTTGCAATTTACTGGTCATCCAGTTTAAACCGTTGAGCTCAAACATAGCTGCCGACTCGTGAGCCTTGACAGACATTTCTACGAAGGCAAAGCCAAGCGATTGGTCTGTCTTCCAGTCAGTCGGGAAGAAAATATATTTGACAGCACCATACTCTTCAAATAATTCTAAAAGATCTACTTGAGTCCTTTGGGGAGGCAGGTTACGAATGAAAAGGGTCATAGAATATATCCCCTAAAAGTACAGGATAGGCACGACTGAGCAGATTTTTTAGAGTTTTCCTCTTACTATTCAATGGTTCCATTTTAACGAGCACGCCATTCGAATTTAGAGATATTTATCAAAAAAGTCAAACCATGCAAGCGGGACTGAGTCAGACGAACAAATAGTTAGATGTAATGCAAGTGTTTTATGGCAAATTTTTCCAGATAATCGACCATAATTAATCAAAACTTTGTCACTCTTTTATCAGTCAACAAACAGCGCGTAGTGATAAAGTACATAAAAAATAAGCTAAGTCAATCATGCGTCAAGACTAGCAATTTAGATACTTTGATAGCTTTCGCTCTCGCTTGATGGCTAGGTTTTATGATTAAAGAAGATGAGTACAGTAAGTGAACACTTACAGTCAAGCCATTCTAATCACACGTCAGCCACCATTTTCTGCTCTCTGTGATTTAATTTGCTGAAGTTGCTGTCGTTGGGTATCAGTTAAAACTGAGTTGATTTTGTCTCTGGACGACTGCTTGATCTGCTGAATTTGGCTTTTTTGCTCTGCTGTAAGAATCTTATCGATTTCTTGGCGGGTCTGTTGACGATTTTGTTGCTTAATCTGTTGAATCTGGGTCTTTTGCTCTGCTGTAAGGATATTATCTATTTGTTGACGAGTCTGTTGACGATTTTGTTGCTTAATCTGCTGAATTTGGGTCTTTTGCTCTGCTGTAAGGATATTCTCCATTTGTTGATGAGTCTGTTTTCGGATTTCCCTTAACTGGGATTTTTGGTCATTGCTCAAGTTTAAACTGGCAAATGGCCCTGACTCTTGTTGTGGCGTGGCCTGCGCCAGCAACAGTTGCCCTGGCTTGGCGGGTGCCGCTTTGACAACTAAGGGAGTTGCTGCAAAAGCCAGGGAGATGGCTACACCTAACATCGGTATAAGTTTGAGTTTCATATTGGCCTGATGGTGAATTTATCCGGTTCCGATGTCGTCATCATACTTTGAAGCAATTCTTCATAACATGAAGAGAAAGTCACGATTCTAATCATGACTAAAGTCACAAATTCAATCATGACTTTAGTCATACTGGCGTTTATAGACCTCTTGCATAAATTTTTAATGATGTAATAAAATCCGTCATTTTTTGTGATTTTTGGGGATTAAAATAGTAAAAATTTTGGCGAAATTTTAGGCATGGATCAAAAGCAGATAACACTTTGAGAACTGCCGTTGGGGAAAAAGCGACCATTAGTCAAGGAGATTTGAGGTGAGAGACATTTCTGGGGAGATACTTATTGTTCGGTGTCCTATATCTGACTTTTCCCGCTAAGTCCTGAAAACTTCCAAATAGCGTGGCTTTTCTCAACCAATTATTATCAATTGATTGTTATTAATGACAATGGGCGACGAGATCATCAGGATTTGGGACAGCGGGTTAAGGAGCGAGCGCACCCCCCAAAAAGATAACGGGAAAAGTCAGGTCGAGTACGCGATTCTTGAGTTGTTGCAGCGCTCGACCTGCTTCACTCCACGGCAGTTGCTCTACTTGGAGAGAATGGAAGCAGATTATGGAGAAAGCAACTGATGACAATTGAGCCAACTTGTCTCCAAAGCGCCAACGGGGTGTTGTAGATCTGTCGATATTGAGGCTGCTCTTCAATGTAGATCAAGGTTTGTGGCGAGTAAAATCAACATGTTTACAACACCGCCTTATCAATGGATGGCTCATTTTGTCATGCTCTGTTACCTAAAAATCCATGTTGTTGAACCATGCCGGAAATCAGTTGCTTGGCAAGCGGAGGGACTGATTGAACTTAATTTCACACTGGTGAGCAAGCATTTTGCCAAAAATGGCTATCTAGAGAGACTTTGCTCAAGCTGTCCGTAGCCTTTCAATGTCCCGAATTGGCGGCGCACCGAACAAGCGGCAGTATTCCCGGCTAAACTGTGAGGGACTTTCGTACCCGACCTGGTAGGCAGCAGAGGTGGCATCGCAATCTTCCGTCAGCATCAGGCGACGGGCTTCTAACAGTCTTAACTGCTTTTGATATTGAAGTGGACTCATCGAGGTCACTTGCTTGAAGTGCTGATGAAACGACGAAGTAGACATTCTCACCTGCTTTGCTAAATCTTCGACTCGCATCGACTGAGTAAACTCAACCTTGATCTGTTTGATAGCTTCAGCAATTCGCTGCATACTGCTGCCAGAGGTCGCAATTTGGCGCACGGCTTCGCTCTGTTCCCCGCTCAGCAAGCGGTAGTAGAGTTCCCGAATGATTATCGGTGCCAGCATGGGAATATCTTGGGGTGTATCTAAGAGCTTAGTGAGTCGAAGGGCACAGTCGAGCAACCTGGCATCAGCATTGCTCACAAATAAGCCTCGGACATAGTTCTCTTTTTTCGCTGAACTGAAATTCATTTGAGCAACCATTTCACAGAGTTGCATTGGATCTAGGGTCAGCTTTAATCCTAGATACGGTCGCTCCGGTGTCGCTTCAATAATACATCTACTGAGGAGAAGATCAACTGAGACAACAAGACATTGCCCTGCCTCATAGACATAGGTTTCCTTCCCCAACACGATGTCTTTCTTGCCTTGAACGAGGATAGCGAGACCCGGTTCATAATTCTGATAGATGACAGCAGAGGACGCATCCGATCGCGAAAAGCTTAAGGGTGCGATCGCGGTTGGATAAATAAGCTTGCCGCTAGATTCAGTGTGCCGCGCTACTAATGCCGCTAGCACTTGGCACTGATCTGCAACGACATCAGAAACGACATCAGACTTGAGGATTTCGACTGTCATGGTAAAGCTTCGACTCATTCAACGCCTTACCTGATTATAGAAGGTCTTCGAGTCCCATTTTGGAGTATTAGGCAAGGATAAAAGAGCTTTAGGCATTGGAAATGCTGGATTGAATTCGTAGGATAAAAGCATCTCAAGCGAAATGTTATTGCTTTACTGAAACGATCAGAAACTTTTTGGAGGAAATGGCAATTCGTTCAAACAAGCTTTGGAAGCGTTTTACGCCTCCGAACCCTTCAATAACAACTCAAGCAATTAGCAGGAGAACCTACTCATGCAAAATACTCCCCAACACATGAAAGCAATGGCGGTTGACGAGTTCGGCGACTCTGACAAGCTGACTTTGCACACCTTGCCCGTACCTACAGTAGATGCGGGCGAAGTTTTGATTCGCGTCGAGATTGCCGGAGTTGGCATTTGGGACGCGCTCGAGCGTGAAGGTAAACTGCCCTATAGCGAAGTTCACTTTCCGCATGTGCTGGGTGGCGAATGTGCAGGTACGATCGCAGCGATCGGTAACGGTGTAGAACGCTTTGCAGTTAGCGAGCAGCGTCCGCTGTGCCAAGGGCAACGCGTTTACGTCCACAACTTCATGAACAACAAGGGCGGCAGCTATGCCCAATACGTTGTCGTCTCCGAGAAAACGGTTGCGCCGATACCCGATGGTCTCGATATGGTGATGGCAGGCGGCCTACCCATTGCTGGTCTGACGGCACTCAGTAATTTGCTAGCGCTGGGGACGGGCAACAAAACCAGATTGATGCTGTGGGGCGCGAGCGGAGGGGTTGGTCACGTCGCGCTACAACTGGCTAAGCGGATGGGTGCGATCGTGTTCGCGATCGCATCGGGTGCAGACGGTGTCGCGTTGGCTCAGCAGTTGGGTGCGGATGAAGCGGTGGACGGACGCAGCGATGACATTGGGCAACGCGCTCACGCCTTTGCGCCCGATGGCTTCGATGCTGCGCTGGTGCTGGTGAGCAGCGACACGGTTCAATCTACGCTGAGTTTGGTGCGTCAGGGCGGGATCATCTCCTTTCCGAACGGCGTGTCCGAACCCAACGCGCCCGACGGGGTGGAACTCAAGAAGGCAAATGCCGATCCGACGTTGTTAGACGAACTCAACCGATTAATCGGTATGGGTGAGTTTCAAGTTCACATCGCGCAGGTATTTCCGCTGGAAGAGGCGGCACAAGCGCAGGACGCGATGAAACAGCACTATCTCGGCAAAATTGTGTTGCGCGTCAGCGGTGAATAAGCGCTTATCGCAAGAATGTCGCCCTAAATCACCACCTTTGCCTAATAAAGCGCTGCACCCGACCGTCTACAGCCTGGGCTGCGCTCGTTCCTTGCTTAGTTCTGAGTATACGAAGACTCTAAGAGGATATTTTTTGAGTTGAGCGGATGAGCAAATAGATCACAACGAATTCAAAGGAGAAATGAGATGACAAAAGCAGTGCGCTTTGATCACTTTGGCGGTGTGGATGTCCTCAATGTCGTCGAGGTTGAAAAATCTTCGCCCGGTCCGGGTCGGGTTCTGGTTCGCACCATCACAGCGGGAACGAATCCGGGTGAGATCAAGATTCGCGAAGGTCAACTTGAAGACTGGTTTCCCACCACGTTTCCCTGTGGTGTGGGAACAGACTTCGCTGGCATCGTGGCTGAACTGGGAGAGGGCGTGACCAGTCCTGCTGTCGGTACGGCAGTTCTAGGCTGGTCGTATGAGCGTTCTGCCCAAGCAGAGTTTGTCTGTGTCCCTGCCGAGCAGGTGATCGTCAAGCCTGAATCGCTGAGTTGGGAGGTAGCGGGTGCCTTGTTCGTCGTGGCAGCGACCGCAAAAGCTGCCGTTGCAGCAGTAGCTCCTCAACGGGGAGAAACCATTCTGGTCTCTGGCGCGGCGGGTAGCGTGGGATCGATCGTGACGCAATTGGTACTGCGGACTGGTGCTAAGGTGGTGGGCACGGCGGGAGCATCGCGCCACGATTGGTTGCGATCGCTCGGCGTAATTCCAGTCGGCTACGACACTGATTTGCAAGAGCGCTTGAGTCGTGTCACTCCAGATGGCTTCGACGCGGTCATCGACACAGTGGGTCACGGGTACGTCGATCTGGCGATCAAGCTGGGAGTCGCGCCGAATCGGATCAATACGATCATCGATTTTGAGGCGGCGGCTCGACACAAGGTTCACACTGACGGCGGTTCTCAGGTTGAATCGCCGAACACTACTCTGGCTGAGATCGCCAAACTGATTGCAGATGGTGAGTTGCAAGTTCCGATAGCAGCCGTGTACGACCTCAAAGACGTGCGTCGGGCATACACGCAGTTAGCGGAAGGACACACGGGCGGCAAGATTGTGCTGCGGGTGGCAGCGCCTTGATGCTTGAGTTCAGCACAAGCAGAGAACATTGTGGTGCTTGAGAATATTAAAACTGGCTTTCAGCCGTTTTCAATAACTGTTAGTTGGGCGAGAAGGCGCAGCTTGACTGCAGCGTCAATCTCACGTTATCAGACGGAACAATCGCTACCCCCTCTAAGGACGACGACAGAAATAAAGTCCAGGCCGTCAAATGCGGATCTCTTGGGCACATGAGCGTATTTTCAATACACGGCCTGGACTTTATTTAAGTCACAATTCTAAGAAACCGAAGCAGTATAGGAGAACCTACTCATGCAGAACACTCCCAACATTTGCAACAACTTTACTCTCAACAAACCCTGACATTCTTCATTTCGACATCTTTGCAGGAAAAATACCGATGAATCTCACAGACAACACCATCCTCATCACTGGCGGCACAAGCGGCATCGGTCGTGCGCTTGCCGAGGCGTTCTATCAACGCGGTAATCAAGTCATCATCGCGGGTCGCCGTCAACCTCTCCTCGACGAAATCACCGCTGCTCACTCCGGGATGCACGGGATTCAGCTTGATGTCCAAGACCCAGCGGATATCGAAGCCTTTGCGTCTCACATTCGAGAAAAGTTCCCGAAACTCAATGTTCTGATCAACAATGCCGGAATGGGTAAGACGGAAGACCTCACATCAGACTCCATCGATTTCTCCGTGATCCAGTCTACGATTCAGACTAACATTGTCGGTGTGCTTCACCTCACGGCGGCACTCCTCCCGATGCTCAAACAGCAGTCGCATTCAACGATTATCACCACCACCTCTGGCTTAGCTTTTCTTCCCATCAGTCCATATCCGACTTATTGCGCGAGCAAGGCTTTTCTCCACTCTTGGTTGCAGTCGCTCCGCGTTCAGCTTCGGGAAACCTCCGTGGAGGTTCTTGAGCTTGCCCCACCCTATGTACAGACAGAGTTTGGCGGGGCTAGGCAGGCGACTGATCCTGCTGCAATGCCACTCGCTAACTTTATTACTGAAGTGATGCAGATTCTCAGCACTCCAAACCCGCCCCACGGCGAAATTCTTGTTGATCGTGTCAAAGCACATCGATTTGCTGAACGGAACGGTGATTATGAGCAAATATTCGCGAGTCGCAACGAATAGTGGGTCATGTTCCAGATCTGTTGAAAGCTTATGCCTTAGAATTGTGACTTAAATAAACTCCAGACCGTGTATTGAGAATACTAGTAGGTGCCCAAGAGATCCGCATTTGACGGTCTGGATTTTATTTCTGTCGTCGTCCTTAGACACTAAATTAGGATACATCAGATCTAGTATTCAGGGATTTCTCTCATGACCGTCTGGCTTCCAGTTAAATGTCCACACTGTCACAGTACTGATGTCGTTAAACATGGAAAATCTGCTGAACAGAAACAGCGCTATCTCTGCCGAAACGGTGAAGGAAGCGTAATAGATTATTATGAAAGGGCGTTGCTGAAAAGCTAATGGTCAGGGTGGCAAAATAGAATGATGTAGGTCTCTTGTGTGAACCAAAATGAAGTGTCCGAGTTGCGAATCAATTAAGTGCTTTAAAAACGGTCATCGCCAAGGGTAACAATGAACCCAGACATTATGGCCCTTGCGTGTATTGAATAGTCTGTGGTGCGCCTAAAATAACCTAGTTGACGCAAGGGCCATAATGTCGGAGTTTTTCGTCGGGGAGACAGTGCTACAAGTGCAAGCACTGTGGTCGCCAATTTCTGGAAAGCTACCGCCTCTGGCAATATTCGGATGATGTCAAGCAACTGTGCCTCAAGATGTACCTAAATGGCATGGGATTGCGAGGCATTGAGCGCGTCACCGAAATTCACCATACCACGATCATGCACTGGATTAGGGACGCCGGATTGCAGCTGACGGATGCGCCGGAGTCCGAGGAGATTCCCGAAGTCACCGACCTTGATGAGCTTCAGACATATGTTGGCAACAAGCGCAACTTTTGGATTTGGACGGCAGTGAACCATAAGCAGGCTGGCATTTTGGCGTGGGTGATTGGCGATCGTAGTGGGGCAACGTTCAAGTATTTATGGAGGATCGTCCACCGTTGGCACTGTTTCTTTTATGTTACTGACGGGTGGTCGGTGTATCCGATGTTTATCGAAGATGAAGACCATATTGTCAGTAAGACCTATATGACTCGTGTGGAAGGAGAGAACACGCGATTACGTCATTATCTAGCTCGGCTGCATCGCCAGACCTTGTGCTACTCCAAGTCGGTTGAGATGTTGAAGTGTTCGCTACGGTTGCTGTTGCACTATTTAAAGCATAAAACAGTTCCTCTACCTGCCTAAACCATTAGCTTTTCAGCAACGCCACCTCCAGGTTTTTCAGTCGGATTTGAGCGAAAATTTGAACTGCCCAGAATTGGTTCAGATTCCGGGCACTAACTTATAACGAAAGCCAGATCACAAATCAAACAAGTCAGCTAGCCTACGGTAAGTCTGCTCAACCTTAGAGATACTATTCTGGGCATGGATCAAAAGCAGGTAACACTTTGAGAACAGCCGTTGGGGAAAGGC
>CAXUIG010000275.1:0-8457 GCA_964250845.1 uncultured bacterium | reverse complement strand
GTATTCCTTCCAGGGCTTACATTCCAGCATCCCATTTCAGGTAACCAGTGCCCATGACGGCGGACACCAGCTAACTTCTTCTTGAACGCTGCCCAGAAACTCCACACATGCCGATGCTTATCCACTGGCAAGCAACGGGTGTAATTGGCTGGGCAGCGCTCTGAGAAACGCATAGCTCTACGCGCTAGAACCAGTGCAGCGGCAGTGGCACTATTCATGCCATACATTGCTTGATATTTCACTAGACCGATGAGTGACGAATAGGCTGGGTTAGCATGAATCAACTCAATTCCAAAACGTTCGCATCGACTAGCCAGCATTGAATCAAAACAAGAATATGCAAAGTTAGAGAGCATGCGACTGTAGCGCACGCCCTGCTCTCTCATGGATATCTTCTTGTAGTCAAAATCCAATCTCTCGATGGTGATTGGACAACCAAATGTTTGAGCTAGCAATACTATCTGAGCGCAGGCATCCCCAATCAATGCTTTAGTTTGGTTAGTTGTCTTATCTTGGACGTTGATGGGAAATTGGCCTTGGGTTTTCAGGTTTCCTTCTGCATTGCAATAGACCCAACCAATGCAGTTTGGATTCAGGTCTGCCGCTAACATTCCGTGATGACGATGTGATTGATAGGGGATGTCAGGGCGGTCCACAGTGGCGAAGATGTACCACTTGTCATCCTTGCGAGCAAAGCGATAGCTGATAGATTTCTGATTTTGTAGCGTCCAATCAATATCGGTCTGCCCGTAAACAAACTGGATGTTTTCTGCCTGGACGTATTTACCGAATTCAGATTCTAGGGCAGCAGGAACCCGAATCTTAAGCGCTCCATCCTCACTTAGTTGGCAGACCTGACAACCTGCTGTTTCGTCTTTGCTGCCCACAAAGTAGAACTGAGAGTCGCGATATTTTTGCCAGCCTGCAAGCCATTGCTCGTGAGACTGGTAGCCATTCGCTTCCAAGTTAAACTGGGCGTTCCATAGCTTACGTCCGCCGAAAATGAGACGTGGTTTAGTGGCCTTCACTCGCTCCAGTTTCGTGCGGAGCATGCCAAGTCGGCGCTGTTTTGAGTAAATTTTCCAACGCAGTAATTGGCGTGGTGTTTTGTCACCCTGATGTAAAGAACAGGCGACAGGAATATTTTTAACTTGCTTGCGCCATTTCTTAATCAGTTTTTCGCGCATCAGCAATTGCTGATTGAAGTTGCTTGATTTGGCGTTTGTGACACTCCTGACGGCTTTTAATCTTGCCCTTGAGCGTGGCATGGACGGCGTTGAACTGTCGGGCGTTGATGCCGTAAATGCGTTGGTACTCGCGTTTGAGTTCAGTAACATTCCTACCAAATTCTAAGTCTCGATACAAACTGCGCTCAATCTTTGGCATCAGCGCTGCCATTGCTTCACAAAAAGGAATGAGGATGTCTGGAACTTTTGTCTGGTAGGTTGCAATAGTCATCAGCTAAATATTGAACACAGCAGTTAATTTTTTCCAATCAAAATCTAGGAAATCGCAAATTGCTTGAAAAACACCTTCTGAAAGGATAGTTCCTTTAAAGAACCAAAACGCATCGAGATATTTGAGATTCTTAGCTTGTGCAAAGGAGAGGATATCTCCGCGAGCCATCCTTAGCCGACGACGGAATTCGTAAATCCAGTCATCGTGAACTTCAAAATAGTTTGCTTCTTGAATAACCGACATATCTGATTTCCTTCACTATTACAGTTAAACTATTTATTTGACATACAATAACAGTCACTCGCCGTCCCCACCGACTACGCGCCAGCGAATTTTACGGCGTTCCGCACTTCTCTTTCCATAGATTTTTGCACTGAAGCTTGCCATAAGCGATAGAATATCTTCTACCAACTCTGCTTCATAGGATTTAGGTAGAACGCTTTCCATGCACTCAATGACAACGCCATGACAGAAGAAAGAAAGTGTCAAGATCAGCAAAATTGAAGCGAGTCAGACGGTCTTTATGTTCAATCACAACGCGCTCAATCAATTTTGACCTGACCAAATGAAACAACCGTTTGAGTTTTGGGCGGTTATCGTTCATACCAGAACCCACTTCTGTAAGAACGTGATCTACTGTGTATCGCTTCTTGAGGCAGTGTTCCAGCACTCTAGCTTTTTGCCTATTTAGATCGCCTTTGTGAAGAATGCTCGTGACTGCTAACTCGGCAGTACACAGCAGTTACATCTACATTCTCTGAAGATTCGCTCTTATCGCCCATTAGACGGTAAACGTCACTTCGACGAAATCGTCGATGTCCTCCACTCGTCTTTGTGACTGGTACAAGCTCGCTCCTTGTCTTCCCATTTCTTTAACGTCCACCGAGTAACGTTACAAAGGCTGCACACCTCAGCCGTAGTTAGTAGCTTTTCGGTCATTATCAGGACACAGTATTGATTTCCAGTGGTCGTAAAATCCCTGAAGAATTTCAGGGGTAGGGATTCCGTCTGGTTCTAACGGAATATGATCTTCAAACACCCTTTGTCCTTCAGAACTGCTTCAGGTGAGCAACCTGCTGATTGCAAATGTGATGCTAGACTGCTGCAACGTCACTACACTGCCAATCCCGATAAAGCTGTTGGGCGTAAACCATCACCTCTTCGTTTGGCAGTTTAACTTTGGGCTGATGGTGAGGATAACGGGTTTCTAGAGCCGTGGTATCTTGTTCCACAACCACGTCAATCGACTTCAATATCGATTTCCCAAGCAAAGGCTTCATCCAGGCAGCCTTAAATTTCCCGAAGATCAGCTCATAAATTTTGGTTTGATTTTGTTGCTCTGGATATTGCAAGATAACTTGGACAAATTCCCCAAATCCGGCTTCACCATACAAAACTAGTACGGAAGGAAACCAATACTCGACGGTACTTTTGAGAATCTTTGGAATGGTCAACAAAACTGGATTGGTTAAGATTTCTCCCAGTCTGTTATTCACTCTGGTACTCTCTTGCTTTACCTTGTACCAATAATCCTTTTTTTCAAACGCTGTCACTCGGTTATGAACGATTTGAAATAACTCTCGATGATTGCCATTTTGATGATTGAAATCAGAATTGATCAGCCAAGTGTTTAAGAAGTCTGACTGAATGCTCTGTTCTCCAGCAATCCCAACAAAGTCATATTCAGCCGCAATCTTTTCAACCAGCTCAGGGATGGGTAAGCGGGGTTCACACTCACCATACGTCCAAATCATATCTCCAATCATCGTGACCTTGAGTGGTTTGGCGATTGGCTGTGTGTCTTGTTTCCCTTCTCGATAAAGGTTGCCCTCATTGCTGAACTCTAGAGCATGAAATGGACAGACGATGGTGTTGCGCTCTTGGCAGATCCAGCCATCAGATAAAGGTGCTTGCATATGAGGGCAAACATTTAGGAGCGCAAAGACTTCTCCTTGCTGGTTTTGCCACAGCACATAGTCTTGTCCATTGAGAGTGACTTTGTGAGGTTGATTGATCCCCAACATAGACCGATGAGCAATCAACCAAGGGGCACCTGGCAGAGTGGAATTCATAGTGTCATCTCTGCTAACTAACCTTATGTTTAGTTATTATATGACCAGGAATGTCACTTTGTCAACTACTAACCAGATTTTTAGTTAAAATCATGCTTGTCGATTCAACAGAGAAAATAAGCTGTGGTTCGTTCTATTCGAGCAAATTGCAAATCCAGTAAGCCTCGTCAAGTGCGCGATGCGGAAGCAACTCAGACCCAAATTCTTGATGCGGCAGAGGATGAATTTGCTAAGTATGGTCTGGCGGGAGCACGCATTGATGCGATTACCGCTCGTACGGGTGTCACCAAAGCCATGATTTACTACTACTTTGAGAATAAAGAGAAACTGTATCAGGCAGTGATGCAACGGATTGGCAGCCAACTCGATACAGCTTCTGCACAATTCGATTCAGAGCATCTGCCAGCCGATGAAGCGCTCAAGATTGCCATTCGAGCTGGAATTGCCTACGGAGCCGTCTACCCGCAGCGAGGAATGCTGTGGTTTTATGAAGCGATTCAAAATCAGGGGAAATATGGACAACTCAGTGGCTGGCAGAAGAGCTTCTGGAATATCACGAAAATTTTGGAGCGAGGTATTGCTGAAGGAGTGTTTCGACCGATTGAGCCATTTTTAACGACGGTGAATATCTTGGGTGTCTGTACGTTCTACTTCAATGCCTATGAGAACTTGAAGTATGTTGACCGCAATCGCCAGCTACTTAGCCCGGAGATGATTGAGCAACAAACCCGTGCAGCAATTGACTTGATTCTGACTGGAGTGATGGTATAGCCGATGGTCTAACTCGACACTGCCTTGTTGAGAATGGTGCAAGAGCTGAGTTAACGTTGTCCTCGCTCATTGCCACCTCCCTCATTCCAGTACATTCATACTACCTAGCAAAATTTGAGTTGGTAACAGTTTCTACACTTCTACCATTTTCTACCACTTTAGGGAAACAGCCAACAATCCTCCGGGTTAGCCAGTTGCCTACTTGCAGGAAACCCTCCTGCTTTCCCTGGACTCACCGCCCCTAAAGCCAAAAGAGTCGCCTTTTGAGCTTCAGTTAGACCTGTAGTGCCAGTAATGTTCATGCCCTCGTAGGGTCTAGAGCTTGAGAGAGTTTTCAGGCACTTACCCGTACTGACATCCCAAAGTTTTACTGTCTCATCTTCACTGCCACTAGCTAGGGTCGTACCATCAGAACTAAAGGCGACTGAGCGGACCCACTTGGTATGTGAGTGTAAGGTTTTGAGGCATTGACCTGTAGTGACATTCCATAGCTTCGCCGTTTGGTCTACACTAGCACTGATCAAGGTTTGACTATCAGGACTGAAGGCAACTGACGATACCCAACTCGTATGCCCCTGCAACGTTTTGAGGCATTCCCCGGTGTTAATATCCCATAGCTTCACAGTTTGGTCCTCACTGCCACTAGCCAATGTCTGACCATCAAGACTGAAGGCAACTGTCCACACCTGACTTATGTGCCCGGACAAAGTTTTGAGACATTGGCCGGTATTGACATCCCATAACCTGACCGTTTGGTTATCACTGCCACTAGCCAAGGTTTGACCATTCGGACTAAAGGCGATTGAGCGTAGCCACTTGGTCTGTTCCTGCAATGTTTTAAGACATTGCCCGGTATTGACATCCCACAGTTTTATTGTCTTGTCATCACTGCCAGTAGCTAGTGTATTACCTTGAAGACTGAAGGCAACTGACCAGACCGAATCAGTATGACCATGTAAAGTTTTGATACATTGACCAGTGCTGATATCCCATAGTTTCACCGTTTTGTCTTCACCGACACTGCCCAGAAGTCGCCCATCTGAATTAAAAGCAACTGACCAAACCCAGCCACTATGTCCGTGCAAGATTTTTAGGCAGTGTCCGGTGTTGACATTCCACAGCCTGACTGTTTGGTCATCACTACTGCTGGCGATCAGCCCTTTGGGTATAGCTTCGCTTACCGTGTGACCAGCCGGACTGAAGGCAACTGACAATACCCGAAGACTTTCTCCCTGCAAAGTTCTGAGACACTCGCCCGTGAAGACATCCCATAGCCTGACCGTTTTGTCTTCACTACCACTGGCGAGAATTTGACCATCCGGATTAAAAGCAACTGACCAAGCTCGACGAGTGTGTCCCTGCAAGGTCTTAAGGCATTCACCCGTGAAGACATCCCATAGCCTGACCGTTTTGTCTTCACTACCACTAGCCAGAGTCTGATCGGTCTCCTGCAAAGACGTTGAACTCGTAGGACACGCTATGTCCAAAGTACAGGCGGCTTCAACACCAACGCAAATAGAGGTGTTGGCACCTGTGCTAACGCCTTCGGCTAACCGCTGCGCCTTCGTTTCACTGGCGCTTCGCTGGGGCGCATAGGCAACTGACCACACCTGACCAGTGTGCCCCTGCAAGCTCCTGAGGCATTCTCCAGTATTGACATCCCATAGTCTAATCGTTTGATCGCTACTGCTACTGGAAACTACCTGACCATCAGGACTGAAGGCAACTGCCCACACCTGGCGTGTGTGTCCGTGCAAGGTCTTAAGACATTGCCCGGTATTGACATTCCATAGCTTTACAGTCTGGTCATTACTGCTACTGGCGAGGAGCTGGTCATCAGGGCTGAAGGCAACGGAGCGTACCCACTCAGTATGTCCAGCCAAGGACTTAAGGCATTGTCCAGTATTGATATCCCATAACCTCACCGTTTGGTCATCGCTAGCACTAGCGAGCATCTGACCTTCCGAACTGAAAGCAACTGACCAGACTTGACGAGTATGGCCATGCAAGGTCTTAAGACCTTGCCCGGTATTGGCATCCCATAGTCTTACTGTTTGGTCATCACTGCTACTGGCAAGTATCTGACCATCAGGGCTGAAGGCAACGGAGCGTACCCGATGAGTGTGACCCTTACAGGCGAAAAGTTGTTTACCATCCGCAACTTGCCATAAATAGATTCTAGCCTCAGCATCAGCCGTAGCTAGAAGTCTACCATCTGGGCTAAATGCTACCGATAAAATACTCCCCAAGGTTTCAGCAAAAATCGACTTGGCGAGATCGGCGTGAGCGAAATTCACATTTAGTAAACTTGAACACTTCAGGTTGGCCTGCCAAACTGCTAAACGGGAGAAGTCATAGTCGCTCAAGTTGGTTCCCATGTAGACAAGCAGGTTCAGAATATTTCCCCCCGCGTATCCTGGTTCTAGGGTCGATGTCTGTTGCAACCGAGCGAGAATTTGGGTTAGCTGATTTTCTACTTGACTTTTGTTTCCTTTAACACAGAGCAACGCATCTATAACTGGCTTGAGGATGAGACGAATTTGAGTTTCCCGAACCGAATCGATTGCTGTCGCCTTCATCAGCGCATGACTCTTGAACAAGGCTAGGTGAGAAGTCGTTAGCTCTTGACACACCTGCTCGATTAATCGTTCAGTTACATACTCCATCACCACAGGTTGGAGCGAGAAATTGGTGCCACTGCTCTCAATCAGCGATCGCCGTTGCAGGGAATCCATTGCGGCGAGCAACTCACCATGTCTGACAGGTGGGACTAGATCCTCTCGCAACTGTGGCAGTGAAATCCACTCCCGGTTAATCGCCAACCAGTACATGATGTCCTGTTCTAGCGCTGACAGGCGACTAAACTGCCGCTCTAACAGGTCGCGAATATCATCGAAAACATATGTGCCTTGCTTGAATAATTCCAAACACTCAGCAACTTGACCACTGAGGAACTCTTGAATTAAAGGGGCCACCATTTTCAGTGCCAGCGGATTGCCGCCATAGTGTTCAATTAACTGACTCCAGTCATCAGGTGAGCCAACAAAGGTTCCTTTTTCTTGAAAGATGGCTTGGACTTCTGGAGATGGCAAACCCCTAAGTTGCAGCGATCGCACAAATGACCCTTCGAGTGTAGTAAGTTCTTTGGGTTGTTCTCGACTGGTGAGTAAGAGGCAGCTAGAGTGGGCAGCTTCGACTACCCGTATGACTAACTCCCGATATCCTTCGTAGCCCTCCCGGTAGACTCCACACTCAGAGCCACTGCATAGAATTGATTCGGCGTTATCCAGCACCAGGAGACAGCGATGGGCACGTAAATACTCTATCAGTCGGCAGACTTTGCCATCCAGAGTTGCTGGTAAACCCGTTTCCTGGTAATTGGAGAGAAATTGGATGAATTCGGCTAAAATGTCATCTACGGGAGGCGAATTGCGTAGCGATCTCCAGATGATGAATTCAAACTGCTGCCCGATTAGGTCTACCAGCTTAGCAGCCATAGCCGTTTTACCGATGCCCCCCATGCCCAATACTGCTACGACTCGGCAGCGCTCAGTCAGAATCCATTGCTGCAGCTTAGCTAGTTCGGCGGTACGTCCATAGAACCTGGAAACATCCACCGCCTCGCTCAGCTCGCTGCGTGTGTTGAGATTCGTCTTTGAAGCTGACTTCACCTCCAGTTCAGACAAGACATAGTCACTCGGCTCCACCTCCAGATTCAAAGCACTGAAGAACAGTTCCACACTTCTCAAGTCCACCCCTTCCGTGCGACCTAAAATTCGAGCTACGGTGTGTGGAGCTAAGGCCGTACGTTCGCTTAATGCTGCCAAGGTGTGTCGATTGCCCGCAGGAGTTTGCAGCACCTGTGCTAAGTGTAGTTTCTCCCAGCCTGAGTTAGTGACTGGAGTTTAGACTAAAAGCGATCAGAACAGAATGCTGGCAAAATTACGGGTTAAAAAAGATACGTGCTACCGGAGGTGAAAAGCTCCCGATGAAGAAAAAGCGGTCAGCTATGTTGAACTGATCGCAAATTGGTCAATGCTGATAAAAGGAAAAAAGTACCAGCTTGACCATGACATTAGATAAGCTTAAACAATTTCGTTCTAGTAGACACGTCCGAAAATTTGTAAAGCGCTCTACGTCTTGCTTTACAGGGCGT
>CAXUIG010000274.1:0-8558 GCA_964250845.1 uncultured bacterium | reverse complement strand
TCTAGGATACCACTTAGCTCTCGTGTATAAATTTAGGTGCGTTCGCCCTACCTCTCGACTGTACCTCCATTACAGCCTTTTCGATTAGGTGACCGGCGCTCTAGTTCTAGATGAAGTCAAAACTATTTATCTGACTAAGCTGTCCGATTGGCTCAACCAAATGCGTTCAAGTGGTTTAGGCACAATTATTGCGGCGCAAAGCCTGGGGGTACTCGAAGAAACCTACGGTAAAGACGCACTTAATAGCATCGCGGGTGGTTGTGCCACTCATATTGTCTATCAGCTTAATGATGGTTACACAGCTAAAATTTACAGCGAGGCTTGTGGTAATGAGCAGGTTGATTATAAACAACGCTCACGTAGTCATGGCAAGGGCGGCTCGAACCATTCCCTTGCTGACCACAATCAGACCCGACCATTGGTTGAAATTCAACAATTGCAAAAATTTCCAGTGGGTAAAGTTTTATTGCTCAATCGGGGATACGAAGATGGTCGGGAAGTACGGATTCCAATGATAATTCAGTTGAAACTCCCGTAAGGATTCAGGTGTTGAAACCCTTGCCTGGATTGCATTTCAGATCCGTACTTCTAGAATAAATAAGTTGATATTCTCAACAAGCAACGAGAAATGGCCATTCCACCGATTCTTATTGAAAATTAAAAAAAGCTGAATTATCCTCCAAACCTTTACGGGAAAAGCTTTTCAGTCATTTCCCCATTACCTGAATCCTTACAAACTCCCTCCCAGCGACTCTAAAGATAAGATCAACAAACGTAGTAAGCTCTGGCCCAGATTTCGAGCTAAACTGATTGAAAGAAGTACGGCGATTCCGATTGACGAGTCAGTATTGAATGATCGTGCAGCCGAAGCTAAACGGCTGTTGTCACTACCTGACGAACGTGAGCAAAGTGAAATATTGCAGCAAGAATTAGCTATTAGTTACTGATTGAATTCAAGGACAAATGTATCATGGTCTACAAGTTATCTCCAAGCCAGCTCAAAGCAATCGAAAAGCTGCCACTAGGAATCCAACAGTTAAAAGATAAATACCCAGTGAGTATTTCAAACGTCGCTCTAGACTATAATTTACCTAAACTAACTGAACATGATGTAGTTAAAAGTATAGTAATCTACTACGGAGATGATGTTGACGAGGCCGACTGGTTTTTCCGAGATGGAGTTACGGAGATTTTCAACGATAGAATTCCCGCAGACCCTCATGTTATTCGCATGACAGTTAATGGTGATTGGGCTTACATCCAGATCGAAGGTCGTGTAGTTTTTGACCGATTGGGAAGCGTGAAGTTACAGACGGTATTTTTCGATATTGAATCTCAGCTCAACACGGCTCTACCCAACTTACCTTTTTGAACTTTGAATTGCTCAGAACAACTTAATCGGATCAGAAGAATATGTCTTCCGGGTTATCCACTGATGGTTTCCCTGATGAATCTCATGGACATCAGCTCCAAGAGATTTATCAACAAATTTTAGAGTCCCTCCTTAGACAAATTGCCTCATCTGTCAACGGATTAGGCAACTTAGTATTCGATGGTGAGCAAGAACGGGATATCAAGATCCTGATTGGAGGCAAGGAGGTTGAAAAGAATGAGCTTACAGATGCTCAAGTTGAAAAGCTCCGTCGAGCTATTAGAGACCCAGAGAGTATTAAGAATGGACCCTATCAAGGAACAGTAGAGATCAGGATTGATGGCTCAACGGTTTTTCGTAATGAGTATGGCCTTGTATCAGTTGATGAGCTTAATTTAACTCAGGGTTCTCGGCAGGAGATCCTCGCACCCCTGGTCGGGGAACAAGTCCTTTATCCCCAGCCTACTGTTACTAATCAGGTAGCTCAGGTTAATAGAGAAGTAGGAGGACTCCAAGCTGAGCTAGACAACAGCTTACAAAAACAACCAAAGAGCGAAGTTTCTGAGCTGCAACAGATTGTCACTCAACAGGCAGACAAAATTGAGGCTTTAGAGGCAAAGCTTAGTGTCATAACCGATTCTTTGCAAACTATTCAGAATCGGTCACTTTCTAATTGGCTTAGCTCTACTATCTCTAATGCTACTGAAGGGTTTAAGCAATTCATCAATCGCTGGACTTCCTCAGCCAACGAAGCGGTCAAAAATCTTCAACAGACAGCACAGCCTGTTCTCCAAGCTCTTTCAAAAAATCGGGAGCCTCAAAAACAGATTCAACAACAGCTTGCGAGTATTGACAATACAGTTCAGACTGTTAAGATTAGATTTGATGACAGCCTTAAAGATATTCAAGCTAAGCTGGCAAATATCCAAACTCAGCTTAATACTATTTCTGAGCAATCAGGAGTTCAATCTCAAATCAAAACTACTGTTGAAAACGGAGCTGAACAAGAGGCAAGGGGGCAGGGGGCTCTTTGCAGGGGGGAACTGTCTCCTGCCCCCAATCTGTTGAGCCAAGCAGAACTGGGGTCACAGTCCCCCACTGATTCGGAGCGTGGTTTTCTTTTAGGTGGAGTTCAATCCCCATCTATAAATCCCCCTGCTCCCTTTCTCCCTGCCAAAGAGCCTCTTCCTGAGCCCGATCTAGCTGCGGCGAACCAACAGATTGGAGTAATTCAAAATTCTGAACTTACTCAAGGTGAAGCTAAGGCTCAACCTCAACCTCAACCTCAACCTCAACCTGAAAGCTCTGCTAAATTCCTTCAATCTAAAGATGTCGAGCAGGCTGTGCAAGCAATACTAAAGAAACATGGCATAACGAATGGACAGAATGGTTCTACTTATTGCCGAGGCAGCGAATATACATTGAGTTCAGGTTTAAATGGAACTCGGATTACAGCCAATGATGACGGTCGGACTATCTTCCAAAACTCTGGGTTTACAGATAGAGCAACTCAGGCAGACAAGAATGACCTAAGAATTCTGGTTGAACGAACACAGAAGAACTTTTTACCTAGCCAGTCTCAGTCTCAACCAAACGTTTCACCTGACTTAAACGGTTTTAATGCCGCCGAAATTGTAGCTGCTGCCAAAAAGTTGTTAGAAAAGATTCCGGCTCAATCATCTGAAGGAACTCGTAGTTTTACAACTGGCACCGGGTACTGCTTTCAAAAGACTGGTAACATCATCACTGTTTCTGATTCTCAACGTGGGGAGTTGATTCGATCCGTTGGTACTGGGAATAAGCGTCAGTTGTCTGTCTCATCTTCGCTCACCAGTCAAGATACATCTTCGCTTGAAAAAATTGCCGGTAAAATCAACCAAGATTTACCTACAAAAGCAACTCAATCTCAAAGCCAATCTGAAACTCAAAGGCAAGTTCAATCTCAAAACAGAGGGAGGCGATAGTTGTGGCTAATAAAACTGCCTTCTACGATGTCTGGGCTGCTCATAGTATCATGAATTTGACCTTCGCACTCCTCAGCCCCAGGGGGCTCATTTTCTCCTTGATTGCATTGTCAATTCTTGCTGCCAATCAACCGAAGCAACTGTCTTCTCCTGTCTCTCCAACCCCTATACCTGTCTGGCAAGAGCAACTGATGGCAGCAGGCAGAGCTGGTAATTATCCGAAAGCGTTGTCTATCGCCAACCAGTACCTCAAGACTCATCCCCATTCTTGCGAGGCGCTTCAGTGGCGCTTTCAAATTTATAATTCCATGGGGAATTATGAAGCCGGGCTGCAAAATATTAACCAGAAATGTAGATATTATCAATAATATGCCGTTGGTAACGGCAAAGAGATGGAAGTCTGATTTATGAGTTTAAAATTCCTCTTGGGTGGTTTGATGTCAGGCATCTTACCCTTAGCATCAACCAGCCATGTGACTGGTAAGGTTATTGCTGATTATGATGAAAGTTTTTGACAAAAATAATAGGGAAAAATAAGATTTGTGCAGTCGTTAAGACCGATTACATTAGCTCCTGATCCACCAACTCTTCGAGTCTACCAAAAGCAATTTATTTCAGATGTTTATGCTTGCATTAGAGCTGGCTACTCGCGAATCTTAGGGGTAGCTCCGACTGGAAGCGGGAAGACAATTATAGCCAGTAAAATTATCGCCGATGCGCTCACGAAGAAAAAGCGAATCTTCTTTATTGTACATCGCGATATTTTGATTAAACAAACTTACAGCAAAATAAAAGCATTTAATTTTAGCGACTGCGGATTCATCAAATCTGGTTGGCAAGAGAACCAAGACTCATTGGTACAAATTGCCTCAGTCCAGACTTTAGCGGCACGCAATTGGTGGCAAAAAATCCCCGCCGATATAGTAATAATCGATGAAGCTCATATTAATGCCTATGCTGCTGTAGTCCAACGGATGATGGCTCAGATTTATCCCCAAGCCATTTACCTGGCATTGACCGGCACCCCTTGGCGCTTATGCAAACATCAAAGTATGGGGGATATATTTGATTCTTTGGTACAAGCTCCAATGCCATTTGAGCTGATAAATCAAGGCTTCTTGGTAAAACCCAGTTACTTCAGTGTAGCTCAAGCTGACCTGGATAAAGTCGGGACTGTAGGGGGTGATTTTGATGAAGGTCAATTGGCTTTAGCTTGCGATCGCCCTGAACTTATTCAGCAGATTGTTGAGGATTGGAAGCGTTACGCTTGGGGCAGGAGAACTATTGCTTTTACCGTTGATATTCAACATGCTTGCGACTTGGCATCAGCATTCTTATCATCAGGAATTCCAGCCGCTTACGTAAGTGCAAAAACCCCTGCTCAGACGACAGAGCACCTTTACAAGCAGCTAGAATCTGGTGAGCTACTGCTGATTTGTAGTTGCATGAAGCTTACAGAAGGATTTGACATCCCAAGTGTTAGTGCTATTCTTTTGTGTAGACCAACCCTGTCAAAAGCACTGTATTTCCAAATGGTTGGACGTGGACTTCGCCTCAGCCCTGAAACCGGAAAGATTGACTGTATTATCATAGACCCGTCAGGCAACGTACAACGTCATCATTATATTGAAGATCTCAAGCAAATTAGTTTAGAGCCAGCCAAAGAAAAGCAGTCAGACGAGGCGCCTAAAAAAATCTGTCCTTTCAGCATGGGCGGGTGTGGGGCCATTATTTATGCATCCCTTATCCACTGCCCGAATTGCAAGTACATCTTTCCGAGGCCAAAAAAGTTCTACTTTGTCCCAGAACTCCAGCAACAACTGAGTGATGAAGACCTGGAGCGCTATGAGGAGCATCGTCAGAACCTGCGATTGGCCTATGAGCGGAACTTCGCACCTGGATGGGCTGCTAGTAAATACCGCGATCGCTATGGCTACTGGCCGCCTGATTCATGGGGAAGAGGAGCGATTTTCGGGCTCAACCCAACATCAAAGCAAAAGGACTCTTATCTTCAATACCTCCAAACAGTTGCGCGACGCAAAGACAAGTCTGATTCGTGGGTAGAAGATTGTATGTATTTAGAATTTGGAGTTATCGATTCAGTTCATTAATTCAGCTAACTCAGCTTGAAAAATATTTTGTGTATCTAGGTGCGGCGGTTCAAATGAAGCTGCATCAAAGTATTTGATTACGCTTTGGTAAAGCTCCAGGCAATCTGCCTCACTCAGTTGTTTTTTTTCTTTAAGATTTCTGTCGGTTTAGTTTCAATGTTTACTTGCGTCCTAATTGCTCCGTCCATTCCTTACTATCTGGCGACCACTGTTTACTAAATAATCTGCCAGTAGCTAATACCAAACATATTGGCATGATAAATTGCTGGATGCTTGACGCTACCTTAGTTAGTGATTTTGGTGATGAGCTAATTCTCCCTTTTTTATGAAATTCTCGCCAGATTCTTAGTTTTTCTGGATCTGTAGTAAATTTTAGCGTTAATCCTACGGGTACTTCTAAGGGCAGTGACCTGCCTCGGCTTTTAAATGTGGCGGCAATAGCTTTACTGAGAGTTTCCCCTTCAAAAGCAAATTTTTGGCTGATGTTTTCTAAGTCATAAAAGTCTTTTAGCCGTGTGTTCTCGATGCCGTGCTTAACAATTGCCTCAAACTTTTCAGCCACTACAGTTTCCGGTGGATAAGCTTTAATTTGAGGGAGCGGCAAGTCTAACAAACTTGGAAAGTTAACGTTAAGAGCAGATGGGGTAATGGGATTACCGTAACCAATATCAACTTGAAGGTCACTGCGAGTACGGCTTCCACTTAGACAAGCACGGAGTTTTATCCTAATTCCCTGATATTTTTGCGACTCGGTGATTACTGAAGCCCGAACTGTGTCTGGCATAAACTCCAAACCATCTGCCTCTACAGGTTTAGAGCAAATTAGACGAAATACTTCTTCTAGTCGAGTTGTAGAATTATTTCCATACCCCATTAAGTCTAAATCGCGGGTAGCACGGCGAGGTCCGTTATCCCAAACTAAGAATACCATTGCTCCTTTCAACACGAACTGGTCACTATATTCTGACTTGCTTATCCGGTACAATAGTCGTTCAATAGCATACCGCTGTAACAAAACTTGAAAATCTTCTTGCTGTTGAAGAGCTTGTTTGAGTAACCGAGATCTAATAGAAGCCGCAATATTTTTGGGTAAGTTCACTTATTGTTTTCACCTGCTTAAAGCATTTGTATATAAGGTCGCATGACATTGTGAACTCTACAAATATCAGCGTAGTAGCAGAGTTCATCTATACTGCCGCGTCTTTCAAACCAGTATTCTTTCAAAGCTTCTATAGCTACATCAATTCCAATTTTGTGACGGAATTTGAAACAGTCCACTACAGTTTTAGCCACGTTGAATACCCGGATTGTTGCCCCTTCAAATTGGTGTTCTTCTACTCCAGACGTAAAAGATAAGCCTGACATATAGAACAGGCGCAGCGAGGGGTACTGAAGTTGAGGTCTACGTGCTTTGTGAGGAATCGCTAGCCACACTTGCCAGGGCGATTGGGTTGTCAGCTCGTGGAAGCGGAGCGCAGTAGCAAGGCAAAGTACACCGTGATTAATGCCTTTACACACCTCTACATAACTGTGGTATTCAGTTATGTCGCCTTCAATGC
The DNA here is from genome assembly GCA_964250845.1 of uncultured bacterium. Taxonomy (GTDB): domain Bacteria; phylum Cyanobacteriota; class Cyanobacteriia; order Cyanobacteriales; family Chroococcidiopsidaceae; genus CAXUIG01. Next base: position 1,552 of record CAXUIG010000274.1, on the reverse strand, counting down.
AAGTGTAAATTCCTCTGCTGGTTCGCTCTACCAGTCCAAGTTGTTCTAGTCGATGCAGGTACTGTCGAGGGATACCGTGAGATTCTAAATCCCCCGGTGTCAGCACCCCCCGTGTTTTGGCTAGAGTCGCTGCTTGTTCCAGTTTGGATGACGTCACAAATTTTTTTTAATAAAACGTTGTATTTTAATATTATATACCGACAGTTTGTAATAAATCGTGCGATTGGACGCCGTGTATGGATTCCAGTCAGATCGTGTGTGGTCATGTATTAGTTGGTAGCGCGGTAAGGGAAGATGAGCAATGAGCAATATAAAAATCTGTGGTTTACCCCAGCCTGGAACGCCAAAGTCAAGTTTTCTTAACATTTCTCTCTCTATGTCGTGCGGAATGTTTATCCCTGGCTTTGTAGTTACTAGAGCCACTGGCGAAATCAGGGCTCTCTGGATGAGCAGTAGGCAATAAAGAATAGCTCCCTAAACGTGACTGTATAAGTTTCAAACCGCGCCAAAACCGACTTATGTCAAATGTCTAGTATCTTCATCAGCCACAGCAGCAAGGATAATGGGGTTGCTTTAGAAGTGAAACAACGACTCCAGAATCAGGGACACCGCTCGGTATTTTTGGATTTCGACCCAGATGTTGGGATTCCAGCGGGACGGAATTGGGAGCGGGAACTTTACACAAAGCTGCGGCAGTGCCGTGCGGTGATTGTTCTATGCAGCCAGCATTCTATGTCCTCATCTTGGTGTTTCGCGGAAATTACACACGCCAGGGCACTGGGCAAGCAGATCTTTCCGCTCAAGCTCGACAACTGCAATGTCATGAGACTGCTGGCAGACGTGCAGATAATTGACCTGACGACTGGGCAGGAGGAAGCATATCAAAGATTATGGCAGGGACTACTGGCTGCCGGACTAGATCCTCTGGACGTGTTTGACTGGGATCGGAGTCGGCCCCCCTACCCAGGGTTGATGACGTTTGAGGAACAGGACGCAGCCATCTTCTGCGGACGGGACAGTGACATTCGGGAGGGACTGGGGTTGGTTAATCGACTCCGGTCATTCGGCGGCAAGCGCCTGTGCTTAGTCTTAGGTGCATCAGGTAGTGGTAAATCTTCACTTGTACGGGCAGGAATAGTCCCACGATTGAAGCGGGATCAACGGTCTTGGATAGTGGTAGATCCATTTCGGCCTCTGGAGAACCCATTGGCAGAGTTGAGCAAGGTGCTAGCTCGTTGTTTTGAACGCTACTCAGTTCATCGCGACTGGAAACAAATCCGCTCTCAATTGGAGTTACAAAAAAGTTATTCAAAGTTGGTCAGCCGTCAACTAGGGTTATTAGTGGCGCAACGAGAGATCTTCAATAAACGGCTGACCAACTTTGAATCAGTTTCAGCTCGGAGCAAAGTCCCCATACTATCAAGCCAGACGTGAGCAACTGGCTCAATCTAGCGAAACAACTACACTCAGCTGCTAGGCAAAGCGAAGCTACCATCCTACTGGAGTTTAGACTAACGCATGACAAAATGACTCAAAAGTATTGAGTTAATGA
>CAXUIG010000273.1:0-8705 GCA_964250845.1 uncultured bacterium | reverse complement strand
AAGCATATATCTGGTAATGCTTTCAGCTATCCCATCTCAGGTAACCAGTGCCGATTTTTACGAATTAAAAAGTTTCAGGCTTTCATCTTTGAAAACGTACAAGGGATTTTCAGCAGCGGTAACGGCTCAGACTTCAGCCTCGTCATCTCAGCGTTTAGGGAACTGGGGTATGTGGGGGGATACCAACTCAGGAACGGCAGTCGCTGGGTTCCCCAAAACCGCCGCCGAGTCTTCGTTGTGGGTCATCTCAGGGAATGTGCAATGCCGCAGAATCGAGCCGGATAGACCGACTTTGCAGTCATGTCTGGATGGCGATGGTGTTGTGATTAATTCTGTCAAGGGAAACCCAATTGATGAAAGTTTGACCCTGAAAGCTTCCTCGCACAAGGCAGGGTGGGGTAATTCAAAACATCCGGTTGCGGTTGTGGGAAGTCTTAACGAAAAAGCTGAATCTAAACTTGCTGTGGTGTACCGCAGCGCGACGGGCTCACGCACCTACATCGAAGAGGCTCCCACTCTCCGCAGCCTCGCCAACACTGGCGGTAAACACCAGGGCGGTAGTGGGGCATGGAAGGTGGTTGATTACAAAGGAGAGGAATATTTGGTTGAATCGGGAGGGGGAAGCCAATCTTGTACATTAGATTGCACTGGCCAATTTGCCACCAACCGGAAACGACCGATTAGCCTCAAGACAGGTAAGCGCAAAGATCTCCCGATAAGCTATCGCGGGAATCCTCGCCCACTCACCGCTACTGAGTTTGAGCGCTTAATGGGCTGGCCGGTGGGCTGCACCGAGAAAGGCATTACCCGAGATGGCCAAGAAATTCCCATCAGCAAGACTCAGCGGCAGAAGATGCTCGGGAATGGGATTGTCCCACAGGAAATTGAGGACATCTGCAATAAAATTAAAGATTTTCTGGTGCCGTCTTACCTGGACTCACAGTTAGACCAGCGATCACTTGGCGAAGAGTCGCCTTCTGAGCTGGACTCTAGAAAACCCAAACACCTTGGTGTCAATAAACAATCCCAGTTCTGCTCTAAGGAATGTGTGCTCTAGCGGGACTCGCTTGTGGTTAGTACTGAAACTGGCACCATCGGTGAAGTATCTGCTCAGCACGTTTTATCCACATTGCCCAGCGACGAGAGCGACGAGAAACCCTTGCCAATGCTGTGGTTTTTCAATAAGCAGCAGGCGACTGGAACCTTCTTGTACAAATTATAGAAACCGCCCTTTTAAAAAAATCTTCCTTTAGATGTGACAGAAAAGCTTCAAAATTGACACCTGTCGCTGGGGGAAAACTAATACTGCACAATCAACGTGCTTGACTCACCATTAACTCGCCTGCTCTCCCTTCACTGCCATGGCTTCCAAAGCAACTTGAGCAACTTGGGCTAACTCAGAAAAAGGCAGTGAGCGTACCTCTGCTAAAAGCTGAGGAATCCGAGGTTCTTTAGGTAGCTTCTCTCCTTCCAGATAAAACATCAGCTCATCTAGCGTCCATCCTCTAAGAGCCGCTATCTTCCCCAGTACCCTCACTCGTGGCTCGCCCTTTCCAGACTCCCAGCGCCTTATATCAGTATGGGACGCTCCAATCATTTCACCAAAATCTCGCAAGCTAAGACTACCTCGCAACTGTCTTAGTAAAGTTGCCAGTTTCTCGTTGAATTTAGTTCCACCTTCTAGAACTCTCACTAGATTCATCGTCTTAACCTTCTGAAACCAAACTAGCACAGAATTTAAGACGAATACTGTAACCTATAGTTATGCTTGGAATTATGAGTTACAATATACGCAGGTGAGTCTTATAGGTCGAGCATTCTTCAAAGCCACGGCCTAACTAGGATTGCAAGCGACATGCAAGGCGTAAGATACCTAATGAAACTATCTGTTACCATTCCCCAGATTGCTCCCCACCAACTCACGCCACACCCACAGAATTACCAAATCTACGGGAACGAAGACGTAGTCGAGTTGGTAGAACTCATCCGACAATCTGGGTGGGTTAAACCAATAGTTTGCACTTCGTCTTACACCATAATTAGTGGTCATCGGCGATGGAAGGCTGCGCTTGAATTAGGGCTAGAGGAAGTACCTATTGAGGTAAAAGACTTCCCCGATGAGATAGCTGAGCTAGAGGCACTGCTGCTGGAGAATGCTAGCCGCTTTAAGACTATTGAGCAAAAAGTGCGGGAAGCAAAAGCGTGGAAGGAGGTGGAAGCGAAAAAAGCGAGACGACGGATGTCTGATGCTGCGAAAGCCCCTTCTCAGGGTGTGGAAAATTTTCCACACCCTGAGAAGGGGAAAACCCGCGATCACATTGCCAAGCTCGTCGGCATAGGTTCTGGCCGCACCTACGAGAAAGCAGCTTGGGTCGTTAGCGTCATCGACTCAGACACCAGAAAAGGTGATCTGGTCACCGCTCAAGGACTCCGCCAAGTATTGAACGAGAAAAGCGTAGATGCCGCTCATACACTGGCCAAGAAACCCCCTGAAGAACGTCTTGCGATCACAGAGCTTCTAGTCAGCGGCAAAGCAAAATCGATCAAAAAGGCAGCAAAAATGATCAACCAAAACAACGACGCAGATTCGAACAACGCAGATTCTAGCGCCCCCTCTCAACCAAGTTTCGCCGGGTTCTCAATAGGCGACTGGGTAGAGATCAGCGAGAATGCTCAGGCGCATAACTCGATCTACGTTGGCCAAAGAGGACGAATCGAGCAGATTCTGGCAGCGGAAAAACAAATCTCAGTCAGCTTCGAAGGAAGTCCTGAGAAAATCAGGTTTGAGCCGAGCGAGCTGTGCTTGTTGGTCAAAGCCCCACCCCAACATCCAGTCCAGAGCGGTGACATCGTTGTTGTACACATAGAGCGCTGTGAAGCTGCTTCTGCTCAAGAAAAAAGGTGGAACAGCTATTGGGGAAAGGTAACGCGAATTGGAGAAACAGGCACTATTACAGTTGATGTCGGCACTGCATTGCAACTGTTCCCCCGCGATGTAAAGCCGGTCGATGTCCCCAGCGGCGCATTGCGACAGGTAGTAGAGCGAGTATTGCGGTTGCGCCTTCAAGAGCTGGATGAACTCGAAACAGGAATGTTAGATGTGCTCCAGCGGCGCGAGTGGTTCACTCCTCACCAACTGATTCACCTGGAAAATATCGAGAAGCTTTATCCCGGCCTTGGCAACCAAGATACCTCCACCAACGGTAAATCTAACGGGCATCATCCGGGTTACAGTTCCGCCGATGCTCACTTCAAGAGCTACCCGCGTTAGTTGGCTCGCATGCAAGCGGCATCGAAAGTCCTTGAATTTTCTCTCTATAGAGCTTTCATCAGGAAACTGTGGGCAGTTAGTAGACATTGACTAATTTTGAATTCAAAATTCAAAATTCAAAACAAAAACAAAGAGCACAATATTTTTTGAATTAATTAATTCCGGGTACAGGCCCCCGAAGGCAATTCAAAGTTCTTGCATTAAGAATTCAAATTTATTTTTTTTGAACTTTGAATTTTGAATTTTGAATTGTTTTGGCTCGGCAGGCGCTTTCACAAATTCTTTTCACATGCTCTGTCGGGAAATCACGCACCAAGAGTGCTGAATCAAAAGCGTCCAGGACATACGCCCATCCAACGCAATTGACCACATAGCGCATCAAACAACTCAAAACACCTACTAGAGGTAACAAATCATGGTTGCTCAGTTTTCACATGTCCATGCCCCATTTCCATACACCGACCAGGAGCAGGCTGCTCGCCAGTTGCAGTACCTGGGCCGCAAACCGTCAGATGCACGCCTTCGCTTTTTCTATCACGGAACAGACCCGCGTAAGGATGGAGACAAGGGCCGCAAGTTAGAAGGGTTGAATTGGGAAGCGATCGCTAAATATCAGCGGGACAATCGTGGGGTATATCTGGTGATAAACGCTGGTGGCCATGAAGATAAGGATATTGTGGAGTGTTGCGCCATTTTCTGCGAGTGGGACGATATCCCTGTTCAGGAACAGCTGCTACGCTGGTCGGCGGTCGGGTTTCTAGAGCCAACATTCACTGTGTACTCAGGCGATAAATCCGCGCAACCATACTGGGTATTTGACAAACCGATTACTGTAAAGCAGTGGCGTGAATTGCAACTATTACTAATCGAGGTGATGGGAGCAGATCCAGCCAACAAGAATCCGTCGCGGGTGTTCCGGCTGGCGGGTGGCCACCACGTCAAGCCAGGGAGAGAACCACAGCGCACAGAGATAGTGCAGGATTCAGGGATTAAGTATTCGTATGAATTGCTGCTAAAGCGATTGCTTGAACTTAAGGCGCTTAAAAATCCTGACCCCGTGCTCCCTCTAATCCCAGAGCCGGAGCCATCAGAAGCGGACATAGTGAAACTGATTGGCGAATACGTGCCGCTGAGAAAATGTGGAGGCGACTTCCGGGGCGACTGTCTTTTTTGCAATGCGGCAGATCAATTCATCGTCAAACCTCGTCATCAAACTTTCGAGTGTTTGAACTGTGGGGCTGGTGGCGATGGAGATAATTACGCCAGTACTAGTGATGATTTCCTCAGAAAATACCTTGATCGCACTTATAGAAATGGACGTTCGAGAATGCGTTATAAGGATATCTCAGTCCCGGTGCCTTCGTTAGTGCCATTGTCAACCTGCTTGAGCAAGGAGGACCGCGCTCTGCTTGAAAGAGGGGTAAGCCAAGGGGGACGCAATACCCAAGGGGCTAAGCTGGCTCGTGATTTGATTGGAACTGCATCACACCTGCAGAGCATCGGGCAGCGGTTTGAGGGAGATGCACGGAGATTGCTGGATGACTATGCGGCGCGATGCAACCCACCACTACCCGAAAAAGAAGTCGAGTCTATATGGCGCTCAGCAGAAAAAGACCGTCCTGGGCCTAGCTGTAAGCCAGAAGGTGTGGAAGCATGTATCCGGGGGTGGTACTGGAATAATTTCGTCAAGCCCGAACAAACCGCGAGTGGCGGCAGCGGGAGTGGCGGCGGTGGTAGTAGCGGCAGCGGGAGTGGCGGTGGCCGAGGATTTGGCTCTGGCTCTGGTTCTGGGTCTGGAGGTGGTGATGATGCAAGGGATAACTCCAAGACTTCTATACCCTACCAAATGGTGAAGGGGCTATTGAACCGAAGCCAAACACCAGCTCAACTGACGGGGGAATTGATTGACCTAGCAACTGCCACTGGCTATCAGCTAGGGGGGTTGAAGGACTTAGCTAAAGAAATAGAGGCAGAATCTAGTAAAAAAGATGCGCTCGGTGAGGACTCGATTGAGTTCACCAAGCTGCTCAATTATCGGCAACAAGACTTAGATTTAACCCGGGTTTACCCAGTCCCCTTAGCCAAAATGCTGCTGTCCAAGGCAGATTCAGACCGGATTGACCCGGCATTTCTCCATTTGTACTTGTTGCCTATATCCGGGGGTCAACTAGGTGCCAATATAGCCATATTAGCCAAGGAGGGGGAAACTAGCCGGGATAACTGGCTGGAGTATCCGGTGTTGTGGACAATGCCCGTAGCACCGCCCTCCAGCGGAAAATCGCAGACCCAACGCACAATTATGGGGCCAATCAAGCGGCGTCAAGACCAGGCCAGAGCTAACTATAAAAAAGCGATTAAGCACCTCGAACAACTCCAGAAGCAGTGGCAGAGCTTTACTCTTGAAGAAAAGACCCAGTTGAGAGATACCGACTCTGATCCCGACACCTATAGAGCACAAATGCCTGCGCCCCCGGCAATTGCGCTCATCGAGGGTGGTTCGCCAGAGGGCGCATTCAAACGGATGTCTGAACTGGGAGCAAAAACTGGTGTGGTGCTTGCGTTTGACGAGTTATCTAGATTTCTGGCCTTAGACCAGTACAAGGCGAATGGAGGGGACACTCGGGACGTGCTGCTCCAAGCCTGGAATGGACCATTGTCCTTGGAACTTCAGCGCGTGGACGAGCACAAAGCAATTCACCTAGAGCAAATCTGCATCGGCCTGACTGGGGGGATGCAAACGGCTCGGGTGAGGAAGATGGGCTCTGACCCTGATGACGGTGACGGCCTGCTAAGTCGCCTGCTGATGGGGCTGACGAAAACTCCTGAAAACTTCGCTAAGTGGTCTAATACGAAAGTTGGGATTGACGAGGGGCTATCGGGGCTGTACGACCACCTGCGTGATTTACATCATCACCTGCGGTCACGGGCAACAATTTCTCGGGATAAGACGGACAGCCCTATACAACACGCCTATTCATCGTCACCAACAGATCTCCTAAAAGAGGGCTGTCCGTCTTATCCCAGAACACATCTCGGGGCTGGACTACCTGATGTTGATGAACAAGGACAGCAGCCGACTGTAATCCTATCTTTTACTCTTGAAGCAGAAGTTCGCTGGCAGAGATGGTGGGAGGAACTGCGGCGGGGGATGAAAACTTTTGAACATGAGTTCCCAGCGCTATTTGGCTATCTGGGAAAAATGCTCTCCCAAACCTTGCGGCTGGCTCTAGTCTTACATGCAATTGAATTAAAGTACGAAGTCAAAGCTAATCCGCTACAAATTGAATTGGAAACCTTAGAACGTGCAATTTACACAGCTCGGTGGCATATCGGACAATACCGATTGATCCTATCGGGCATAGATGACGCCTCCTTACCGGAAGAGATGGCGAAGATCCACGCCTTTGCCCTCCGCAAAGGGAAAGAGGTTTCAGCTGAGCAAGTTCAGAACACCGTTTTCAAGCGCTGTACACGTAAACCAACACTGGCAACCATTCGCCAATGGTTTGAAACGATGGCTCTTTGTGGCGCCGCCACCCTGGTGGGCGCGGGGCGTGAGTTAAAAATGATTGCAAAATCTCTTGTCAATACCGTAACTAAAACTGTCGGAATTCCGACCAATTCCGACCAGAATTCCGACAGAAGTAAAAAGGCTGGAAGTGATGCTGTGCTTGGGGTACAAGAGTTGGAAACTCGAAGATCCGACAATTCCGACTATTATCTTGAACCCCTTGAAACCAAAACTTCTGGTTTTGATCAGGAGATTCTAAACTCTAATCACTCAACTAATAGTCGGAAATGTCGGAAATCATCATCATCATCAGGGTGTAATCCAACTCCAGAGCCAGTTGTCGGCTCTTCTAGTCAGTCGGATTTTGAGTCGGATTCTATCGGAAATTCCGACGAACCGGAGAATACCGAAATTGAGCAACCACTGAATGATGTTGAGATGGCATCATGGTATCAACGGCTGAATGCCTGCAAGTCTTTGGATGACGCCACAGATTTTTATACTGCAATGGAAGCTCTACCCGAATCTGAGCGTCATCAGTTTGAGTCGAGCGTCCCCCAGGCTAAGTGGGAATGGTTGTTCAATTTGCCGGAGTCACCACAGCTAGAGTCACCAGAGCCAGAGTTGGTGCCTGAAGTGCAATGTTTTGAGTCACCAGAGCCAGAGTTGGTGCCTGAAGTGCAATGTTTTGAGTCACCAGAGCCAGAGCCAACCCTGGAGGAACTCAAAGCCCTGTTGTTGGCCTGCGATACCCTAGCGGCGCTCAGTTCACTCAAGCGAACCTACAAGAAAACCATTGCTAAAGCCTACCGCTCTATGAATGAGTCGGAGCAGGCTCAAGTCGATGCGCTGGCGGCACTTCAGGTGCCCCACAAAGTCTTTAAATACCTGGGAGAAGAAATCAAACTTGGAGCGGAGCGATTAATTAAGGGAACCCTAGTCTACATAGATCCGAAAGCCCAGGTTAGGTCTAACGCTCGTAGTGCGCTGGTATGGGCTATCAATGGGGTGTCCAGTGGCTGGCTGAATCCGATAGAAGTAAGTTTAAGCTTGCTGAAGGAGGTAATTAAGATTATATTGCCGAACGAAAATCAGTCCGGGGGTCAACAATTGGGTTTGATTTGATGACTCAACAAATACTAGTTGAGTTTGAGGGAGGTGCAATTGCTCCCTATACTGCTTCGAGAATTTGTGTATAATGCAATATGTATGCTCTGACTATTCACAAGAGTCAGGGCAGCGAATACCAAGTAGTTCAATTGCCAAAAAACCTAAATGAGCGTCATAGGGACTCATTTGAGGCTCGGTGTAAAAACCCATAGCTGGCTGAACTTTTCGATAAGCTTAAACGCTTACCACCAGTCGAGTATTCGTTAGCACCCGATGCGAAAAGCTCTTGATCAGACTTTTGAAAAGTTGGCGGCAAGCCGCTATCAGATGGAAAAAAATCCAACGCTGCAACAGGCTTGGGTTACAAAAAATCCAGACATTATGAGTTACTTCTCACGTATTGAAGATCTCATGGTGCGCCTAGAACAACCCGCAGTTTTGGCTGGACTCATAATGTCGGAGTTTTTGGTCGGGGCAGATGCGCCTAATCTCATTCAAAATTCTTGCATTAAAAATTCAAAGTTCAAAATAATAATTTTGAATTCTTAATGCAAGAATTTTTAATTCCCATCGGCGGGCCTGTACCCAAAATTGATTAATTCAAAATTTATTCTGCTCTTCGTTTTGAATGCAAGAATTTTGAATGCAAGAATTTCATTAGTGGTCATAGGGAAAGAAAACATGATCGTTTTGCGGCGCATGGCAATTAGTCTGCTCAATCATGAAACCTCGACTAAGCGTAGTCTCAGGCAAAAAGCTCTCATATCAAGTCGGGTTAAATGCCCATAACTAAGCTGCTGCCTCTACCTCAGG
>CAXUIG010000272.1:0-8749 GCA_964250845.1 uncultured bacterium | reverse complement strand
TATCAGAACCGGGGGTCAATTCCACAGCGACCACTTCCCCCCCCTGAACGCTTACTCACCCACAGATCCCCTAAAAGAGGGCTGTCCGTGTTATCCCAGAATTCATCTCGGGATGTGTTGCTCCAAAAAGGCTTCGCTGATGATGCGAGGGATGCGTTAAAAGGAATGCAGTTGGTGAGGGCTTATCTATTAGCACAGACAAACGACTAAATAACCAGCTTTTCAGTTGGTAATCAACCCACAAGGGGGTGTAATGCCCCGAGAACAAACCTGTTCAAGGTAGTCCAGCCATGTAATGGGATTATTAGTACGTAGCTCTCTTATCAACGTTGACGGCTGGACTACTAAGAATCAAGTTCCTTGTAACCCCAAAGCTTCCTACCAAACTCTACAGATTTTTTGAGAACCGATGAATACACTTTCAGCTCCAAGCGAGCGCACTCATCCTCTACAACAAAGGGAACAAAGTACAGTTCAAGATTTACAATTTCTGTCTGCTGGACTGCAACACCTCACCTCACTACTTGCAACAACTAAAGAGTGTCTCTTCCACTCTTCTCTCTAGCGATGTCACTGATTTAATTGCCCAACTCGAAAGCACTCTAGTTGCTGTGAAGGTCGAGCAGTTACGCCTACAGGCGATCGCTCAAAGCGTTTGGGATTTCTTCCCCTCTCCCAAGCCTGACTTTTCCCGCCATCTTGCCAGAATGATAATCAACCTCACACAGGTCTGCTTAAATCGGTTCTAAGCAAAAAGAGGGCTTCTTTTTGTCTTGGGCGTGCGCCAGGGCGAAGGCACCTTGTCAATAAAAAGGCTTATTTCTCAATAAAATCCGATTTTTTAGCATTAAGCTTTTTTATTGAGAATCGTTACCCTAATAATTTTTACCTTCTGTCTACGGAGGAAAAAATCAGATTAACGGAAAAGCTTATTCTTGCGTTTGATGCACAAGCTAGAATTTTTGTCCATTTAGTTTTATTAATTTTAGAGGCGTTTGCCCTGAATGTAATCGCAACATCAAGAATAAAGGAAATATGGTTAACGCAAATTAGAAGCTTAACAGCTTAACGCTTCTCTAAGGCTAAAAGAATAGCATGACGTAATGGGCTGTTTCCCGTCTTTTTATATATGCTATTGTGGATTGCAGGTACCAGAACCGATATCTGGGCTACCCATGATACTTCCACCAACAGCAGTAAACTTAATATTCACTTTGAAGTTGACCGTAACGGTTTTATGTGGTGGCGGACCCGTGAATAGAAGCGTTTCTGGATACGTACCCTCTGTGCCTATCGCACCTATCTGCGTAAATGTTGATGTTGTGTGGAACATACCACCTGTCTTGGAATCTATAGCTTGGATACCACTAAAATCTGCGGTAAAACTAGCATTGTTGCCGCTTACTTGCTGTAATGTTTTTATATTGCCGCTAGTAATCAGAGTATTGTTGGGAGGACACGGATCGTTAAAGTTCGAGAAGAAGAGTAACGAGGGGATACTTCCCCTCGTTTGAGTCCCTGTTGCAGGCTTGGGAGCTGCTGTTGGAGCTGGTGTGGCAACCGGTGTTGGAGCCTTGGTTGGAGTCGTTGGAGCCGGTGTTGTAGTCTTGGTTGGAGTCGTTGGAGTCGTTGTTGCCGCCAATACAGTAGCGACTCCAACAAGAAGTGTGGCTGCCGAAGAAAAACTCACAATTTTTACGAGCTTCATAGTTACCTCACACGTAGGTGATTTAGCGTTGATTATGAGGATGAAAAAATCAAAACTGAATATTATTGCTGTTTAAACTTGGTGGGACGTTCTTTTTTCTGTCTCTGAAAGCTTGGTGCAAAAACCGATACCAGCAAACAGTTTTATACTTTAATTCCTCTTGATATGGGCTGAGCTTTACTAACATTTTAACTACCCAACATAAGTTTGGAAATCGGGAATAATCAGAGGAAAATCATCGAAAAATCGGCATGGTTCAAAAACAGCCTTTTTTGGGGAACAAAGCAGGCGAAAGTTAGCCATCTAAAAAAGATAGCTGGAAGGATTCAGGTCTGGGTTTGACGGCAGGCAGATTGTAGTAGTCTAGGTACATGAACGCTCCTGCAAACCAAACAATTTGGGAACCCGACAGTCTGAAGCAGTTGCCCCCAGAGGAACTGACGAGGATTATCATGCAGCAACAGACGCTCCCTCGTGCAGTTGCTGCAAGAGATAGAGCGGCTCAAAGGGAAACAGATTGCAGACAATCAAACATCATCATTGCCCCCCTGGACGCCGGCGCTCTTGAGATTTGCCAAGGGAAAGAGAGGACTGTCCTGGTTTATACCGTTTGTCAGCCTAACAGTATAAACCGTAGTGACGGCAGGGCAAACGCATCTAATTTTTGAAATGCTCACGGAGTAAGGGCTCCAGCTCTCACCGTATTTATGCTTATGGTTTGCTGAAACCCTTGCTATGTAAGGCATCTAAAATTTAGATGCGTTTGCCCTGGTAGTGACGGGAGGCACGTCACGAGCAATTAATTGTTCCTTGATTGAGTCTGCTGAAGTTCCTGCCGTTGTTCGTCAGTCAGAACGGCATTCATTTGGGTTTCGGAGTCCTGCTTGATCTGCTGAATTTTTGTCTCTTGGTCTGGCGTAATCAAAGCTTTAATTTGCTGATTCTCTTGTTCTTTAATTTGTCTGATCTTATCTTTTTGGTCATCGGTCAGGTTTAAATTGCCATAAGGACCTGACCCGGATCTTGGCCTTGGTTCTGGTGTTGCATCCGGCGTTGCATCCGGCGTTGCATCCGGTGTTGCATCCGGTGTTGCTGACGGCGCGCTCTGCGCTATAAACATTTGCCCTGGCGTGCTGTGTGCCGCTCTGAAAATTATGGGAGTGACTACAAATCCTAGGGAAATAGCTGCCGGTAACATCGATATAAGTTTAAGTTTCATATTAGCTTGGTCGTAAAGGTTTTCAGGTAGATATCTTCATCCTATAAAGAAGCAATCTGTAAGTAAGTGTAGTAAAGGTTTAAAATCCCCCAGGGTGAACTTCACTACCATTTACCTTGATACTTTTTACTTGAGCTAGAAGTCAGCGCTTTCTAAGCTTACCTACCCCAGTCAACTTTTACCAGCGGTAAAAATCATTATAAAATCATCAATTAGTTACAGGAAAGTTCCTGTCAAGTTACTAGTGCAGCTCGGCTAAAGTAACCCACCAGGCAAGAAAGGGAATGAAGACTGCGGTAAACTTGTAGTAACCTTCGTCATATCCAGAGAGCGCGTCAGAACGCTTTAGCCCATGTCCAGTCCCCAAATCGCCGATATTATCCTGTCTGATAGACAGCAGAGCATACTCAAACAAATAGTGCGTTGTACAACAAATCCACATCGCCTTGTTAGACGAGCACAGTTGCTTTTGGCAGCAGCGACAGGAACCAGCAATACTCAGATTAGTCAACAGTTGCAACTAGATCGGGGGCAAGTACGCCTATGGCGAACACGATGGTTAGCAGCGGCGGACCAACTAGCCCAGGCCGTTGCCGAAGGGGTCAGTGAACAACAGCTCAAGGCGATAATTACTAAAGTCTTAAGCGATGAACCCCGTTTGGGAACTCCTAACTTCTTCAGTGTTGAAATTGTGGTGCAAATTGTAGCGCTCGCTTGTGAAACACCGCAAGAATCGGAGCGGACTGTAAGTCATTGGAGTGCCAGGGAGTTAGCTGATGAAGCTGTAAAACGTGGCATTGTGGAAAAAGTTTCACCCCGAAGTGTGGGGCGTTTTTTAAAAGGAGGCTACTCTACAACCGCATCGTAACCGCTACTGGCTCAATGCTAATCCCGACGACCCGATAAAATTTAAGCAACAGGTAACTCATATCTGTCAGCTACATGCAACTTGCCTTGGAGCTACTAACACAAGGAATTCACCTGGTAAGCACGGATGAAATGAGTGGCATCCAAGCATTAGAGAGGACACATCCTACTTTACCAATGAAACCAAAACTGGTAGAGCGGGTAGAGTTTGAGTACATCCGACACGGTACCCAAAGCCTAATCGCTAACTGGCACGTAGCCAAAGGGCAGGTAATTATTCCTTCCATTGGGACAACGAGGACTGAAGAAGACTTTGCTAACCATATTACTCAAACTCTTAACAGCGACCCGGAAGCTGGCTGGATTTTCATTGTTGACCAACTGAATATTCATAAATCTGAATCTTTGGTGTGTCTGGTAGCAGAACGCTGTTGTATTGAGACTGATTTAGGAGTTAAAGAAAAATCTGGCACTCTCAAGTCCATGTCAACCCGATCAGCTTTTTTATCTGACCCTAGCCATCGAATTCACTTTGTCTATATCCCGAAACATACCTCTTGGCTCAATCAAATTGAGTGTTGGTGCGAGCATCCTCATGCGACGGTTACTCAAACGAGGTAATTTTATCTCAACATCAGACCTTAAGCAGAAGATTTTAGACTTTATTTCCTACTACAACCGCACGATGGCTAAACCATTTTTGTGGAAGTTTGAAGGTTACCCAGAGTCTGTCTAGTCTGGTGGGTTACTTCTGCCGAACTGCACTAGTAGACTTGGGCGTGAGTTTGCCTACCCTTGCTCATTGCTTTAAAGCTTTGCCCTGATAAGTCCATTTGAAGGGTTTAGCCATCGTGCGATTGAAGTAATCGATGAATTCAAGGATGCTCGTTTTGAGTTGAGCTTTACTGACAAAATTGGCTCGTCTCTCGTAACTTACGAACCAAGATGCTGCAACCTTAGCTCAATTTGGTTGAGCCAAGAACAATGCGAGTGAGTAAAGTGAAACACAATGCAAGTGACTGGGGTCACGCAAGAAATCAGCTCGTGGCAAGCATTGATTTAAGAATACCTGATTCCCCTTTGACTCCCAGGTCGATCTCAAGCCCTTCGGGAAAGCGCCACCAATCGAACCAATGATTCTGATTGATGAACGTTCAAGCAATCCATCACTAGGTGCCATTTGACGGCATTGGGGTCAGTTGCAATCAACTGCTGAACATGGCTCTCGATAGTCTGCCTCAGTACGGGTATCGCCAACACTCGCTTCAACCACCTGACCTTGAGCCACATCAAAACTGCCAATTAATGTTTGGGTGCCGTGGCGAATATACTCACGCTTCTCGTCGTTCTCGGCAAGCCCGGACGCATCGGTTGGTCAGGGGCCTTCCGTTCAAGGGCTTGAATTCCCGTCATCTCATCGATTGAAATCGTCCGCTCCCCCCGCTCGGCACGTTCAATCGCACTTTGGTAAACGTCACAAATGTCTTTGACCTTTTCATCGAACTGTGGGTCGGGGGGGGGGTTCAACCAGTATTGCGACTGGTGCGGTTTCAAATCGGCTTCCTGCATCAATCGTCCCACATGGCGGGGCGAGATGCTCGTGACAATGCCAAGTTTTACGACATCCGTTGCTAGTTCTCGGGCTGGACAATGACTGATGGGTCGTCCATAGTCCTCGGGCTTCTGGCAGGCAATGGCAAATAGCCCAAGAATTTGCTCGCTTGCTGAAGGTCATTGGACCTCCCGGTCGCGGGGCATCGGCTAATCGCTCAACCACGGGCATGTCTTTAACCCTCAACTCTAGCCAGCGATTACGCCACAATCTTGCCAGATCTCGACTGATGTTTAGCTCACGAGCGATTTCAAGGGTGATTCTGCCCTGCGTCTGCCAGAAGAATTATGCTGGCTCTGATAGCAATTTGTTGAGGTGTGCTGTGGCGATTGACTAAATGTTGTAGTTGCTCACGTTCCGTTTGATTCAGTTGCAGGGGCGTTGGGGCTAGTCTAGGCAAGGCTATCTCCTCGGATCAAAACCTACCTATCAATGGTAGATCTATCCCCGCCCAAGTCTACTAGAGCAGCTCGGTAGAAGTAAGCCACCAGCAACTCTAGGGGTGAGAACTGGGGTAAACTTGGAGTAACCTGCGTCATATTAACAGAGCGAGTCAGAAAACTTTAGTCTATGCCCAGTCCCCAAGCCGCCGCAATTATTCTGTCCGATAGGGCAAATATTTAAGGCTCTTCAGTACATACTATGCTTCAAAGCAATAAGGGGTCGAGCCAGGGCAAACGCATCTAAAATTAATAAAACTAAATGGACAAAAAGTCTAGCTCGTGCATCAAACGCAAGAATAAGCTTTTCGGTTAATTTGATTTTTTCCTCCGTAGACGTAAGGTAAAAATTATTAAGGTAAAAATTCTCAAGAAAAAAGCTTAATGCCAAAAAATAGGAGTTTATTGAGAAATAAGTCTTTTTATTGACAAGGTGCGTTCGCCCTGGGGCTTAAACCCACAATAAATGCGAATGAACCCACATTAAGATTATTGTCAGATAATGGTTATCCTGGTTGGGGTAAGGCTGACTGCCTGACAGAAGTGGTTGAAACGGAGATGAGGCAAAGCTTTGCAAGAATTGAGGCAGAGTGACTTGAGTTGCTAAAGTTACCACACAGTAGCTTGGATATCATGTCAAACTCCACCCGACTCTATGGTCAACTGATGGGTTATCTACGTCAACACAGTCGATACCGAGATCTGCGGCATCTCAAAGCGCGCTCGTTGGATGGTGAGTGCCCTGGTTGGCAGTGGGCAGTTGAGCTTGGCGGCATGGGAACCCTACGTGTCCTCTCGCGCTCAGAGTGCACAAAGCAGTGAACGACGCTGGCAACGATTTATGAGCAACGCCCGGATTCGGGTGAGGTCGCTGTATCTGCCGTTAGTGATGGTAGCTTTGCAAGGATGGCAATCCCATCGGCTCTACTTGGCACTAGACACCACGATGCTGTGGGAGCGATACTGCATGATTCACCTGTCGGTAGTCTGTTGCGGACGAGCCGTGCCGTTGTTGTGGCGCGTGCTAGAACACGGGGCTTTGCTACAGTTGCGTTCGGTGAGTACGAAGGACTGCTCCGCCAAGCCCGATGGCTGTTGCGTCATCATCCAGATGTGATGCTCCTCGCCGACCGAGGCAATGCCCGCCCATGACATGATGGCGTGGCTGCGCTCCAGCCGATGGCACTACTGAAGAGCGCTTACCCTGTGACGTACTCTTGCATGGTCCTAGACGTTATCCGACAACGGTCAGCTCGATGTATCCACCGCGCTTGAGAAGCACGGCTTTATCGCCATGTCGGGTTATGGCTCGATGGGCTCCACCGTTGTAACTTGGTATTGGCGACTGTTAAGGGGGCAAAGGAATCTTGGGCAGTGGTCACCGATGAGCCTCCTACCTTGCAGACGCTCTTGTCTTTATGCCTTGAGGTTTCGAGTCGAAGAATTGTTAATGGAATAGCAAGTCTGGAGCGTTTGAGTTGGCAGATTCCCGACTCCGATCAGTTGCGGCACTTGAACGCTTGTACCTGGTTGCAGCCATTGCCATTCTCTATGCGACGACTCAGAATTGTGACTTAAATAAAGTCCAGGCCGTGTATTGAAAATACGCTTTGGGTGTCGAGAGATCCGCATTTGAGGCCTGGACTTTATTTCTGTCGTCGTCCTCAGGGCATGGCAGTGCAACTTGCTATCTTTAAGGCAACAGGTTGACAAGAACACTGGCGGCGCGGTGTTAGCTAT
This sequence comes from uncultured bacterium, assembly GCA_964250845.1. Taxonomy (GTDB): domain Bacteria; phylum Cyanobacteriota; class Cyanobacteriia; order Cyanobacteriales; family Chroococcidiopsidaceae; genus CAXUIG01. Next base: position 1,163 of record CAXUIG010000272.1, on the reverse strand, counting down.
CTCACGCATTGGCTTGCGGTGGATTCAAGGCGTTTTTCACAAGGGACGAGAATTGCTCAGCCCCGTTCCACTCCCAGGGCAAACGCATCTAAAATTAATAAAACTAAATGGACAAAAATTCTAGCTTGTGCATCAAACGCAAGAATAAGCTTTTCCGTTAATCTGATTTTTTCCTCCGTAGACAGAAGGTAAAAATTATTAGGGTAACGATTCTCAATAAAAAAGCTTAATGCCAAAAAATAGGACTTTATTGAGAACTAAGCCTTTTTATTGACAAGGTGCGTTCGCCCTGGTTCCACTCCTGCCTAAAGACCCGCAACCCGTTTTTGCGTCCAAACGGGCTGAACGAGATTTTTATGAGCAGATTTGGTTCTCTCGTATCCGTTCCTTAACCTGTCAGGCTTGATTTACTGAGCCTCTACAAAGATGTGTCAGGCAGTCAGGGGGTAAGGCTTTTATGCAGAAGGCTCTTATGCTGAAGGGAACAGAAGGCAGAAGTTTTATAACCTAAGTGCAGTAAGAATTTCTGGAATTTTCCTTCTTGTCCCTTCTGCCCTCTGCCCTCTGCATAAGAGCCTTGCTTCAACCAAAGATCACCATTAGTTGCCAAGAACCCCTAAATTTTCCCCGGACATTAAGCTACGCCTAAGTATTGAAGCTCACGGCGGAAAGCGTCAAGAATACTGTCTTCGTTGACGGCCAGAGCTTAATGTCTGGATTCGTTGTAACCCTCATCGCAGTAACGGTGATAACTCTCCCATTGGTAATGAAGCTCTCGAGGGCTGTACAAGTCGCGATTAGCTCTGAGATCTTCACGGAAATGTTCACAACGCCTGCGGTGTTCCCGGACTTGCCGCCAATATTCCGCCCGTCGGTCATCATGGTCTGGGTAATATTGACTTATTAGTACTGGGTTATTGCCTAGAGACCCCAATAGAGGCATTGGTTGACTAGAGAGTGACGCTGCTTGCGCAGGAGTTCCTACTTTGGGACTCGCTGCCAAGGAGGTTAAAGGTAAAGCTATAGCAGTCCTAAATGAGTTGTAAAAAAATTAAGTATACATAAATATCTTTGGGAAGTCAAAAACTTGATGATGAGTAACGAGTAGAAATAGTCTCTTGACATGAATAAATGATTTGCATAAGTGGTAAAACGCTCGAATA
>CAXUIG010000271.1:0-8782 GCA_964250845.1 uncultured bacterium | reverse complement strand
AGGTAATCTTTTACATTTATCACTTTACCATTACTATGCAGGAGTACCCAGGATTTTTCACCCGCTCATTAGTTTGAGACGCACCGTTGTCTGGCAGAATCATTGCCAACACGTTGGGAAAACCAGCAGTGAGCAACCGGCGTTCTGAGGGACACTCAAGCCATTCAGCAAAATCGGGATACTCCCGTAATAGCCACAAGTCAATCAGTGGCTGTTCATAAAGACAAGGATATAGCAAGGTATCTGGGCCATATTTCCAGGCAATTGCCCAACTGACTTTGGCAGACATATAGTGCAGCAGCCAGGAACCAGCCCAGAAATCTCGCATCTTACGGCTGGCTTTGATCAACTCCTGCACCGGCGAGAAGCTAAAAACTGCTATATGAGGCCGCGATTCATGGTAATGTTTGCCTTTCCTCGCTCCCTTTTGAGGATAGGCGGCATCATCTTCGTGATAACCAGCTAGTGATCCTGCTAGAGCAGAAGTCATAGTCGTGTGACTCCAGAGTGAGCCATCTGGAATCCGGGTTTCTGCAGGTAGCAGGGGTAGGCTTGGCTCAGACCTTGTATTTTGATCTCGGTCTAATGCCAGACTCAGAACCTGCGGGTAACATCGCCATAACCACCAGTAAACTTTTCGGGCATCTGTTTCTTGCTTAATCGATTCTGGAATCAGACTGGCTTCTATGTGAGTGAGCCAGTTAGCACGTTCATTTCCCCCCAGGTTGAGCAAATACTCATGCCACTGACCCAATTTTAGCTGCTGCGGGGCTCCTGAAAGCAAGTGGCGAATTTCTAGCCCTTTTGAATCATAGTTGATGGCGGTAGTGGGGGGTAGTCGGCCAATAGCTGCGCGATCGCTAGCTGAGGCGATCAAGTCACACAGTCCAATATGCTTCAACCACTGACGATTGAAATTAGCCTGTGTAAAAGACTTAGCTTTGGGGGACACCCATCCTTCCATGCACGCTAGCAGTGGCTTCCCTTCCGATTGCCACGCTCCCTCGCTCCCTCTTCCTGTATTGCTATGTAACGCTTTGAGCGCTGGGTCGTGCAACAATCCCCAGATTTTTGCTTGCCAGAATGCCAACACTTTTGTAATTCCCTTGTCATGCGTACTGTTATAACAAGGGCACTACTTGAGTGTCCACGAATTCACAATATCTATGAATTATCTTTCCACAACCTAAAAACCATCTATCCCAATCTTCTAAGTAGTTTCTCGGAATATAATTCAATATTGGCTTTAACTTGACATTTTCTTATTACCTCAGCTAATCTGGCGATGGCAAAAAAACCTACTCTTCATCCCTATGCTGACCGTTCGGCATTTGAACGGTTAATGCTGCTGATTGCGACTCTAGTACAGTACCCAGGAGTGGGGTCTTCAGATGATGAAGATACACCCCTATTGACTAACGCTAGCTATCACGATGCCCTACTGCCTGTTCAAGCTAGACTGCAAGAGGTGGCAGCGGCATTAGGAATAGAGCTGCCAGAAGGATATCCCGCTACTCCTACCATTCGCAAAGACTTGGAAACCCTGCGACGCTATGGAATTCTTGAGCAACGAATGTATCGTTGGGGCTATTATCTGGGAACTGGTGCGATGAGTCGGGAGGAGTTGCAGGCAGCCTTGAATGCGCTGGCATCTCTTGCCAAGTACCAGGGGGACCCTCAAGCGCGACGCATGTGTCAGACTCTTGTCAAACGACTGCGAGGGTTAGATCTGGAACTCAAAGGTCAATTCTTCTATCCCGTGCGGCAACATCTCAATCGTGCCATCAACTACACTGACCCGGAAGAAATGAGAGCCAAAGGGGAAAACCGGGACACCCTGTTTCACCAACTGGATGTAGTGGAACAAGCCATTAGCCAAGGACAAGCAATTGAAATCTCACGCAGCAACGACTTTTATGGCAAAAGTCGGATCGGGCTGATTCAAGTCTGCCCGCTCCAACTGATTTACTATGACATTGCTTGGTATTTGATCTATGAATACTGCTCAAATGGGCATTTAGCAGTAGGGCGGGTTAACCGTTTCAAGAATTACTGCAAAATTCTCAATCCCCAAGGACGCGGCTTAGCTGCTCAACAGCAAAGTCTAATGAATGCTCACAAGTTACTAGAAAATGGCTGGGGTTTAAATCTGGGTGAACCAGAGGAGCAACAGGCAGAGTTGCAGGGGCAGCTGAGGTTGGAAACGGTGAAAGTACGTTTTTTCCCTCCTGTGATTGCTTTCATTCTGGAGGGCGATCGCCGTCATCCCCGGCAGAAAATTCGCCTCGGACCAAAAGACAGCATTACAGGACAGTTTGCTTATGTTGACTATATAGTTGCACTCCCGCCCCGCTCACTCGAAGAATTTGTCCTTTGGGTCTACCGTTATATGGACAAAGCCCAAGTGCTATCCCCGCCCGACTTAGTAGAGAAGCATTCCAAAGCTGCTAGAGCTTTGGTGACTCGATACAGTTAGTTTCGCGCAAGCCGTGGAGTTGCTCCGCCAAGCCAGCGCGGATAGCTTCACTTGCTGAAGCAAAACGCCCACATTCTACCTGGCGATTGATAGCCGGTTCTGTCGCAAAAAGTGATTGAGTTGGTAGGGTAGGGAAGCCTTGTTATTGATGCTCGGCTTCCCATGTCCACCCCACCTCTGCTGAAATGGCGTCCGGCAGCAGTCGGACATCCAGATTGCTGTATGTCCGTTGGTACTGCTGCTATGCCCTGTCCGATCGGGAATTGGAGGAGATGATGCGTTGTTCGAGGCATAGACGTGGATCATTCCACTCTGAATTGATCGGTGTTGAAATACGCCCCGGAACTGATCAGGCCTTGGTGTAATTATCGATTGTCCTGGCTAAACCTGGTATTACCTTTTCCACATGCGCTTTAGCTGAATTGCGGAGTTTTTGATATGTCCCTCGCACGAGCCCGCCTTGCTTTTTCTCCATCTTGGCGTCGGTGATGCCCAGCAGCGCGTCCGCCGTGCGAGAGCGGTTCTCGATCAGGTATCCGACCGGGTTACCCGTTTGTATACCCTCACTCCAAATGGGATCGAGTGCTGCGAAGGATTCCGGCAGAAGCCGCTCAATGGCTCCGGCGCAATAACCGGGCTTGATCCCGTTTACAGCGGCGTAGCCAGCTTTTAAGCCGAAACCAGAAATACCTTGTGTTGAAGCAACCAGCTCGTCTATCAATTTAACGCAGTCAGCCACGACCATTTCTTTTTTATTGGGGTCATTGAGACCGTCGTTAAGTCCCATTTGGATTCTCCTTAATGTCAAAACGCCTAAGCTCTATTTAACTCCGTGATTGCTTGGTCGAAAACAGTAATGGTACCCACAGTGGTATCAAAACTGAAAATGCCTAAGGCAACGCGGAGGGTGAGAAAATCTGCGGCGAAACTGCTCAGGGGTGGACCGAACAGAAATCCGAAGTAGCCAGTGGTTGTCACCGCCGCCAGGGCCAAACTAGGAACTATTCCAGGCGTGCGCCCAGCTGCACTGAAAACTTTCTCGGGACAATGCAGGAAAAGCCAACACTAACGAGGGTATTATGGACTTACATAATGACGAGAGACTAAACGTAAACCACCTAAGACCGCTCTGATGTCGGGTTGCGCCGACCCTCGGTGGTAACAAAGTGGAGGAAGCGACAAAAACTCCACACCGTCTATCCCGTCTATTTGCACTGTTCAGACATCTGATGGTCGCTCTTCGTCGATGTCCGACACTGGGCCACTGCGGTATAACGCCCATACAGTGCTGTTTATTTTCGTTTACTACAATAGCAACTCTGTAGCTTTAGCTCTATCCTCCTTTGGGCGGAATCCCACTCGGCCTAAGGGGTGAATGTCAGTAGCGTAATTGTAAATAGCTTGGATTTTAGGCAGACTATTGATATATATAAATTGACAGCTAAGACTTCCTAAGCACATCTAATACCTCCACCACCTCAGCATCGTTTAGGGATTCCGTCCCTCTGTACCTACGCAACCATCGCTCAGCCTCTTGGTAGGTTCCCCAAATCCTAGCACCATGCAAATCTTTGGTTAGGCTGATTTGTGTATATAAAAAGTTCCTCTCAACGTAAAGTCCCCCAAGAGGCCCTGCTTCAGGCTTAATTCTTACTGTAAACACGGAACTTATCCTGCCGGAATCTACCCCTAGCATGGATAAGCATTGATACCTGTTCATCCGTATAGAGACATATTTGTAACCTGAAAAACCCTAAAGGGAGGTGTTCAAAGCTAGTGTGCATTCAAGTTGCATACAAAGATAGTCGTTTTAGGAATCAGAAGTCAGTCGTCAGGAGTCAGAATTCCAACTTAGAATTCAGTCCCGGCAATAGTCTCGTTTATAGTTACCTTCTCCTGATGACTGACTTCTAACGCCTTGAGCGTGACTTTTCAGGCTTTAGCGGTTAGCAAGCGCGTGTGCTGCCGCTTGGGTGCGGCGCTCTTTCAGATAAGAGAAGAACTCCCCTCCTTCGCGGAGGCGACGCACCAGCATTTGTCGATCGCTCAGCATCTCGCGGACGATGGGTATAATAGCCTTGGGGCGGAAGTAGAACTGGCGATACATCCGCTCGACCGCGTCTTCAATCTCGGCGTTGGAGAGGTTTGGGTATTGCAGGGTGGACGTTTGAATGCCGGAGTTGGCGACGAGCGCATTGTTGGTAAACCAGCCGTTGGCCTTGGCTTCTTCATAGAGTTCTGTGCCAGGATAGGGCGCGGCGATGGAGACCTGAATTGTGTGCGGGTTGATTTCGCAGGCGAAGCGAATGGTCTCCTCAATAGTCTCGCGCGTTTCGATCGGCAGACCGATAATGAAGGTGCCGTGGACGGTGATGCCCAGTTTACGGCAGTTTTTCATAAATTCCCGCGCTGCCTCCAGCCTAATGCCCTTTTTGATCCGATTGAGAATCTCCTGGTTGCCGGACTCAAAGCCAACGAGCAGCAAGCGCAAGCCGTTGTCGCGCAGTTGCTTGAGCGTGTCGTAGTCCAAAGTGGCACGGGCGTTGCAGCTCCAGGTGAGCTTGAGCCGCTTCATGTGTTCGCTGATCGCGATCGCCCGATGGCGATCAATGGTGAAGGTGTCGTCATCGAACATATATTCGCGCACCTTGTCACCGAAGATGGCTTTGGCTTCTTCCAGATCTCGCCCTACTGCCGCCGGACTTTTGGTACGGTATTGGTGACCGCCGATGGTCTGAGGCCACAGACAGAAGGTACATTTTGCCGGACAGCCGCGCCCAGTGTAAAAGGAGACGTAGGGGTGGAGCAGGTAACCGATGAAATATTTCGTAATATCTAGATCGCGTCCGTAGACCGGCAGAACGCTGGGCATGGCATCCCAGTCGTGGATCAGTGTACGATCCTCTGTGTGGCGCACATTGCCATTCTGATCGCGGTAGCTCAAACCCTTGATCTGATCCAGCGGTTTGTCTTCAGCTAATTCCTTGCAGGTATAGTCGAATTCGTGCCGACACACGAAGTCAATGATTTTGTTTTCCTGCAGGGTTTGTTCCGGCAGTATAGCCACATGCGCGCCGATGAAGCCGATCTTCACGTCCGGGTTCTGAGCTTTAATAGCTTCAGCGCACTTCACGTCATTAGCCAGGGATGGCGTGCTAGTGTGCATGATTACCAGTTCGTAGTCAATAGCGATTTTCAGCACGTCTTCCACGGTCTGTCCGTGCGGCGGAGCGTCCACAAGCTTGCTACCCGGAACAAGGGCGGCGGGCTGTGCCAGCCATGTGGGATACCAAAAGGAGGTAATCTCGCGCTTGGCTTGGTATCGGGAACCTGCACCACCGTCGAACCCATCGAATGAGGGAGGACTAAGGAATAGGGTTTTCTTCACTGAATATCACTCCTCTTAGGATCGTCAAGTTAATGCCAGTACTGACTTGTTTAAGTAAAATGCGAGCGTGTGCTGGAGTTTGAAAGACACAACGCGGCAACTCACCCCTCAACTACAATAGTCTAGAAGCGAGAAATCGACTTACCTCTGAGCCCAAGCGCGTTAACATCATAGAGGCGGATATGCCAAGAACCCAGCGTAACGACAATTTTATCGACAAAAGCTTCACTGTTATGGCGGACATCATCCTGAAGATCCTGCCTGCCAATAAAAAAGCAAAAGCAGCCTTTGTCTATTACCGTGACGGCATGTCGGCTCAGGCGGATGGGGAATATGCAGAAGCTTTGGACAATTACTACGAAGCCCTAGAGCTAGAGGAAGACCCCTATGATCGCAGCTACGTCCTCTACAACATCGCGCTGATCCATTCCAGCAATGGTGAACACGAGAAAGCCTTGGAATACTATCACCAGGCAATTGAATTCAACCCCCAGCTGCCTCAAGCATTGAACAATATTGCCGTGATTTACCACTACCAGGGGGAAAAGGCTAAGGAAACTGGGGACGCCGATGCAGCGGAAGCTTTCTTTGACAAAGCAGCTGAATATTGGAAACGAGCGATTCGCATCGCCCCAAATAACTACCTGGAAGCCCAAAACTGGATCAAAACCAGCGGGCGTTCAAAGTTAGATGTATATCTTTAGAATTAATAATTCACACAAAGCATGATTGACCGTGAGCAAGTTCGCAAAGTTGCCCTTCTGGCTCGCCTAGAGCTAACAAGTGAGGAGGAAGAGCAATTCACTACCCAACTGGGCAGTATTCTGGAGTATTTTGAACAGCTGAGTGAACTTGATGTCAGTGATGTGCAGCCGACGGCACGAGCAATTGATGTCAGCAATGTGACACGAGCGGATGAGCTGCAACCCTATAGCGATCGCCAAGTCATCCTCGACAGTGCCCCCGATCAAGAGGGCGACTTTTTCAAAGTGCCACAAATCCTCAGCACCGAGTAAAATCTTCGCTTCAACTTTCGTTTCTGTCTCAATACGGTACAAGCTGTCAAAGGAGCAAGCGTAAGGATTCAGGTAATGGGGAAATGACTGAAAAGCTTTTCCCGTAAAGGTTTGGAGGATAATTCAGCTTTTTTTAATTTTCAATAAGAATCGGTGGAATGGCCATTTCTCGTTGCTTGTTGAGAATATCAACTTATTTATTCTAGAAGTACGGATCTGAAATGCAATCCAGGCAAGGGTTTCAACACCTGAATCCTTACGAGCAAGCTATGGGTTTGGGTATAGTCCAGTCGGGAAAGTGGGTTTCTGAACGTGAGCAAGAAGACTCACAAGGAAGATTCGTTCGCCCATCGACGACGTTCCGCAATGCGATTACCGCTGACGGTTCCAGCGGCTTTAAAGCTGAGCCGGGACGCTACCACCTGTATGTATCCTGGGCTTGCCCTTGGGCGCACCGAACCGCAATCATGCGGCAGTTGAAGGGATTGAATGATGTCATCAGCCTCTCGGTTGTTGCTCCTGAGATTGATCAAAACGGGTGGGAATTCTCCGAAGAACCGGGTTGCATTCCAGATACGGTCAATGATACTCGCTATCTCTGGGAAGTCTATATCAAAGCTGACCCTGACTACAGTGGGCGGGTGACTGTCCCGGTGCTGTGGGATAAAAAAACTGGCACAATTGTCAACAATGAATCCCGCGACATCATCAGGATGTTCGATACAGAGTTTGATGCCTTCGCCAAACCAGATGTGAACTTCTATCCGCAAAACTTGCGGGGTATCGTTGACGAGACAATTGATGCCATCTATCAACCGATTAATAACGGTGTCTATAGAGCAGGATTTGCTACCACCCAGTCGGCTTATGAGGAAGGGGTAACGGAACTATTCGATGCTCTCGACCACTGGGAAGGGGTGCTGGGGGAACAACGCTTCCTATCTGGGGATCGAATCACTGAGGCAGACTGGTGTATGTTCACAACCCTCTTCCGCTTCGATGCGGTCTACTACGTCCACTTCAAGTGCAACTTGCGCCGCATTGTGGATTATCCCAATCTCTGGAACTACCTCAAAGAACTATATCAGCATCCCGGTGTTAAGGAAACGTGCAACCTTGACCACATCAAACGACATTACTACAAGAGCCACCCCAAAGTCAACCCGACCCGCATAGTCCCTAAAGGACCGGCGATCAATTTTGACGCACCTTATGATCGCTATCGAATGGGTGCTGTAGCGATCTGAAACCGGCATTTTGTCACTTTGGCTGGGAACACAGATAAATCGGACGTTGCTCTAGTAATCCAATATGATTGAGGGGCCAGAAACGGATAATTGCCCGACCAATAATGCGATTACGAGGGACAAAGCCCCAGTAGTGGCTGTCGTAGCTATTGTTCCGATTGTCTCCCAGAACTAGATAGGAATCAGGAGGTACAATCACCGGACCCCAGTGGTAGTCTGGTAGGGAAGCAATGTAATTCTCTTGTAAAGGGCAATCATTGACATATACTCTTCCACCCTTAACCTCGACCTTGTCTCCTGGCAATCCAATCAGCCGCTTGATAAAGGCATCGTGGAAGTTTTGCTTTTCTAGCGCCTCGGTGGGGTTAAAGACAACAATGTCACCCCGCTGGGGCTTTTCGAAGTTATAGCTGATCTTGTCGATAATCAGGCGGTCATTAATCTGGAGCGTTGGTAGCATTGAGCCTGAAGGAATATAACGAGCCTCTGCTACAAAGGTGCGAATTCCAAGGGCTAAAAGTAAGCTCAACACAAGGGTTTTGATACTTTCAACCCACCAGTTGTCATTTGGCTGCTGGGTATTTCTATCAGGCATTAAAATTAAACCTCTGGTGTCACTCTAGGAAAAAGTTGTAAGGAAGGAGGGGGGATGGGG
>CAXUIG010000270.1:0-8785 GCA_964250845.1 uncultured bacterium | reverse complement strand
GCCCTGTAAAGCAAGACGTAGAGCGCTTTACAAATTTTCGGACGTGTCTAATGACGAGACGTATCGAAGGCGGATCTTGACTCAATTGAATCGGGGTGAGGGGCGTCATAGTCTGGCTCGCATACTGTTTCACGGCCAGCGGGGGCAAATACGCCAACGCTACCGCGAGGGCCAGGAGGATCAATTAAGTGCTCTGGGTCTGGTTCTCAACATGCTGGTCTTGTGGAATACTCGTTACATAGATGCAGCACTCACACACCTGCAAAAGCAAGGGATGGAGATGAAGCCAGAGGATGTGGCAAGGTTGTCCCCCTTGGGATACGCACACATTAACATGCTTGGTCGCTATTCCTTCACCCTAGCTGAGCCTTTAACACGAGGGGAACTACGCCCTTTACACGAGTCCAAAGATGTAGGGGAAACGGAATTCTAACTTGACTATCCATTAAGTTATGAGGAAACGTAGTCTCAGTCAGCTTTCTGAGCTTAGCGTTAGTTTTCGTTCCGTTACTACCACACCCCCCAGTATGGAACAGATCCTCGACTGCGACGATTAGCGCAAGAAATTATCGTGACCCAACAGTCAGAAATTGAACTTATGCAGTTGGCACTGAAACATTTAGCCTCCCCTATACTTCCACGGTCTAAGTCATTCAAATGAAAGTCTTGATGAAAAATCAAATAATTGCGAGTACGACACTTGCAGTCTTATTAAGCTTGACAGCACCTGCCTTTGCCGGTCAGGCTCCAGATGCTGCTTCTGCACCAGACGTTCCCATCAGCGCCCGTGACCGGGTTTATGCAGCCGACCAGACCTCTAACACCGTTTCTGTTTACAATCCCCAAATTAATAAACTGCTTGGGGTCATTCGGCTCGGTAAGACAGTTCCCGAAAACTTGAGTCCGCTATATACAGGTCAACTACTCGTGCATGGCATGGGATTCTCACCAGACCATCGCACCCTAGCGGTTGTCTCTGTTGGTTCTAACTCTGTGGCGTTCATTGATCCACTGACGAACAAGGTCAAGCACTTTACCTATGTAGGGCGATCGCCCCATGAAGTCTTCTTTACTCCTAATGGGCGTGAAGTCTGGGTAACAGTGCGTGGAGAAGATTATGTTTCTGTGTTAGATGGTCAAACCTATCAAGAAAAACAGCGGCTTACAGTTGGAAATGGACCTGGGATGACGATCTTCCGTCCCGATGGCAAGTATGGGTTCGTCTGCTCCAGCTTTATCCCAGAGACCAAAGTGATTGAGGTCAGCACTCACCGAGTGGTAGCAACGGTTAAACAAGCTTCTCCCTTCTGTCCGAATATCGCTGCTACTCCTGATGGCAAGCAAGTGTGGTTGACGCTCAAAGATACTGGAAAAACCCAGGTGTTTAGTGCAGAAGCGCCCTTCAATATCATTGCTACTCTAGACACTGGACCGATTACCAATCACGTTAACATTGTCAGGAATCGTCAGGGTCAATTTGCCTACGTCACGGTTGGCGGCGAAAATGTCGTGAAAGTCTTCACCACGGCTGACACCCCCAAACTGGTCGCAGTTATCCCGACTGGAGAATTACCCCACGGTCTCTGGCCCTCTGGTGACGGCACACGAATTTATGTCGCTCTAGAAAATGGCACTGGCGTGACTGGCATTGATACACTGACAAATAAGGTGATTGCGACAATTCCGGGGGGGCAATCCACTCAAGCCCTGGCCTACATTCCCAATGCCGTTCCCCAAGGTGATGGTATGGTGAACCTGGAGCCCTTGGGTAACTCTGGTCAGGCGGCTCATCTAGTCTTAGGACCACCAGGCTCTTCTGCCAAACAGCCTGCCACAACGGTAACGGTCAATAATCAAGGCTTGATTGATTTACTGGAAGGGGCAGTGAGTGGACTCCAACCTAAAAGCATGTATCAGTTGGCGTTAGCGGAGCATGATAGCCAACCCTATGGCAAACTCAAACCGCTAGTAAAGTTCCAAACCAACCCAGCCGGAGCGGCGATTGTGACAACGCTGGGGCCGATTAGGCAGGTAGTAGAGGGTGATGCAGGCACACAATCTCGTCGGTATTTAGTGATTGTGCCATTGAAGGACGATGTTCCAGGGATGCCTGTCCAGATTCAGCTACAGCCAATCTCAAAGTCTAAATGACGGCGCTACTTGGTTGGAGAGCTGATTGCCCTGAAGCTCCTATTCGCCTTTATCCGTAACTCTAGAGTATAAAGCTACTTCAGCTTGTTGCTAGCAATTGCTCGAACGCTCGGGAGATGCGCGTTTGAAAGCGTTCTCGGTGCCTTAATAGCAAGAAGGGTCGCGACATTGGCTCGGCACCAGTAGTGTCCTGACTCAGACCTGTGACTTTAATCGGACTGAGCAGGTCGAGACGCAGTTCTTTAACAATAACTAGGTCGGAGATCGCCGCCGCCCCTACCCCACTCTCAACGGCTGCCTTGACCATCTCACCATTCTTCATCTCTAAAATCACGGTCAAGGAAGCTGGCTCAATGTCCCACCGCCGTAGCACTTGCTCAAATTGCTGGCGAGTTCCTGAGCCAGCTTCGCGCATCACCCAGGCAGTGGTTGTGAGTTCTGTTACCGGAACAACCGCCTGCTCAAACCAGGGGTGAGATTGACCAACGACGATTTGCAGGCGATCTCTCCCCACAATCTGTTGCTCTACAACTGGTTGCGGGTTTTGCTCCCTGTGTGAATTTGTCTGGAAGCCCCTAGATGCATGGAATTCCATCGACTCAAACTAAAGTGCTTAAAGGTAAGGATTCAGGTCATCTGGAAATGTCTCAAATGCTTTTCCGGCAATGCTTTCGACGAAAATCTCGATTATTCTTATTATCAATAGCGATTGCTGAAACGCTGATTTTTCGTTGTTTATTGAGAACAACTAACAATTTAGCCTTAATCTCCAGAGCTGAAACCCTTGTCTAGTAAGGGTTTGGATCACCTGAATCCTTACGCTTAAAGTCTCTTTAGTTTGACGGTCGATAGGAGTAATGATGGCTCAATCTCAACCTTGGCAAGGGATTCCAACGCATTTGACCTTCGAGCAGTTTGAGAAATTTGTCTTACCTCACCTGCACATTGGTAGTCGTGGTCCTCAGCCGAAGCTTTCTTTGCACGTGATCTTTAACTATATTCTGAAACTGTTGTACCTCGGGTGTCAGTGGAAACAGCTGCCGGTCGAGAAGAACTCTCGACGGCAATCTCTACTGCATGAGGGCTACCTGTGAGTAGAATGGTTTTGCTGTCTGCCTGGTTTGAGATCATTTCAATTTGCACTTCAGACGCACTGATAAGTAGATGACTATAAATAATTACACAGCCTTCATTGGGGGATATCTGTCGGAGTCGGGGGATCTTTTTAAAAGGCTGTGTAATTATTTCTGTCTTTGTGCTTATCAGCCTGAGTAACTACCCGTGCAAATCCAATCGCGCGTAACTCAGGGGAAGAGTAGGGATAAGCTTGCACTTGCAGCAGTGTAGACTGACGTTGCAGCGCCCGCAACAGCATGTCTTTTTTGCGCTCATTTGCCCAAAAGCTTAGAACAATCCGGCCTTCTTCTGTCAGAGCGATACAACTACCTAAGATTGTCTTTAGAGAGACACCTCGGTTTGAGAAGACTGAGGCAGAAGCAGTCAAAGCTCCCGGTTTATCTTGTGCTTTAACCACAAACACCCATCGCTCCTCAACCATACTGCATCCACTCCTTAATCTTGCTGCCTAGACTCTGTGCTATCTGCAGTAGCAGCTGAGCCTCGTCCACCCATAACTGGAGCTGTACCACCTGTGTCCAACCTTGAGCACTGACTACAATCGGTACGCCAATCGAGGTATGGATGTCGTAAAACTCTCCCTCCAGCCGTACCTGACCCGAGACCACAATTTCTCGTCCATCTAAGAGTGTCCGCACCAAATCCACAGTGACGTTGGCAGTAGCCGCAGCAGTTTTCGCTCCCGATGCCTGAGTTACGTAAGGTCTAAGGACGACGCGCAAGTCCGGTGGCAGGCGATCAACATACTCAAAGGCTGCTCGCACCTGTCCGGCGTTGAGATAGTTGATCACAGTTTGCTTGGCCGAACTCACGAAGGCTGGGAACTGGTAAATCTTGGGCTCGCCTCGTAAGCGGCTGATGGTATCCAGCATTTCCTCACTATCCATTCCATGAATCCGCACACTACTCCAAAGCGGTACCATGCTGTCACCATGTTCCCCGATCACGAACCCTTGGATCAACTGCCGACGCACGCCAAGATCGTTAGCAATTTCTCGGCGAAAGCGCAGCGAATCCTAATAGGCACCAATGCCAATAACTCGATGTCTTCCCAGATACTGGCTGAATACCTCGACTGCCAACTCTACTGGATTGGTCACTATCAGAATAATCTCATGACCGTGGCCATATTTCTCAATCGCTTGGGCATAGGTGTGAAATAGTGGCAGATTTCCCTGTGCCAGCGCCTGACGTGAAGTTGCTTGCCCTTTAATTGTGACGCCCGCACTCATCACAATCACATCAGCGACGATTTCAGATGGCTGCAGTGCGATGTCTAACTCGGGCGCAATCTCGGCATAAGCGTCTGAAAGGTCAGTGCGCATACCAAACAACTTGCTAGCACTCTCGCCCGACTCACGACCTACTAACTGCAGTCGCTCCGACACAGACAGCACTCGCCCGCCCAATAACTGGGCTACGATTTCGCGACCAATGTCCCCACTAGCACCAATGATTGCAACATCCATTTGCTCAATAACCTCAACTGGACGCGTGAGTCAATTATGGGCAGCATCAAATCCGCTGCGGAAATTAGCTAGTACAATGGCCACAGCTCCAACCAAAACTAAACCGTTTATTACAGCAATATCCTAACTAAATTTCGTGAGCTGGAAGCCACATAAGCTTATAGAACATTTTGTAGGTGTTGGAAACATGTTGATCTCACTCACTAAGAAGCTTGCTGGACATTGGTTGCAGCCTCAATATCAACAGCTATATCGACCCCTCCCACCCACAAGAATTTCGATGATTTTTGCTTAGATCTGTTTGGGTTTAAGCGCCATGCCGCCAATCTGAAAATTGCTGCAAGTGTTGTGCTCGAAAATTTTGTGGATTTTAGTCACCAAGTTGCGACAGTCAAGGGTTACAAAAAATGATCCAGCCTTAACTCGGGCAAGTCTTGGCACTCTCGCCGTGCTCTTCAATACGCGAGAAGTGACTCATAAACTACGAGAGAAAAATCTAGGGGCTGGTCCTATTCCTGTTGCGTTGGTCGGAGCAAAATTTCATTCACGTTGACGTGAGGCGGTTGGGTAACGGCATAGGCGATCGCCCGTGCAATATCTTCCGGTTGCAGCGGAGTGACGGTTTTGAACCGGGCGAGGAGCGCCTGTTTCGCAGCGGGATCGGTGATGTTGTCGATTAATTCGGTGGCAACCAGACCGGGTTCAATAATGGTGACGCGAATATTGTGTTTGTGAACTTCCTGCCGCAGAGCTTCTGAAATCGCATTCACGCCCCATTTTGTCACTTGCCAAATTATCTGACCGTTTGACAAATTATTTTTCTGTGTGCATTTATCAGCCTAGAACCTTCGCACTTGTCAGCAATAGCCGATATCGTCGCGCTTTCGCAGAACAGGGCAAGTGACATGTGCGCTCTACTACTAATAGCGCTTGTTACAAAGACAAAGCCCTCGAAACTCTTTCAGTGACTCTATTTCATCTTCAATGACATGAATTTGGCAACTGGTCAAATAATTTGGCACTCGACAATTATATAGCGCTCCAAGAAGAGCTTGCCTCTCCCTCAGAATCTACCCAGCAATCATGGATAGCAATACGTTCGTAACAGTTTAAGACAGCGCTGCATTTGTCAATAAGCAATATTACTTAAATATTTAGTCCGGGTTGAGGTGTCAAACTAAGCTCGAAGGAATGTAATTGACACCATGGCCAAACGGACGCATCGCAATCCCGACCACGTACAGCAACACAATACACCCAGCCCGAACAACTCGGCGATCACCGAGCAACTCAAAGCGTTACTCACCCCGGCAATCTGGGCACAACAAGGGTACTATCGCCAATTAGGGTTACGAGATCGCGTTCTGAATCTGTCATTGATGGTGGCAGCAGTGTTGACCCTCCTGTGGAGACAAGTAGCGGGTGTGCAGGAGTTAACTCGGTTATTAGCACGATTTGACTTACTATGGTGTCATGCTACTAAGGTATCGCAGCAAGCACTGTCGGAGCGATTCTTGACATTTCCCGCCGCAATTTTTGAGCGGGTGTTTAAAGAGTTGTTGCCGCAGTTACAACAGAATTGGCTGAACAGAAACAAGCGACCCCTACCCGATAGTATTAAATTCGCTCTGAGAAACTTTGAACGAATTTGGGTGGCGGATGGCTCAACATTAGAAGCCTTATTCCGGAAGCTAAAAAGCTTAGAGGATGTGCCTAGAGGTCAGCTGGCGGGAAAAATCTGTACGGTAATTGATCTTGTTACTCGTTTACCTGTAGAGGTTTGGTTTCATACCAATCCCAGCGCCAATGATACTAATTTTGAGGCAGATTTGCTCAAATTGCTGACAGCTAAAACCTTACTCTTACTCGACCGAGGTTTTTACCATTTTCAGTTTTTCGCTCAACTCATCACCCAGCAAATTGACTTTATTACAAGGCTCAAAGCTGGGGCTGCGGTTAAAGTTGTGCAGGTCTTCACCAATCAACACAATGTTCGAGACCAACTCATTAAACTGGGCACAGGTCGTAATAGCACTCCAATCCTCACTTTGCGCCTGGTCGAGATTCGTGTCGGTAAAACTTGGTATTCCTATATTACATCTGTACTCGACCCAGTTGTTTTACCTCCTTACGTAGTCGCTGACCTCTATAAACGACGTTGGCGTATTGAAGAGGCATTTCACACAGTCAAACGGCTATTGGGTTTGAGTTATTTGTGGACAGGTTCAATCAACGGTGTGAAGTTGCAGGTCTGGGCTAATTGGCTATTTTACGCTGTTTTGGTTGACTTGGGAGATGCTATTGCTGAGGAACTGGCACTGCCTTTTGACCGGATTTCTCTGGAGATGGTGTACCGAGGTTTATATCACTTTAGTGTTGCTTATGACAAAGGAAAAGCGACAGAGCAAGTCTTGTATTTTGCTGCGACTGAAAATCAAGACTTGGGTGTAGTCAAAACTCAAAGAAAACCTGTTGACCAACTAAATTTATCACCGAGTCCAGATTGGGAGCGTTCGCCTATGACAGTTCATCACCAGACCCCCTTGACAAATTGCTCATCACCTTAACTTGTCACGAATGGAGTAGGGGAAGTTGTGCCAACAGTGCCAGTGCCCTCCTGGTTAATCCCCGCGCTTGCGAAACCCACGCTAGGACTTCAAGGGCTCTAGCCTTTATAGTGGTCAGGAAGATTGCTAAAAGCTTTTTTCGTTACCGCGTCCGAAGATGATCTGGATCGCTTCTCTGCTCCATCCCGCTCACCAAACCCCGCGCTTATATAACAAGTGCTCTAGCCTGGTTGTGGTCACTTCAGCCCCAGAGCGGTATATTGGATTAAATGTATCCCACTTATGATGGAAAATAAAATAAAAACATGGGGAGAAGAAAGCTAGAGCGTGATTCTTTGCACGCTAGAGTTGCACCAGAAACATCGGAAAGACTAAAAGAAATAGCTGAGAAGCTTGGATATATTTATAACCATGAAGGTTCCACTGGACAGTTGCTTGATGCGATCGCATCTGGGGAAATTATCTTACTCTCAGCTAGGAACAAACCTAAAAGCGGTTGACATTTATTTAGAAGTGGTCTACACTTATAGAAGGAGAACTGAATCAGGCATCTGGACGAGTAGCGGCAAGCTTGCCTGGTGAAGCTCCAGTCCGAGATGAATTCGCTTGTCCAGTGACTAAAGCCCACGCTTACTAGGATGTCTGTCGGTACCTGTAGAAAGGCATGTTGTAAAGGGCTGTCCGCTATATCCCGAGAAATTGTTGCCCTACTGCTTCAAGCAATCAACAACGAGAAAATGCAGCTTCGTTCTCTGCAAAGTGAGGCTCTGGAGATTCCCGAACAAGTGGAGGTTGAGGCCGAATTGGCAGGGCAAGAGCGCGATGATGCCTTTTTAGAACGAATCGTTGGCCGTTTCAGTTTGGAGCCGGAAGTCAGTGCTGTCAAGTGGAAAATTATTGAACAAGAGTATGGCTAGGCACTCTCGTAGCGTAAATGACGCACTCTCTTTGATGTTAAGATAGGACTCCCGTTTCAGACTCAGGCCAATATTGCTTTCCAGAGAGACTGAAACGAGAAAATGCTCAATTCGGTTTCAGAGTCCGGTGAACAAAACTGTCTCTGAATCGATGTTTCAGCGTTCAGATGTATACAATCTCCCCCCTATAAGTGGGAGATTTTGGCGTGGAATCAAACAGAAAATATGGAAGCCAACAAGTTTATAAGACTCAAGCCTAAATCCAGTCAGCCATTAGAGCTAGAAGTCCAACCGGAACTAGTCCCAGAGGTAGAACCCCTCGGCTCAACTCAGGCAAAAAGAGTAATCCAGCTCAGCCTCCCGCTAGAGTCAAAACAAGTTCCAACGATAGAGCCAGAACTAGAACTAGAGTCAGAACTAGAACTAGAGTCAGAGCTAGAACTAGAGTCAGAGCTAGAGCGAGTTCAGGACACACAGCCCCTGGCGATGACTTATATCAAGTCGGGTTAAATGCCCATAACTAAGCTGCTGCCTCTACCTCAGG
>CAXUIG010000269.1:0-8790 GCA_964250845.1 uncultured bacterium | reverse complement strand
TCTAGGATACCACTTAGCTCTCGTGTATAAATTTAGGTGCGTTCGCCCTAGACTGACCGGCTTCTGCTTCCAGTAGAATCACCTGACCTGTCCACTTAAGGGGTTGTGTCGGCATACTATGCTGCCAGTCCATAAATGTTCACCTCTGTGAGCTGCGAAAACTACGAATCCAAAGCCAAAAGCCAACGCCCTGAGGGGCGAAAACAACCAATACCATTAACAATGCATCTATAAAGGCGTAAGGGTTGGCCTGATATCCAGCACTTAAAACAGCGAAAATCGCCAAATAGTAGTGCCACATCAGCGGGATGCTAATAAAAATGAGATAGCCTAGAGCGGCAATGCGGCCTACGAGCCACAGGAGTGCATACCAGCGAATCACCCGCATCTCAGCCACTGGGATATGGGACTGATTCACCAGACGACAAGAGCGAAAGATCCGGGCTACCTGGTTACGCAAAAATACCTCTGTATCTTTCATCAGGCTCTTGCACCGAAAGAAATTGGCAATGACGTAGTAGAAGTCGGTTCGGATAAAGAAGTAGCACTGCCAGAGTAGGCCAAACAGATAGTTCAGCAACATGGCTCGACCCAGTAGGAAAACAACCGGATGCAGCACAATCCACCCACGGCTTTCCATAAAAAAGACGAGGATAAGGGCGGAAGCTGATACCGCGTCCAGCAGTGCACCAGCTACGAATGGCAGGTAGCGCTGATTCCTGGGTACTCCCCAGATACCAGTCATATCCGTCTCTGCCACCAGTATCCACATGCGATTGCTTATACCCATCCGACAGGAGACACCCACGGCTCGAGCCGCGACCAAGTGAGCCATCTCATGTAAAAAAAGTGCCACGCAGTCGAGCATTATCAGAACCAAAACCGTCAGCGTGACATTTTCTTTAAAAAAGTAAGCCTGCCAACCAGGAAAAATCGAGGGGTCAACGAAAATCGAAGCCAGAGCCAGGGTAATGAGTACACCGCAGATGATTAGTACCGGTCGGCTGAACAACCTGCGAGCCAGTGATTGCGGGAAATTGGCAAAGTGAAAGCGTACCGGAGCCGATCTGGTAGACCGTGGTACGAAGGTGGTTTCCATAGTAGCGGATTGATCGGCCCTATCCTTAACTCGGGGTCGAACGAACCCCTTGCGCTCCAGACTATCTAGGAATTCCTCCATATCCGGCACTTCGCCGTACTTCTCCTGATAGAGTGACTGGGCGTCACCCACCGTCTTACCATCTGCCAGGTAATCCAGTA
Organism: uncultured bacterium; assembly: GCA_964250845.1. GTDB lineage: Bacteria > Cyanobacteriota > Cyanobacteriia > Cyanobacteriales > Chroococcidiopsidaceae > CAXUIG01. Next base: position 7,530 of record CAXUIG010000269.1, on the reverse strand, counting down.
GCTCTACGGCATCAGACGGCAACACCAAAAACATAGTGGTATCTAATCGTCCGATAACGACCTCCTCGCCCTCAGATTGCCGCGTAAACGGATAAACCGCAACAAGAATTGAGGCTGTATACTTTCCCATTGGTAACTGTCTTTGAGGTTGGTTGGGGTCGTTACCGAGGGATAGCGGCCCCGAACGGAACACTTACGTTAGCAGCCTTTGCAACAGCAAACGCCGTATACAGGTGGTCTCGTGGTCTTGAGGGTTTCTGCCTCGCGGATCACAAACTTCTTCATGGGTTTCATATCTTTTTTGATTGTGCCTTTCATGGATTTAAGCTCCTTTTTGGGATTAGTTGTAAGGCGTTGCATTGCCCTATTATTCATCCATCACGGGGAAATTTCCAGGTCGGAAAGTTCTGGATTTTACTATCAACAAACATAGAAATAAGTTAATAGCAAATATGGAAAATTCAGGATGGGAAACCGCCTTTAAAGCAAAAAGTATGGAAAAGTCAGGTGAAAATGCCCAATTGATTCACCCATTCACCCGGATTGATCACAAGCCTGAGCCGAAATCAGCCAGAGGCATTGAACAGAAGAGCGTTTTAGACGAACCGGCTTGCATGAGCGACTATTTTTTGAAGATTTATCTATAAGCCTTGCTGCACAGACTTTACGCGCCATTTTAGAAAAGCGTGGTGAGAAATCCGGGATTGATTTTTGCTATAAACAAGGGTATTCATCTTGCTGGTCTGACCTATGAATCCCGACTCAGAACTGCCTTGGGAACAAATTGAGAATCTGGTCAATACACTAGTATTAAAATATACTGGGAAGTATCTCACTGATATTGAAATTGATGTCTTGCGAGGTGCATGGGAAGGCAAGAGTTATGAGGAGATTGCCAAACAGTTATTCCGGAGTGTTAGCTACATTAATAAAGATGTTGGTTATCGATTGTGGAAGAAATTGTCAGAGGCTTTAGGGGAAGAAGTGACCAAGAAGAGCTTTCGACAGGCGCTGAAGCGGAAATGGCAAAATCAGACTGCCACAACAGTTTCATCAGTGCCAACGTCGAACGCGGAGATCGCCCTGGAATTCCCAGAAGGACCTGTAGCATTGGATTCTCCTTTCTATGTGGAACGTCCACCACTCGAATCCGACTGTTACAAGGAGATTTTAAAGCCGGGTTCTCTAATCCGGATCAGAGGACCCAGACGAATGGGAAAAACATCTTTACTCAATCGAGTTTTGGCTTATGCCGCTCAACAAAATTATCAAGTTGTTCGCATGAATCTGCGAAAAGCTGAAAAAACAGTCTTTACAAACTTAAACAGATTTTTACGATGGTTTTGTTTAAATGTTAGCCGACAGCTTAACTTAGAACCAAGGCTCGCTCGCTACTGGGATGAAGAAATCGGTAGCAAGGTAAGCTGTACAAGCTACTTTCAAGCATATTTATTAGAGGAAGTCGAGACTAATCTGGTTATAGATTTGGACGAAATTGATACTGTTTTTAACTATCCTGATATTGCTGAAGATTTTCTGGCTTTGCTCCGAGAATGGCATGAAGAAGCCATGCTTCAGGAGAGTTGGCAGAAACTTCGATTGGTCATTGCTCACTCAACAGAAGTCTATATCTCCTTAAATATCCACCAATCTCCCTTTAATGTTGGGTTGCCGTTAAGGTTGCCACAGTTTAATCAACAACAAGTCGAGACTTTAGCCCAGTTACATGGTCTGACTTGGACACTTGAAGAAACCAAGCGATTAACCACGATGGTTGGAGGACATCCCTATCTAATCCGGCTCGCCCTCTACCACCTTTCACGTCAGGGGGTCACACTGGGGCAATTTTTGCAAGATGCTCCCACCCATGCTGGGGTTTATAGTGACCATTTGCGGTGTTGCTTAGGGTATTTGAAGCAACAGCCAGAATTAGCATCTGCATTGAAACAGGTCGTGACTGCTCAAAGTCCAGTTCAGTTAGAATCTGTGCCTGTTTATCAGTTAGACAGTATGGGAATCGTACACCTCAATGGCAATCAAGTAACACCAAGTTGTGAACTATATCGTCAGTATTTTAGCGCCAATTTTTCTTGAGGTTTGAGTCTTCCGATCCAAGCAAAATAATGAATACAATCTCCAATGAAGACTACGAATACAAAGTTGGGGGAAGCTTACCGCCTAATGCGCTCTGTTATGTGACACGGCGAGCTGACCAAGAACTGTTGGCAGCGTTAGAAGCGGGTGAATTCTGTTATGTATTCAACTCCCGGCAGATGGGGAAGTCGAGCTTGAAGGCGCGAACAATGCAACTGCTGAAAGCGAAAAAAATCGCCTGTGCGGCTGTTGATGTGACCAAACTGGGTGCAAAGCAGGTTACCGTTGACCAATGGTATAAGGGTTTAGTTGTAGAGTTGGTCAGAGTTTTCAAGCTTTCAGAATTTGATCTAAAGGCTTGGAGGAGCAAGCAAGCAGATTTGTCGGCGTTACAACAGTTGAGCCTGTTTATTGAAGACATACTGCTCGTCAAAGTTCTCAACTCTAAAATTTGCATTTTTTTAGAAGAAATTGATAATGTCAAGAGCTTAAATTTTTCAACTGACGACTTTTTTGCCCTGATTCGCGCCTGTTATGAGCAACGAATTACCAATCCAGTCTATGAGCGCCTGACTTTTTGTTTGCTGGGCGTAGCAACACCATCAGACTTAATTACTGATAAACAGAGGACACCCTTCAATATTGGTCGCTCGATTGATTTGACAGGATTTCGGTTTGCAGAAGCCAATTTACCGTTAACGCAGGGATTGATCCCAAAGGTAGACAATCCTGAGACGGTTTTGCAAGAGATTTTAGACTGGACCGGAGGGCAACCCTTTCTGACGCAGAAGTTGTGTAAGCTGGTTGCCCAGAAAGCTGAAACCCGGAAGGCGAATATCGAGCAGTTCGTCCAACACCATATTGTTGAGAATTGGGAATCTCAGGATACACCCCCTCATTTGAGGACGATTCGCGATCGCATTCGAGGAAGCGAACAGCGTAGAGGTCGGCTGCTTGGGCTTTATCAGCAGATTCTGCAATTTGGAGAAATAACAGCAGATGAGAGTCCTGAACAAATGGAATTGCAACTCTCAGGGTTGGTTGTCAAGCAACAGGGCAAGCTTAGGGTTTATAACCGCATTTATAATTCTGTTTTTAACAACACCTGGGTTGAGAAGGAATTAGCTTTTGTCCGCCCTAATTTCTATTCAATCGCCCTAAAAGGCTGGCTCTCATCACAGGGTCAGTCAGAATCTTGGTTATTGCGCGGACAGCTTTTACAGGAATCTCAAAAGTGGGCAGCAAATAAAAGTTTAAGTGACCATGACTACCGCTTCCTAGATGCGAGTCGAGAATTAGAACAACGCGATATTCAGAGACGACTTGAGGCAGAAGCAGAAGCATCGATAATTTTGGCAGAAGCAAACCAAACCCTGAAGCAGGCAAACGAAACCCTGAAGCAGGCAAACCAAAAAGCCAGCCAACGAATTCGGATTGCGTTAGTAATACTAGTGATATCCTTAGTCGTGGCAATGTTTGCCGGGACTTGGGCAAGTGTGATGGTCAAGGATACTCAACTGGAGAGAATCAGATCCCTGAGCATATCTTCAACTGCATTATTGAACTCAAACAGAGAACTTGATGCAATGCTAACAGCATTAAAATCAGCAACTCAATTAAAATCAGTGAGCTGGGTAGATAACACTACAAAAGAATCGGCAAGGTTAGCATTGCAGCGAGCGATTTTCAAAGTAAGAGAACGAAATCGCCTTGAAGGACACAATGATGCAGTCAGAAGTGTCAACTTTAGCCCAGATAATCAGACGATTGCGACTGCCAGTGAAGATAACACAGTCAGACTGTGGAACATTGATGGACGAGAACTCAAAAGGCTACCCGGACAGAATCAGTCTTTCAGAAGGATAAGTTTCAGTCCAGATGGCAAGATGATTGCTGCCATCAGTGCAGACAACACCATCAAGGCTTGGGATATTGATGGACGAGAACTCATCACTTTAAATGGGAAATCCAATGCAGATAATTTCATTAGCAGCCTCTGTATTAGCCCTGATGGTAAAGTGATTGCTGCTCCAAGTTCAGGCAATACGGTCAAACTTTGGAGTACAAGCGGACAAGAACTCAAAATCCTTAAAGGGCATGAACTTTCTGTTTGGGGTGTCAGTTGCAGCCCGGATGGCACAACCATTGTCACGGCTGATCAAGGGGGTGTTGTCAAAATCTGGAGTACTGATGGACGAGAACTCAAAACCTTCAGAGCAAGTAAATTATCTATTTTCGATGTTAGTTTTAGCCCGGATGGTAAATCCATTGCCACTGCCGCAGGCGATAGCACTGTTAAACTGTGGAGTTTAGACGGACAAAAGATCAGAACCCTTGGTAAACATGATAGCTACGTTACTAGTGTCAGTTTTAGCCCCGATGGTAAGACCATTGCCTCTACCAGCGCTGACAGAACAGTTAAACTCTGGAGCGTCACTGGGCAAGAACTCAAAACATTCAGAGGACATGACGATAGCATCTTTAGCGCCAGTTTTAGCCCGAATGGCAAGTTCATTGCCGCTGCTGTAGGAGACAACACGGTTAAGTTATGGAGTATTGACGATGGGCAAAAACTTAATACGTTTGTTGGACATCGTGATTCTCTTTGGAGCGTGAGTTTTAGTCCGAATGGCAAAATTATTGCTTCTGCCGGAGATGATAGAACGATTAGACTTTGGAGCCTTGATGGTCAAGAACTCAAAACCATTAAGGCAGATAGCGATAAGCTTTGGAATCGGATATGGAGCCTGAGCTTCAGCCCTGATGGCAACACGATCGCGACGAGTAACTACGATACAACCATTAAACTTTGGAACCTCGATGGTCAAAATCTTAAAACCTTCAAAGGGCACAACAGTGAAGTGACTGACGTGAGTTTTAGCCCAAATGGTAAAACCCTTGCAACTGCTAGTTACGATGGAACGGTCAAACTGTGGCGTGTCGAGGGTCAAGAGTTGAGAACGCTCAAGGCATCCAGCGGTAAGGTTTGGAGTGTTCATTTCAGTCCTGATGGCAAGACACTTGCCTCTGCCCATCAGGACGGCACAGTAAAACTTTGGAATTTGCAAAATCTTCAGCTACTCAGAACAATGCGAGGACACGGCGGCTACGTTACAAGTGTCCGATTTAGCCCAGACGCCAAGATCATTGCTTCTGCTAGTCGTGATAAAACCGTTAAGCTCTGGAGTTTAGAGGGTCAGGAACTCAAAATTCTTAAAGGACACTCCGCCGGAGTCACCAGGCTGAGCTTCAGTCCTGACAGCAAAATTCTTGCTTCTTCCAGTGCTGATGGCACAATCCGCCTCTGGAGTGTAAGGGATGGTCAGGAGATCAAAACCATCGAAGGACACGGCTATCCTTACTGGGATGTCAGCTTCAGCCCCGATGGCAAAAAAATTGTCTGTGTGAGTGATGATGCATTAGTTGAATTGTGGAATGCTGAAACTCTGAACGAGGAGCAACTCATCGCTCGAGGCTGCAACTGGTTGCATGATTATTTGAAGAACAACTCCAATATAGATGAGGCAGATAGACATATCTGTGATCGAATCAAATGAGGGGTGTCAATACCCCTCTAAAGCCCTGAAGCCTGCTTTTAAGGAGTGCTACCAAACGTAGACGAGCGCTTGGCAGTCGCTCTCAATCCATAGTCAGGATTGTTGACCAAATCATTTCCGTAGGGTGTAAGACCAGAAAAATTCCCGTTTTGGGACATCTGCCGCTTTGTACAGTTGTCCTTCCACCAACTCCAAGCAAGCCACCCGATTTCTTTCTCTTTCAGCATCCGCAAGAATGCTTGATACGTAAAACTATTCTGGGGTGCATGGTTTTCATTAGTGCCATCCAAGTCGTAATAGCAGTACTGGGTTTTCCCACCGATGTCTTCGTCTTGCTTGTTGGCAACTTCACCAAATATGAGCGGCAAATTTGCCTTGATTGCAGCCTCTATGTACGGTGTACCGTTATAGGCAGCCCAATAGGCGTGCCCACTGAGTAAAAGATTGTGGTCAGGATCGTGATCGATCAACTCCTGACCGATTGTTGTGAACACCTCGATCGATGTCCCACAATCAGGTGCGTCAATCATGATTGGCAGATGCAAGTGCTGCCGTATGCTTGTGATGGCGCTCTTGTAAGCATCCTTGAACGTATTCAATGCGTTCGCTGGATTATTTGCCCAGCGATAGAAACCCAATTCGTTAGCCAAATTGATGATGAGATACTGCTGATACTTTTTAAGGACGGCAAGGACAGGAGATGTAGTCCACCACGACATCAACTGAGTGTTTAGCAGCGTTGCATCGGGTTTACAGGTGAGATCCCACAAACCTAGTATCGGAATGATCTGGTTCGCCTTGCATTTCGCGAGAAAATTATCTAAGTCTGCAATCGAATAGGCAGGACGACCAGGTTGACCATAATTCTTATACCATTGAATTCTGACGGCATTAGCTCCAGTTTTTTCTAGTTCCGCCAGCTTATCGCTTTGAGGAAAATCCCAGTCATCTAGCAGGGGTAGGTTGATTCCTCTCAGGATGGTCTTTTTGCCGCTCGAATCATAAAGATGTCGTCCGTTTGTATAGAACGTGTTCTTTGATTTACTTGCGGAGCTACTGGTTTGAGCGAAAACGGGAGCAAGTTTACCCAATAGAGTCGTACCTGCTGCTCCAGCAACGAAGCTGCCACCTGCCTGTAAAAGTTGACGCCGGGAAAGTTCATTAGACACAGCATTTTCCTCATAAAAGTTGTTGGTTTGACAGCCACGAAATTGGTATAAGTTCTTTCTTTCATCAGCAAATGGACTTCAAATTAATCCCCGCAACGGGGCAACAACTTGCGAGGATTCGTTTCCTGCTCCACCTAGCTAGACTACACGAAATGGCACTTTACTGAAGAGTCAGAGTGAAGTTAGTGGTTGGCGAGGTGAAGTTGCCGAAGCCAGCCTGATAATACCCACTAAGACAGTTAAATGGATTAATCTGAGTAAACCCTCCCACGCTACGAAAATAATCGAACGCGGCATCTTTGATGCAGAAATTTTCATTTCCTCCCCAGTAAGTATTAATCCAATAGTTATTAGCATCCACAGCTCTGGCATAGAAACGATGGCTGACGTAATATAAATCATTACCTCGGACAACTTGGTTGGCTGGCTCGTTTGTGACAATGGCACATCCTCCTGGAGTGAGTCCCCACCATCCTTGAACTCTATAATTTGTGGAGGCATCAGAAACGCTCTGACCCACACCAGGTGGAAGATTAGCCTGCCCACCATAGGTTTCACCTCTTGCATAAGCAACATAAAGTTTCCACGATGTAGTGTTACAAAACTTTGTTGACGCATGGGCGGGTTGTTGAAGCACCATACCACTTGTGATTAGCAACTGGAGTTTAGACTAACGCATGACAAAATGACTCAAAAGTATTGAGTTAATG
>CAXUIG010000268.1:0-8812 GCA_964250845.1 uncultured bacterium | reverse complement strand
GCCTTTCCCCAACGGCTGTTCTCAAAGTGTTACCTGCTTTTGATCCATGCCAGTTTGACTGATTTTGATCAGTAGTTGAGTTAGCGCTGGTAGTGTTATTTTCAGCAGGATTAAGAGTATTGTTGCTAGTTCTACCTACTTTGCTATAAGCACCAGTAGTACTAAAGAAAATAGCACTAAGCAGAAATGGAGTTAACTTATGCATGTCTAGTTCCTTGACTGAATTGGTCAAATCCTAAGGCTTTGGTATAATTGAAGTATCAGAGTTGATTTGAGCTATCGCCCCAGTACATAGCTCAGTTGCCTCAGAGAGTACCTGCTCAAGTTTGACCAGGCATTCATTATTCCCATTGCAAAGTTCTATGGCTTCGGCTACCTTGCTCTTCAAGTTGGATAGGTCTATCGGGCAGACAGAATACTTATCGCTCCCAGTTTCCCTAATTCCTGTCATAGGTCATTTTTCCCTCCGTTGACTCTCCTCCTTCAACATATCTTGGACTGAAGTACGTTGGATAGTGGGGCTGGTTCCACTGTTTGCGATTTTTAAACGTGTTGTTTTGAGATTACTGTTTTGGTAAAATTACGCATAAGTCAGACATAAATTATACAATTTAAGCGCTTTGTTTAGCCTCGGTTGAGGTATGCTGATGTCAAAATAAGAACCAACTCCCTATTAATGAAGGCGTGTTCACTAAAAGCGGAGCTTTCCATCGAATCAACATTGGTTCTTGCCTTTCATTGATGAACAGCTAAGGAGAAAAGTAGGATGGCTAGCTTTGACTTTAAGCAGATCAGCACGAGCAGCGATCTTTATTCCCGCTTCGCAAACCCCTCCATCAACGATACAGGAACTGTGACCTACGAGGGTTTCAGGGGTTTCTGCACAGCCGTTGAGGGCGACTGCCTGCAGACTGGGACGAATACCCCCGCCGCTGCTATTTTCACAAGCAATGGCTCTGGTTCGCCCACCCTTGTCGTAAACCGAAGCATCTATGACGGTTTCACTGGCTATGACAGTGGCGTCTTCTTTAGCGCCTCTACCAACAACGCAGGAACGACGGTCTTGTCGTCTTCCGGGTATAACTATGGACAACTGGCGGCGTCGGGGCCAACTGCCGTCATCAGCCGTACCAACAGTGGACCGATTAATAACGTTGCCTACAGCAATACCCCCTTTACTGTTACTTTAGTTAATCCTAATCAAACATATTTTTCAACCAGTAATCTAGCCGCTGCTGGCGAATTCACCAATGTAGCCGCTATAAATAACCCAGGAACAGTAACTTATTTAAATGGTCACGACGGGGTAGTTAGCCTTAACACCAAAACTACAGACGGGAAGGTCAGCACCATCGCCGACACCAGTGCCAACAGCAACTTCAAGGACTTCTATCTTGGTGGCTTGGATGTGGGTAGAGGCGCGGGCCCCTTTGCCAACTTCACTATACCCTCCATCAACGACAAGGGAGACGTTGCCTTCAATGCTGACTTGAAAAATGGCGGCAAGGGTCTGTTTATTAGTAGTGGCGCGAAGGTCACCCCGATTATTGCCGAGAGTGACAAGGGTCCCTATAGCTACTTCAGTGTACCCTCCCTCAACAACAGCGGCCAGGTGGCCTTCAATGCTGGTTTCACGACGGGTGGCGGTGCCATTCTCGAGAGTAACGACGGCGTTTTAACCACCATTGCCGACACTAGTAGCGGACTCTTTAAAGACTTTAAGTCGGACGTATCCCTCAACCAGAAAGGAGATTTGGCCTTTTTGGCTGATTTAACTGATGGAAGCACCGCTATCTACACCGTGTCGCATTCGGGGCTCGAAAAGATCATCTCTGTCGGCGATACCCTCGCCGGTTCCAAGGTGACAGCTCTGTTTATTTCCCATGATGGGCTAAATAGTAACGGTCAGCTGACTTTTGATGCCACGCTTGCAAGTGGTAACGAGCAAATCTTCCTTGTCAACACGACATCTGTCCCCGAGCCTACTAGCACTCTCCCATTGTTGGGTATATCCATCCTTGGCATGGTCAGCTATCGCTGGCGTCGGCGCATGCAGTCTGCACATGCTCGGCGTTAAAAGGATACTTTTGAGCGGTCTCTAGGGGTGCAAGTCTAGAAAAGCTTTGACTTGGGCGGCGGTAGGTTGGGACGCGATCGCACCTGGCTGCATGGTGGTCAACGCCCCTACTGCACTGGCATAGCTCACTACTTTTTTAGCCGTTTCTGGATCAGCAAGGCTATGAATACCCAGCTGGGACAACTGATGAATGAACCCAGCCACGAAGCTATCCCCTGCCCCGGTTGTGTCTACGACTGGAACTGAGAAAGCAGTTACCCTGCCTTCGTTCTCAGAGAGGCAGTAGGCACAGCCTTGTTCCCCAGCCGTTACCACCACCCCCTCTACGGAACCCAGGCGATAGGTAATCGCCCCCGGATCAGTGGTGTCAAATAGCCATTGTGCTTCTTCTTCAGAGAGTTTAAGAAAATCGATTCGCTTAAATATTTGCTGAATAGTTTCACGAGCGGTGTCAGGGTTAGGCCAGAATACGGGTCGCCAGTTCACATCCAGTACAATCTGGACATCGTACTGCTCTGCCAGCTGGAGGGCGGTTTTGATCGCGTCTCTGCTTTTGGGATAGGCCAGCTCCAGTGTGCCTAAAATCATAAAATCTGCGGCTTCAAATAGCTGAATCGGCAACTGCCCTGCTTGGAGGTGTGTATCGGCAAAATCTGTCGTATCAAGATTGCCAAACCCAGCAAAAATGCGATCGCCCGATTCAGAACGCACAACATAAACTTGCCGCGTCGGTGCCGTGGGATGGCGCTGCACCCCAGTTACATTCACACCCACTTCTTGCAACAGCTGCACCAGTGCATCCCCAGCTTCATCCTGCCCCACACAGCCGACGAACCCGGCTTCGGTGCCTAGCTTCACCAAGGAGCAAGCCACATTTGCCGGTGCGCCCCCTGGATACGGTGTCCAGGATTCCACTTGTTCAAGCGATCGCCCGACTTGATCAGCTAGACAATCAAACAAAATTTCACCGAGGCACAGAACACGGGGATAGCTCATCACAGCATTTTTTTCTTAGGTTTTTGCAACAGCTTTGTCTTGACGCAGATCAACACAGATAATACCAAGTTGCGGACAGTTATACAAACAAGAGGGGGAGCACAAAAGAATCCTCTAGAATTAAAGCAAGTAAGTAAGTAGATATACTAAAGGAAAAATTACGTTATGGCTGGTGGCGAGTCTCAGAGCCCTGTGACCCTCTCAGAGAGAGAGCTGCAAATTATCGAACTAGTGGCCGCTGGCTTAACTAACCAGGAAATTGCCGAAAAGCTGGAAATTAGCAAGCGTACCGTCGATAACCACATTAGTAACATTCTGACCAAGACGGCAACGGATAACCGGGTGGCCCTTGTCCGGTGGGCTTTGTTGTGGGGGAAAGTTTGCCTGAATGATGTCAATTGCTGCACCTTGCCCGCTCCTGGCGATAAGACCGTTTCCTAATCTGGGGGCGAGCAGGTGATTTCTTTCAGGTGCGCTGTTGGAGTAGCAACAAAACTTAAAGCCTAGAGTACACAGCAGGTTGCAATCGGGTAGTACGCTGAAATCAAGTAGCCGTATGGCAGTCGCACGCCAGTCCGCTGGCTCGGGGGGGAACCCCCGCACGCGGCGATCGCTCCTCAAGTCGGGGGACCCGCCCACCGCGCTGCCTCATCAGTTAGCGATTGATAACTAAAAGGGAAGATACTCATGGTTGAACGTGGTTCGAGAGTGCGGATTCTCCGCGAAGAATCCTACTGGTTTCAAGATACAGGACTCGTTGCTTCTATTGACCAAAGTGGCATTCGCTACCCAGTGATTGTCCGCTTCAATAACGTGAACTACGCTGGCGTTAATACCAACAACTTTTCCTTTGAGGAAGTGCTAGAGGTTGAAAAACCGACGGCGAAGGCGAAAAAGGCCACTACCGCCGCTTCCGGTGGCAAGCAAACCACCATCGACGAACGCACCCGGACAACGGGTAGTGGCGTCAAAACTGCTGCGAAGCCTTCTGCTCAGCAAGAATCTGGAGATAGCGACCCTCTTGTAGAAGGCGGTGGCAATCAAGGAACTGAAAAGCGTTAGGGGTCAACTCAACTGCAGATTTGTTGTGCCCGAACTGCCTGAAGTTGAAACAGTCCGGCGGGGTCTGAATCAAGTGACCCTAAGCAAGGATATTGGGGGTGGGGATGTGTTGCTTGCTCGCACCATTGCCCACCCACTTCCTGTGGTAGATTTTTTAGCTGGAGTGAAGGGGGTAGCGATCGCCCAGTGGCACCGGCGCGGCAAATATTTGCTAGCAGAACTCTCTAAGTCAGCGACGCAGCCAGCTGGCTGGTTGGGAGTCCACCTGCGAATGACCGGTCAGTTGCTGTGGCTGCATTGCGATCAGCCATTACACAAACACACGCGAGTGCGACTATTCTTTGCTGGGGAACGCGAGTTGCGCTTTGTTGACCAGCGCACCTTCGGTCAGATGTGGTGGGTACCACCGGGAGTTGCGATCGAATGCGTCATTACCGGGTTAGGGAAACTGGGACTAGACCCGTTTTCAGCTGAGTTTTCCGTCGAGTATTTGGCTGGAAAACTGCTTCACCGCCGCCGCCCGATTAAAAATGCCCTGCTAGATCAGACAGTGGTAGCGGGATTAGGCAACATCTATGCCGATGAAGCTTTATTTCTTAGTGGAGTGCGACCAGAAACGGTCTCGGAGGATTTACAACTGGGGCAGATAGAACGCTTGCGAACTGCCATTATTCAGGTCTTAGAGGCCAGTATTGCCGCTGGTGGAACCACCTTTAGTAACTTTCTCAATGTACAGGGCATCAACGGTAATTATGGCGGTGTAGCATGGGTCTACAATCGCGCCGGGGAACCCTGTCGTATCTGTGGCACACCAATTCAACGGCTCAGATTAGCAGGGCGATCTGCTCACTTCTGTCCGCAATGTCAGTGCGATCGAGCGCGGGGGTAGGGTTGCGTTTATGAATCACCTTTTAAAGGTGGAAATCCTGATTAATTATTGGAAGTTTTACCTGTTTTAGCTCCCGATTTAAAATAATACATAAGACAAACATAAGATATACAGTCTTAAAGCTTTACCTAAACCTGGTTGAAGGATAGGCATGCAAAACTATAAACCAACTCACTACTAAAGTTAGTCGCTCCCTGCTCCCATGAATGCAGTTGATGCTCGAAATATCGATCGAGCAACAGCACCTAAAAACTCATGTGCCCAGGTATACCGTAGAGGTAAAGATGTATTGGTACAAATTGACTTTAGTAACGTGACTGGGAGCCTTGAACTTAGTCAAGATGCTTAGTTACGAGAAAATTTTCATTAACAGGAGCAACAGCTTTGACGTTACAGCAAGAAAAGCCCCAAGCCTTAGAGAATAATACGCCGCCAGAGATGGCAATGCTGCAAATGACGAGCGGCTATTGGATCTCACAGTCGATCTATGCCGCCGCCAAGCTTGGTATCCCTGATTTGTTAAAAGACGGCCCGAAGAGTTGTGAGGAGCTTGCTTCTGCAACCGGAACGCAGGCGCGGGCTCTTTATCGTGTACTGCGAGCGCTGGCGCAGGTAGGGGTTTTCGCTGAGAAACAGGAAGGCTCTTTTACCCTGACACCACTTTCCGCCTGTCTCCAGAGTGATGTTCCCGGCTCCGTGCGTGCTTTCGCTATTATGTTCGGCGAGGAGCCATATAAAGCTTGGGGAGATATTCTTTACAGCGTGCAGACGGGAGAAAGTTCTTTCGAGCATTTGTTCGGGATGCCAGTCTTCCAGTACTATGCTCAAAACCCGGAAGCGGGAAAGACTTTCAACGCGGCGATGACGAGTGGTTCGGACGCGGAAAAGGCTGCAGTTGTGCAGACATACGACTTCTCGACTATCCACAAGTTGGTTGACATTGGCGGTGGACAGGGAAGTTTCATTTCCTCTATCCTTAAGGCCAACCCAAAGCTCCAAGGTGTTCTATTCGATCTACCGTCCGTGGTCGAAGGTGCTCAGGACGTAATCTCAGCCGAGGGAGTTGCCGATCGCTGTGAAATCGTTGGTGGAAGTTTCTATGAGTCAGTGCCCGCTGCCGACGCCTACATTCTCAAGCACGTCCTCCACGATTGGGATGATGAAACTTCGCTGACTATTCTCAAGAACTGTCACAGCGCGATCCAGGAGAACGGCAAGCTTTTGGTAGTCGAGCAGGTAGTTCCCCCTGGTAATGAACCCGCCTTGGCTAAGTTCATGGACGTGAATATGATGATGATGCATCCCGGCGGCTGTGAACGCACGGAAGCAGAATATCGAGCGCTGTTTGAGGCTGCTGGCTTCAAGCTGACCAAAGTCATCCCCACACGGGCAATGGTAAGTGTGATTGAGGCTGTACGGGTATAGTCCGTGTTACCAGAAAATTATCATCAATAGGAGCGACAGAATGTTATTAGAAGAAAAGAACCCAGCCTCAGAAAATATGCCCCCACATCTGCGTGGTCTGCCGCCAGAGGCGGTAGTGATGCAAATGGCGAGTGGGTATTGGATCACCCAGTTGATCTACGCTGCTGCCAAGCTTAAGATCGCTGATTTGTTGAAAGACGGCCCGAAGAGTTGCGAAGAGATTGCTAACGTTACTGGAACGAATGCAAAATCTCTTTATCGCGTCCTGCGTACACTTGCGGGTGCCGGGGTCTTTGCTGAGACAGAGCATGGTCATTTCACCCTAACACCGCTTGCCGCCTCGCTCCAGAGTGGAGTTCCCGGCTCAATGCGCGCCATGGCAGTTATGTTTGGTGAGGAGCAGTATAAAGCTTGGGGAAACATTCTTTACAGCTTGCAGACCGGAGAAAGTTCTTTTGAACATATGTACGGTGTACCAATGTTCAAGTACTTTGTCGACAACGAGGAACCGGGCGAGATTTATGAAGAGGCAATGACGAGTGTTTCGGCAGCTGAAAAGGCCGAGATTCTTAAGAGCTATGACTTTTCATATATCAAAAAGTTGGTTGAAGTCGGCGGTGGACATGGAAGTTTCATTTCCTCGATCCTAAAAGCCAACCCAACAATGCAAGGTATTCTCTTCGATCAACCGTATGTGATCGCAGGTGCGAATATCATCAAGGAGCAGGGACTTGACGACCGCTGCGAACTCATTCCTGGAAACTTCTATGAGTCAGTGCCAAGCGGTGGCGACGCCTACAGTCTCAAGCACGTCCTCCACGGTTGTAGTGATGAACAGTCGATCACTGTCCTGAAGAACTGTCATCGCGCCATGACAGAGAATGGAAAGCTGTTGATAGTCGAGCGCATAGTTGGGTCTGGTCCAGACTCCTTCTTAGCCAAATTCCTTGACGTCAACATGATGCTGCTAGTGAAGGGCGGTTGCGAACGCACGGAAGCTGAATATCGCAAGATCATTGAAGCTGCGGGCTTCGAGGTGACGAGAGTCGTCCCTTCAAAGGCAGGCGTGAGCGTGATTGAGAGCATACGGGTTTAGTACAATCCAATTGTATCCCCCTTCCCTAGCAGTGGGGAGGGTGCAAACAAGTATGGGCTCTTAGGCGGCAACCCCAAGTGATTTACAGGTCAGGTGTCTGAACAATAGGGGTCAGGGAAATTAAGACAAATTCCCTGACCTCTATCGTTCAGAAGCCCCTGACTCCCTACCCAGGCCGCCTTTACCCAGCTGTTCTGCTACCACTAGTGGCCGACTACAGTTGCTTAATCATTTCGGCACCACCGTAATTGATCAGACTTCCACATACTGAGGTTTTTCTATGCCTGGGTTGCGCTTTTATTCCCCAGAACTCCCTGTAGAGCTCAAAAGGATCATGGCGAAAGAGTTGACAGACGCAGTCGTGCGCTCTCTCAACCTTCTAGAGGAAGGGCGCAACTGGACTATCGTTCAGTTTATGCCTTTCAAATTAGAGAATTGTGCGATTGGCGGCAGCTTGATGAATGTAGACGCCGAAAATCCCTTTTATTACCTAGAAATTCTCGACAGTGGTTTGACCCGAGAAAAGAAAGAAACTCTGGTACGCGAGTTGACCCCCCTAATGGCTAACCTTTTAAACTTGGGGCCACATCAGCTTTACAAGCTCAGCATCCTTTTCCAGGAGTACAAGCCAGAGGATATGGCCAGAGCAGGCAGATTTTTGTCTCAGATGGGAATGCCAGTAAGTTAAGCGCGATCTCGCTAGTTCTTGGTAATACTTGTATAAGTGAACACTCCCAACTTACACCGTGGTAGCGGTTAAGTGGGGAGTGTTCACTTAGTCGATCAAGCTAAAGATGCGTTGCCACAATTTCTCGCAACTATAGTTGATAATGCTTAATAAAGCAATCTAACAGACCTCCTAGAGCAACTCATGGCTGTCAAAAAAGGTGATATGGTTCGCGCTGTCCGCGAAAAGTTGGAAAACAGTTTAGAAGCAAAAGCCAGTGACCCTCGCTTCCCACCCTATTTGTTTGAAACCAAGGGGGAAGTTTTAGACATAAAAGGTGACTACGCGCTTGTCGTGTTCGGTCAAGTACCTACCCCCAACATCTGGTTGCGTGTGGATCAGCTGCAACCTTTTAACTGAAAGTACCCCCGCCCTTCTAGGGCTGGGGTTCTGACTCACCGGGGAACGAGGAGTGTTCGCGCAAAAACAGATGGGCGCAATACGAGTCCAAATCAAACTAACGAATGCTGTTGATGAAGAGCTTGTGACTGGAGTTTAGACTAACGCATGACAAAATGACTCAAAAGTATTGAGTTAATG
>CAXUIG010000267.1:0-8869 GCA_964250845.1 uncultured bacterium | reverse complement strand
ACATCAGGTAATCTTTTACATTTATCACTTTACCATTACTATGCAGGAGTACCGTCACGTGAACATCTTGATTGCTGGTCGTACTGGAGTTGGTAAGAGTACGCTCATCAATGCAATATTTCAGGGAAACTTGGCAACCACTGGTCAAGGTCGTCCGGTAACTCAGAACACACGAGAAATCAGAAAAGAAAATATTCCACTTTCTATTTTTGACACTCGTGATCTTGAGATGGCAGATTTCTTTGTACCGGGAGGGATTGTCTGAAGGTACTCCCACACACTTCGCCCAAAAGCAGTGCATCGGATATCCAACGGACTTGTAAGGCTTATCTGTTCTCCCAACAGAAGGTCTGTCAAAGTATTGAGCCAGGATTGCATCCCCGCATCGTCACGTTGAATAATTGCCTCGGCGTATTCTTGCCGCAACGCTTGCACCAGCTCGTCTTCAGAGTCACCAAACTGGAGGGAACATAACCCTTTCTCAGTCGCAGCCACCAACGTTGGTCCCAACAACGAATCTACCACTGTGTATCCGATGAATGTGCCTCGTCCATTGCGACCGTAAGTAGCAGGTGTCATTCCCAATCGAGCGGTGCTGCGTTCGTACAGGCTGCTGCTGGAGCCGTACCCTGCTTCATAGAGCGCTTGAGTAACAGGCTGGCCTGAGCGTAGCCCAGCCTTAAGTGAACGTAGCCGACAATCATGGACATACTGGTGGGGAGTGATGCCCATAAGGGCTTTGAACGTTCGCTGCAAATGAAATGGGCTAATACTGACGTGCTGACTCAGCACTGCCAAGGTGAGCGATTCATCTAATTTCTCTTCGATGTAACGGCATACCTCAGCGACCATTGCCGCTTTGGTGTCGCTGAGAGGGTCAAGTGGCCGACAGCGCTGTTCAAGCGCGAAAGCCAGCAATTTCTGCCTCTTGGGGCAGTGAAAAGAAAACAATATTCTCCCGTTTTGGGCGGCGTGACGGGCAGGAAGGCCGACAGAAAACTCCCGTGGTAGTTACAGCGTAGAAGATTTTTCCATCCCACTCCGGATTGCGAGTCAGTACCGCCTGCCACCACTTTTGCTCATCGCCACCACTTGGTATCTGATGTTCCTGTTGCACTGCTGGTCTGTTATTTATAAAACTATGATAATAACACATTTTTACTGTGCGCTATCCGAAGCTTGCGCCCAAATTCCTGATCTGTTCTGGTGCCGCCACACTCCTGGCCTACTACACAATTCAAGAGCAACTTTCGGATAGCTTGAATCTCTGGACATCGCTAAAACTGTTGGCTGGTAGCAGTTAGTGGAGGGCCACCGGATGGTTGATGACATGATCAACCATCTATCAACACTCAGAGCACTTCTCGATACTGCACCCCCTATTGTTCCAGCACGGGCTGAATCACCACCTCGGACAACACCGCCGCAAACGGCAGAGCCAGACTGTCCTGAAACTTTTGCTTGAGTATTTCGGCTCGATTAGGTATAGTGGGGATGGTTTTTGTTGGCTCTATGTCTGTGATACTCTCATATCAGGGCTTAGAACCTTTGTTATCCCCTTATGTCAGTGCCATTCGCCCCTGGCAGCAGCTTTAACACACAGCTCCCACTCCTCCAAAGCTTGTACTTCTGGATTGCGCTTGATCGCTTCCACGAGTTCTTTGGCAGTGGGAAAGAAGCGGCTTTCTAGAATGGTTATCTTGACAGGTTGTTGAAATTGCTCGGTCGTTAGCGCTGTGTCCAAATATTCCTTCCAGATGCTTAAGACAGACGGTGCCAGGCAAGCGGTCGTAGTGATTCGACATCAGGGTAATGCCGGTGAGAAACGTTTGCTGTTCAATCATCCGAAAAATCCTCCAGTATGATTGCGCTTTAATGCGGCTTCGTATTCGGCTAGGGTCTGTTGCTGCTTAGCAGTGGCAGCTGCACTCAGGTGCGAATCGTTTTTTTGGGGTTTTTCTTACCCAGGGGTAGCGAGCAGTAGCCGCTAAACCTAGATTTATCTAGAATTGACTCAGAGGTATGCCGGGTAAAATCTATGGGTCGGTTAGTTTCCATTGGAGAGGCGTCTCAAATTAAAGGCGAATAATCGATACTTTGCGTAAGTGGGAGACAGAAGGTAAGATCAACGCAGTCAGAACCTCCGGTGGACACAGACGTTATGACGTAAGGATTCAGGTGTTGAAACCCTTGCCTGGATTGCATTTCAGATCCGTACTTCTAGAATAAATAAGTTGATATTCTCAACAAGCAACGAGAAATGGCCATTCCACCGATTCTTATTGAAAATTAAAAAAAGCTGAATTATCCTCCAAACCTTTACGGGAAAAGCTTTTCAGTCATTTCCCCATTACCTGAATCCTTACGTTATGACGAAAGCGGAACTGATGCCATTGTCCTCGGATAACAAAAAGACTCTTGCCTACTGCCGTGTATCATCCCAAGACCAGAAGGCTGACCTGGAACGGCAAGCTTTGGTTTTAGCCGCATTCTGTGAGTCCCACGGGTGGCAGTGCGAATTGATTCAGGATTTAGGTTCTGGGCTGAACTACAAAAAGAAAGGATTGCGCAAACTAATTGAATACATACTTGACGAGCAGGTTGACAGACTAGTACTCACGCATAAAGACCGCTTGCTGAGATTTGGTAGTGAGCTGATATTTGCCCTGTGCGAGCATTTTGGCGTTGAGGTGGTTATCCTGAATCGGAAAGAAGACTCTTCTTTTGAAGAAGACTTAGCTAAAGATGTGTTGGAAATCATCACGGTGTTTTCTGCCAGGTTGTATGGTTCCAGAAGCCACCAAAACCAACAACTTCTCAAGAATTTACAAAAATCCATAGAATCAGTTGAAATCTCGTAAAATCTTTGTATACTATAGCATTACAAAGATTTAACTGGAGACTGTGGTTGAGCTTAAAAACCTTCACGACGCTGGCACCAGGGGATTTAATTGAATATAGTGTGGCTTACGCGAGGGTTTATTCAGCCGCCCGTCAAGACTTCCTAGTACGTCTACTGTCAGGGGAGAAAGAAGACGACATTGTCAAAGTTATTCAGGCAACCCATGGTCTGAACAAACGGCAGGTTAACTCTATTAAGAGTGAGGTTAAGGGAGCTATATCTTCTGCAAGAGAATGCCGAATCCGTCAGATTAAAATACTCAAGGGGCAGATAGAATCCATTAAGAAGTACATCAAGTCCCAAGAGAAAAGAGTCAAGGACTATCGCCAGGCTAAACGTTCTAAGAAATTCAGACAATCACATATTAAGGATGCCTGCAATTTATCTGCTAGGAGGAGACAAACTACTCAAGAGCAAGATGCATTATTTGGTATCCATCAGAAGAAGCGGAGGTTAATGTTATTAGAGGCGAAGTTAAAACACGTTTTCCATCGCCCTATGAGTGTAACGTTGGGTGTGAGTGGGACTGACTTCTTGATAGTTGGTTCCAAAGGAGAATTGTACGGTAATCAAATCTGCCAGTTAGATACATCAGGCAACATGAAACTTCGTGTTCCGGCAGTACTGGAGGATAGGTTTGGTTCACACATTACCGCTACTGGTGTCAACTTCCCCTATGGTCAACAGCATATTGATGCCGCACTAAACTCCAAATATGTGGATGTTAAAGGTCAAGTTCATAATGCTTGCGACTCGGCACTTACTTTCCGTTTCTACTGCCGTGATTTTATCTTTTACATTGCGGTTACAGTTGATGTACCAGAAGTGCCAACCCAATCCCCAAAGCGGTGGTTCGCAGGCTGTATCGGTGTTGACCTAAACCCTGGAGTGATTGGCTGGACTAAGGTTTACAAAGATGGTAACCTTGAAGCCAGTGGTCAGATTCCTTTAAATCTACACAGCAAGTCCAGCAATCAGAGTGAGGCAATCCTGTCTGATATTGCCGCGAGGCTAGTATCAATTGCTGAATCATATCAGTGTCCAATTGTTATTGAGAATCTTGATTTCACGGCTAAGAAAAGTCAGTTGCGTGAGCGTGGTAGAAAATATGCTCGAATGCTATCTGGTTTCGCCTACAGCAAGTGGCAAGAGGTTTTGTTGGCGCGTTGTAATGCAAGAGGAATTGAACTCCTTAAAGTCAATCCTGCTTACTCCAGTCAGATTGGTTTGAGCAAATTTATGTCGCTGTATGGACTTAGTTCTGATACAGCGGCAGCTATGGTTCTAGCGCGTAGAGCCATGAAGTTTTCGGAACGTTTACCGAAAAGCTACACCCGCATTCCTTCCAAGTCCGCCTATCTGCTTGGCAGCAGAAAGCACGTTTGGTCGCACTGGAATGCGGTTTGTCGTGGCCTATTATTAGGTTCACGGCATCAATACTTCACCAGTCCTAACAGGACACGAAAGGTTAAGCCGCTAGGTGTACATGAATTGGGAGGCTTAGTGGCAAGTCAATTGACGCTTTTCGACCTGGGTGCGATTCCCAGTGGTAGTCCCACCATTGCTGCTAGTGTTGGGCGGTCTAAGATAAGACGTTGTACAGGTGGAAACGCCTATACCCAGATTTCCTTAGATTTTAATTAGCGGTGTAACTAAGGTAGACTCAAATGTTGCACCTTCTTTCGTTTCCCCCTGCTGTATGGAGAATTAAACCTTGGGTATAGAACTGCGTAGTTATGTATTTCTAGACAGCTTGCAACCTCAACATGCAGCTTACATGGGGGCAGTGGCATTGGGGTTCTTGCCATTGCCAGGAGATACGTCGCTGTGGATTGAAATCTCTCCCGGTATCGAAATTAACCGAATTACTGATGTCGCCTTGAAAGCCACTGCTGTCCGTCCAGGGGCGCAAGTTGTCGAACGACTTTACGGTCTTCTAGAAGTGCATTCCAGTCAACGGGGCGAAACGCAAGCAGCTGGGAGGGCGATTTTGGAGGCGCTAGGAGTCTGTAAAGAAGATCGTCTCAAACCGCGCGTCATTTCTAGTCAGATTATCCGCAATCTTGATTCCCACCAAACACAATTGCTCAATCGCACCCGTAAGGGACAGATGATACTAGCAGGGCAAACGCTTTATGTGCTAGAAGTTCAACCTGCCGCTTATGCTGCCCTAGCTGCGAACGAGGCGGAGAAAGCAGCATTGATTAACATCTTAGATGTTCTGCCGGTCGGAAGCTTTGGACGGATCTACCTCGGTGGAGAAGAACGGGATATTATGGCGGGTTCTAGTGCAGCGCTAGTGGCGATTGAAAACGTGGCGGGACGTGAAAATCCTGACAGTAGGCATCAAAAATAAGGAAGGTCAGAGAAATGGCAAGTAAAGAGCACCTTGCCCTACTGAGTTTGGGTGCAGTGACATGGATTGAGTGGAGAACTCTGAACCCACAGATAGAACCAGATCTGAGTGAGGCTAACCTGAGTGGGTCTAACCTTCGAGGGACTAATCTTAGTGGTGCTGATCTCTCTAAGACTAAACTGATTACAGCTAACCTCCATGAAGCTAATCTCAGCAGTGCTAACCTCCATGAAGCTAATCTCAGCAGTGCTAACCTGAGTGGGGCTAACCTCAGCCTTGTTAACCTGATTGAAGCTTACCTGATTGAAGCTGATCTTTGTAATGCTAATCTGATCGGAGCCGACCTCAGAGGGGCTAACCTCAAAGGGGCTGATTTGTGTGATGCTAACCTGATTGGGGCTAACCTTAGAGGGGCTAACCTCAAAGGGGCTGATCTAGGTGCAGCAAATCTGGTTCGGACTAACCTCAGCGAGGCTAATTTAGTCGAAGCTCACCTCAGCGGGGCTAACCTTAGCCACGCTAACCTTCATGAAGCTGAACTGCTTGGAGCTTACCTTTACAGGGCTGACCTTTACAAAGCTAACTTGAGTGAGGCTCACTTGAGTAAAGCTTACGCCAGAAGGGCTAACCTCAGCGAAGCTGACCTGTTTAGAGCTGACTTCAGCTGGGCTAACCTCAGCAAAGCTAACCTCCGAGGAGCTAACCTCAGCGAAGCTAATCTTCGAGGAGCCAACCTCAGCGAAGCTAATCTTCGAGGAGCCAACCTCAACCAAGCTAATATCCGAGGAGCTAACCTTAGCAAAGCTAATATCCAAGGAACAACTATGCCTGATGGCACTACCCACCATTAGCTTTGATATTTAGAACCACAAAGCTAGCGGAACATCACGACCCTACAATCCGTTCGCGGATTTGTTCATACAGCCATCGGGTTAGGTTTACAGGGGTGTTAGTGTCGGGCGTATGTAAGGTTTGGAGAGTAATTGTAACCTCCGATACATAAAAACTTAATACAGATATCTGCCCTCATGTAGTCTAATGAGCGGCTTTTATGGTGTTAACTGATATCTACAAAATGCAGAACCCTTATCGCTTTATGTTGAGCGAGTTGGAGTGCTGCCTTTTTTTAATCCAAGAATTTCACCAGATAATTTATTTGATCATGAGCGTCAAGACCAAATTTGGGGAATACTAAGCCAGTAAGACAATACTCAATTACAGCCAGCTGTCGTTGCTAAGTTAGCCGAGAAGGTCTTGGGTACAGCATCTCAGGACAATCTGACTCTTAGGCAAGGCGTCGATAACGTGAGCATGAGCAAAAAACAGATGAGACACATCCTCGGTCTATCGGGTGGTAAGGATAGCACAGCCTTAGCCATATTGATGCATAAGCAGGTGCCACAGATGGAATACTTCTTTTGCGACACCCACAAGGAATTGCCAGAAACCTACGAGTATCTGGATCGCATCAAGGCTCGCCTTGGGATCAAAATCGAAGATCTCAGCGCTGATCGCGGGTTCGATCACTGGCTCCTAGACGATTTAGCAACCTGGAAGCCCTACAAAAAGAGGTAGCTGCCTCTACGGGTGAAGGTTTTGTGGCACGCCGAATTACAATCACTCGTCCAGATCGTCAAGAAGTTCACCAGATAATTTGATTTGACCATGAGCGTCAAGATCAGATTGAATGTTGGTTTGACGAAATTTTGGGAATACTAAACCTATATGGCAATCCTCAATGACAGCAAGCTGTCGTTGCGTTTCTAGCCGAGAAGGTCTTGGGTTCAGCATCTCAGGACACCATTGCTCAGATACTGGAGAAGTGTTTAATCAATTCGTATGCCTGATAATCTCAAAGGACTCCCCCAATCAGAACAATTAGACATCTCTGCCCTATGCAGACTGTTTGAAGCTACTACCAATTCATATAAATATGTATTTTTTTTATCTTTATTAGATATTCTTCAAAGGCGATTGTTTGATATTTCCTCGCCGATAGCTATTAGAGAAATAACTATTGAGATGCTAGCGACTGCCTGGTATCCACATACATATTTTAAGTTAAATTTTGGCTGGCAAGACAAAATTGCTGAGAAGCTAGATTCTCTAGAACTGGAAATAAGTGAGCAGATTTTAAATTTTACAGATATTGACAAAAAGTGCCTGCGGAAAACAATCGCCACTCAACCTCTAGATTTTTCGCTCTTGAGATATGTTCCATTTCGTCTCATTAGACCATTCTTCAAAAAAGAATTGCAAGGACTAAAAGATTATGTAATCAATCAACGAATAGAAGTTATTGCCAGAGAAAAATTTGAAACCCGGAAACCTTTGTTTTGCTTTGACGAAAATTGTGAAGCCATAAGTGTGCATCCCGAATGGGCTTCCTATATCAAAACTAACTATCCCATTGTTCGAGCTTGGGTATCTTGGGAATGGCTTCAATATATGCAGCGGTGCAATCCTAATGTCCCTGCTGTTGCCAATAAACTCTTTCCCCCGCAACAAAGAGAACCTCTTAAAGCTCAGACATCATATTGGAAGTTGGTGTTGAAACATACTGATGTACGGTGTATTTATTCTGGAGAAACCATAAACCCAGATGCTCTTTCTCTCGACCACTACTTACCTTGGTCGTTTGTAGCTCATAATCAGCTTTGGAATCTAGTTCCCACCCTGACGGCAGTCAACTCTGCAAAGTCCAACAACCTGCCATCAGATATCTACTTTGATGACTTTGTTAGCATCCAGCATTTAGGACTCACCATTTCCCGTAAACAAATGACAGAAAGCAATTGGAATAGATATATTGAGTCTTACATCTCTGATTTAAAAATCTTTAATAAAGATGACTTGAGCAATTTTGAAATTATTAGACGAGCTTATAAATCTACCCTAAAACCTCTAATATCTCTGGCTGCCAGTCAAGGGTTTATGGCTGACTGGTCTTATAAGTATTGATACACAAAGAGTTACCGCAGATTAAGCTCAAATCAATAGGAGAAAAATAAATGCCAGATTATGTTCCAGCTTTGCAAGCCCGAATGGGTGATTGGCAATATTACGTCACTGTGATGAAACTTGGGAAAATTGCACGTGAATGCAGACTTGCTCATGAGATTCATGCTAACAAAGATTTAGATGAGTTAATTCAGAGAGAGCTACAAAATCGCGTCCAACAAGAGATGGTTCCATACCTGTTAAATCAATCTCAGCGATTCTATGGCGCTTTGGTTGTTGCTGTTTATGGGGGAGAGCCTGACTTTTCGCCAGTTAGAGTTGATGAGCATGAGTTGATAGATGACAAAGAAAGATCTAGTTATGGCTTTGGGCTGCTCCGCTTTGATGGTAGCCAAATATACTATGCTCTAGATGGTCAGCATCGGCTCAAGTCTATACAGGAGGCGATTATTTCAAATCCTGACCTCGCCAAGGAAGAAATCACTGTTATCGTCCTTACTCACGAGGATACCCAGGAGGGGCTTCAGAGGACTCGTCGGTTATTTTCCACTCTAAACCGTAGAGCCAAGCCAACTACTTCTGGAATGAACATTGCTAGGTAATCCTGAATAGTAATGGTCAGGATTGCAGTGACGCATTGTAGTGATGCA
>CAXUIG010000266.1:0-9007 GCA_964250845.1 uncultured bacterium | reverse complement strand
AGAGCACGTTTTATTATCACATGTTGCCGCTCATTAAGATGCGTTTGCCCTAGTTCTAAGTTTCTCTGCTTAAGCCTAAACCCCAACAGGTCAGGACAGGAGTGGTATATTTACGGGTCTTTTGAGTTGGCTGTGATCACCCTCTGTATTAACACTGACAAGTTTCGTCGAGTCAACTGAACAAAAGACCTAATGAAATTGAGGCTTTTAATGGATTCCAGGGATGAATCGGTCTATGGCAGTGGCTGGAGTCAGGCTCAACTGATGAACGAGTTTGGTGAGAGATTTAGGTGAAAAGGGGGTGAGAGATATAGCTCCCCAAGTAGCTCGGTCTATTGACACTCCTACCCTGACGCATACAGTGTAGGAGTGTCAATATCTAGATTTTCCGGTTACTGATTGGGAGGAGGCTGGGATGACTTATAGGTGAGAAACGAAAGCATTTCGGTATCATCTAGAACGCGAGCGCTTGAGCTTACCATAAGTTTCCTCCAAATATTTGCGAAGATAGCTGGTTATTCCAGCCGAGCCGCTTTAAATGAATGCTGGTTTGAGCTAGAGCATCAGACAAATCGAATACTTCATTTACCTTTGCAGCTGGCTCTGGCTCTGGCTCTGGTAGATTTTTCTCATAGCTATAGTCGGATGAATCCGCTGGTTCTTCATCACCAAATGGGAGCACGACTTCCGAGCGAGAATTCTGGCTGGGGGTCATACGCGCGAGCCAGAAAGTCGCCAGCAACCTCATGAGCTACAGGAGTCACAGGAGTCGGAGCCTCTTGAGCACCATAGTTTTCCATTGCCAATGGGGGTAGACCCTTTGGGCTCAATGTCGGTTCCTCTACCGTTGGCAGACTTGTTGAGCTATTGGGTGCAGATGACGGGGTATTGGCACTGGGTTGTTTGAACTCTGACGAGAGAGTATGGCAAAGATTGCTTCACCACTGGTTGTGTCTCACTCGTCCCACTCAGATGCCGTGATGGCATTTCTGGTTGAATGCTGGCACTATCATCAGGTAACAGAACCATCAGTGCTCGACTTCTGGCTCGATCCAGAGCCAGTTCCAGGGTTTGTGCCCTCGCCATTCCAGTAGCGCGGGTGACACTATCAACTTGCACTTCCACCCGCATTAAGGATTTTCAAAAGATAGATTTGCAGTAAATCAGCAAATCTTGCAACCCGTTGGATAAAGAGTGAGTAATCGAGCCAACATAATATTCTCCAGTCGCTTGAGTACAGGCACTTCCTCCAAATCTGAACCTCGAAGAGTCCCAGTTGATAGACTTTGGCAACCATATTATGGTACAAATGTACCAAATTACCCGCTCACGTCAGAGGATTAGCTTTGCAACTAATCCTCAGTCAAAGCCGGGGAAAGACTCCACACAATCGAGCGCAAGATTTACGATGGCGAATCAAACGGCTGATATCGATGGCAAGCAAAAGGCCCTAAGCATGGTGCTCAATCAAATTGAGCGCACCTTCGGCAAAGGGGCAATAATGCGTTTGGGCGACGCCACCCGAATGCGGGTGGAAACAATTTCCACCGGAGCGCTGACTCTGGATCTAGCTTTAGGTGGCGGCTTACCTAAGGGGCGGGTGATTGAAATATATGGCCCGGAAAGTTCTGGCAAGACAACGTTGGCACTCCATGCGGTGGCAGAAATCCAAAAAAACGGCGGCACAGCAGCCTTTGTTGATGCAGAACATGCTCTCGACCCCACATATGCTGCCGCCCTGGGCGTTGATATCGCGAACCTTCTGATCGCTCAACCTGATACTGGTGAAGTAGCACTGGAAATTGTCGATCAGATGGTTCGCTCTACTGCCGTTGACATCGTGGTGATTGACTCAGTAGCAGCACTTGTTCCCCGTGCTGAAATAGAAGGAGACATGGGAGATTCCCACATGGGCCTTCAGGCGCGGTTAATGAGCCAAGCCCTGCGGAAAATCACCGGCAACATTGGCAAGTCCGGCTGTACGGTAGTGTTCCTCAACCAACTACGCCAAAAAATCGGTGTCGCCTACGGCAACCCAGAGGTCACGACTGGTGGTAATGCCCTAAAGTTCTATGCCTCTGTTCGTTTAGATATTCGTCGGATTCAATCCCTTAAAAGAGGTACAGAAGAATTTGGGAACCGCGTCAAAGTCAAAGTTGCTAAGAATAAGGTCGCTCCACCCTTCCGAGTTGCTGAATTTGACATTATTTTTGGCAAGGGGATTTCGACTTTGGGTTGTGTGGTTGACTTGGCGGAGGAAACTGGTGTGATTAGCCGCAAGGGAGCTTGGTACAGCTACAAGGGCGACAATATCTCCCAAGGTCGGGACAACGCGATTAAGTACCTGGAAGAAAATCCTGAAATAGCTCAAGAAGTTCAAATTCAAGTCCGTCATCAACTGGAAACGGGAGCTGTTGTCTCGGCTAATTCTGTGACTGTGACGGCGCTCGAGCATAATGAAGAAGCTGATGAAATTAATCTAGAGCTAGACTGAATCGAAGTACTCGCTTGACTTCTGGCACTACGTTATCAAACCACCGCAGTTGGGCAGCACAAAGAGGCGTTTGTCTTACTGGTAGCTAGCATCGTCCTACAATACTGTGCCCCCAATGGAGGTCAGTCCGCTCAGACTGCACTACCAAAAAGCCAGTCAGGTAACTGGGTTAGGGCAGTTTTTTCTATAAACTTTACAATTTAACGCTTGCCTGATAGAGTCAGTAACTCGCCTATGCCATGTTGGCTGGAGTAAAATATTTTCGCCTACACGCTTGCCAGCCACGAGGCGCTGGTACTTCTGCACAGGCCGCTCTGATCAGTGCAGCATAACCAGTCAGTTTTTCATCTTTCACAAATACTTGTCCTAATACTTGTTTAGGGGATTGACATTAATCTAGAAACGACTCTAATTGCGAAATTGCCTTCTCCAAATTCTTCCGCTTTTTAGGATCTTTCCAAGCTGAGGCTTGTTTCAATTTCTTGTAAACAGCATCTACCCGTTCAAGTAAGTCATCGCGCTCGAGAGGAGTTTTCGCCGCCTTGACTCGGGCACTAATTTCCCTGAGTGTTAAGCCTTGTGCTAGTGCGGACGCTAGCAGCTCCTGCCGCGCAGCTTGGTCTTTGAGTTTGGCTATCTCTCGTGCTTTAGTGTATTCGAGCCCCCCCTGGCGCAAGGCACCAAGAATATCCTCAGGTAGGTTCAGCAATGGTAAGCGATGGGAGCGAAAGCTATCGGGTGTTAGCCGCCCCACTACTGCAAAAACTTTCTCTATCTGTGACCATTGATTACGAACAGCGCTGTTCGTAGGCTCACCTCCCTGCCTTTTAATCTGCTCCACTTGATTAAGGAGTGCGATCAGATTTTCTTTAGAACAATTCAGGCTCATGCACAAAAGCTGCAAAACTGCCTCGGTTTCCTCCACAGGATTAAGGTCTTCCCGCTGTAAATTCTCAAGTAAGGCTACCTGAATGGTGTCGCGATCGCTCAACAGTCGAACCACAACAGGAATCTCAACCAACCCGGCAGCCCTGGCAGCACGATAGCGACGTTCTCCAGCTACCAGTTCATAGCCATCACCTGCTTCAATCGGACGCACTAAAATCGGCTGTAAGATCCCGTGTTCTCGTACAGAGGCAGTCAAACTTTCTAAAGCTTCAGGATCAAAATAGCGTCGGGGTTGTCGAGAGGGCAGTTGAATGTCGTCCAGAGGCACTACCCTATCTGCGCTCTGGGGAGCTTGCACCTTCGAAGCTGTCTTACTTTCTGGCTTGCCTTCGACAAAAGCTAAAAAATCTTCAGCAGGAGTTGAAAATTCGTCAGTCATGGAAAAACGATTTTGTTTGACCATAGTCACCCCAGAATTTGCTTGACAATTGCCTTGTACGGAGCCACTAGCTTCTGTTCTTTAGTGTAGGAATGAATAGGCTTTCGAGCCAAATTGGACTCGGCAAACTTAACCGACTTTGGTACTGGGTCAAAAACTTGAATGCCTGTCAGCATTTGGTTGAGGGTATTAAGGGCATCTTGGGTTGTGTTGTTTTTCTCTGCCATTGTTGGTAAAACCCCAAGAATTTGCAAATGCGGATTGACCTCTCTCGAGCGAATGCCATTGACGGTTTCGAGAAACTTCCACAACCCATCCAAAGCAAAGAACTGACACTGAACTGGAATCAGTACTAAATCGGCTGCTGCTAATGCATTAATCGTAAGCAGTCCTAGGCTGGGAGGGCAATCAATTACCACCTGATCATATTTTTCTTTGAGTGGCGCTATCTTTCGCTTGAGAACCCCTGTGTTACCTATCTCACCAAACATCTCCTTCTCTCCCTTTGCTAAAGCAAGATCTGCCGGGAGCAAGTTTACTCCGCATTGAGTGTCAACAATAGCTGAGGAACTGGGCATTGTGTCATCAGTCAGTACATGATAGGCAGTAACTTGGCCCTTCTGAACCTTCACCCCTAAGCCGAGTGTCAGGTGTCCTTGTGGATCAAAGTCAATGGCAAGGCAAGAACATGCCTCTGCCAAGAGTCCTGCTAAAGCAATTGTAGAAGTCGTCTTCGCCACTCCTCCCTTTTGATTTGCGATCGCAATAATCATACAGTCTCTTGTACTCCCATAATAAAGTTGTATCCCTTAACAATAAAGTTGTACCTTGACTTGTACACTTTTCTTGGGAGTAAGATGTGGTTTGCCAATGCTCGAGTAGATTACTTGCATGTATTTTTTTATACCGTAAAGCGACAGATTAATAGTAAAAGCAGACTCGAAGCCTCCCCCGAGATCAAACCAATTGCATTCTTATGCCTCGCGCCCTAAAAGTCAGATCACCCCGAGCCGAAACCGCATCCATTGAAGTCCCGCGCAGTGTTTTGGGATTATTAGTACAACGCGCTTTTTATCAACGTTTCCGGCACAGAAGTACTTTGAAATAGGTTTGGGCTCGGGGCTCGGGAGTTTATGTTTATTTCCTCCACAAAGTCTATGATGTTCAACTTGTAAGAGTTTTACAGATTTATTGTTGAATTGCTGCGTAGAATAGGTTTTGCATAAGACTATCTATGTATCATGCTGTCAAAAACTGTTTTTGTTCGGGAGTATAAAGTTCGAGCGCATCATCGGACAATCCACAGCCACAAATTCCGATTTATTTGCCAGGGCTGCAACCAACCCACAGAACGGGAGTCGTTCGGCACGCGACCGCTGTACTGCGAGACTTGCCGCCCGCCGAAGTCCCCAGAATCGGGCGATCCGAAGCGCAACAAAAAGCTGCCCAGGCCAGTTTTGGTGTTGGAGTCTGAGCCAGCTGATAAGTAGCAATGCCGAACCTGCAGGTGCTTGAAGATTTGGTATAGGAGGCAGCTCTGCACCAAATCTTTTTCGGATTTGCTGGTTCGATTCTCTCTGAATCGATTGGCGGAATAGTGTCACTAGGTTCAAAGACCCCAGGACTAGGGGATAGGATTCGAGGCATGGAGAGTGCCGTATTATTTGCTGCGAAAAATAATCAATTCAATTTGGATGCCAAGCTTTTGAGCACAAAAGACCTTAAGAGCATCAATCTGCTCTTGAGTGACGATTCCGCGTCTGCCACAAACCGCTCTTAGATAGACTTCATTTATTTCTTTGGTGCCAGGCATACTTTTATAAACTGAATATTGCTCCGAAGTGTAATAGCGCCTTCCTGAAGGGGTTCGATAAGCTATTAATTTTCCCGTTTTGTCCCACCTCTCTAAGGTTTTTGTTGAGACGCCGGTTAGAGTAGAAAACTGACCAATGGTGTACATAGTCACACGGTAAAGATCACTTTTGGATAAATATTGTGACTGAAGAGGCAGAGGAGCAGAGGAGCAGAGGGGCTCCAGGGGCAGAGGGGAAAAAAGAAATACCCTCTGCCACTTTCTGACAAGCACCTTTATTTATTTATGGATCAGAGCAAATATTTGTTTCCTTGCACGTAGTGCTCTGAAACAATGAGGGTCCTTATTACAAGAAGAGAGGATTTATCTATGGGGTTTCCCCTCTGCCCCTCTGCCCCTCTGCCCCTCTGCCCTGACCGCAGTTACATCTACCTTTTAAGGCAGACATTTATGAGTCAATGTCCTGATTATATTAATTTTCTTTACAATTTGGGGGTATTTGGGGGTGTTTGACAGTGTTTGTCCCCTTTTGTCAGTGTTAATGAAAATTTGAGAGAGTATGCATACCATTATTCATGCTTTAGACTGAGGATAAGACAGTAGAGTTGTGAAGACGATGCTTGGATTTGTAAAGACGAAGTAGTTTTTGAGATCTGAGAGAGTAATATAACGAAACTTTTGGTAGCAATCCGAATGGTGGCCAATTGTTAATTACAACACACGCATTCCACGCAAGCGGAGTTACAAAAAAGTTATTTCATTGTAGGCCCACGCCGTTAACTAGGGTTATTAATGGCGCAACTAGAGATCTTCAATAAACGGCTGACCAACTTTGAATCAGTTTCAGCTCGGAGCCGCAAAACTTCTAGGAAATAACCTCGCGCCAGACAATACCAAGTCCACTGGGTTTATTCGTGATGTCTCTGTTATTAACTTGGAGGTAAGGATTCAGGTGTTGAAACCCTTGCCTGGATTGCATTTCAGATCCGTACTTCTAGAATAAATAAGTTGATATTCTCAACAAGCAACGAGAAATGGCCATTCCACCGATTCTTATTGAAAATTAAAAAAAGCTGAATTATCCTCCAAACCTTTACGGGAAAAGCTTTTCAGTCATTTCCCCATTACCTGAATCCTTACACTTGGAGGACAAGAGTTAATTTTCTTAGCAGTAGATTAAACATCAAGCGTCCTGATTAATTTGTAACATCATAAGTCTTCATTCTTCAAAAATCATGCATCTGACTTCAACTTATTTTCTGGCTCGTTTCAAACCCAATTTCTTCAAAAGACTTCTAGCTTACGCAGTAGTTGTCATCGCTACAGTAGTCACAACTGTCCTATATCCTCCGCTACTTATAGCACCTTTGTTCGCTGCTTCAGCCTGGACGTTGCACTACAACATTACTTTTTTTCAAAAGCTAAGGCACCCAAGAATCTGGCTCACAGCTTTTTCGTTGCTCATGGCAGCAGGCCCGGTTCTGCCAACGGCCAGACCAGCAGGTGCGGCTTTCTCATATCTGTTTCAGATATCAGAACAAGTTCTTGACCAATGCGTTCTTAATCAATTCGGAACAATTGCAACTATTTCGGCGATTCTATTTGGTGCTCTCCGCATATCTTTCATGGTCGGAGTGGGTATAGCTGGGTATCAAATTTGGCAAAGAAGACAGCAATCACAAGACTGGCAAGAGGTACTTAATATCATGCTGTCAGCGATCATGATTGTTGTTATTATCGGTTTTGTCGAACCGCTGATTGTTGGCACTGGAGCTTGTTAATGAGTACCGAACATCGGCGTGTAAATCGAGCGGTTGCCGCCCAAGCTAACATCTTTTTTCTACATCCTGCGCACCTAAGACCACTGGCACTTTCTTTGATATGCGGCATTGTAGTTGGTCAAGTTTTTAGTTTATCCACATGGGGGACGCTGTTACTTATAGTGTGGCCATTGTCTACTTGGTTGATAGTGGTAGGGAAA
Source organism: uncultured bacterium (assembly GCA_964250845.1). Classification (GTDB taxonomy): domain Bacteria; phylum Cyanobacteriota; class Cyanobacteriia; order Cyanobacteriales; family Chroococcidiopsidaceae; genus CAXUIG01. The sequence goes on along the minus strand of CAXUIG010000266.1, from coordinate 1,392 downwards.
GATCCACGAGTGTTCTTAGCTAAATTTCATCGACACAAGTCGAGATGGATTCGGATTAAGGTGGTACAGAAAGACCCCTTTCACAAGAAGAAAGTTGGTCAAATTAGAGTCCATAGGTAATAGATGATCACCAATAAAAAAACAAAATTGGTGATCATCTATTCACGTTTCCTGGAAATAAATGAGCATCAGTAATCCATTGAAACAAAAAGTACAGACATATTCGGCATTAGAAGACGAATTTGATTTAGCTAACGCTGTCTGCGTCCAACGTGAGCAACAGACAATGTGGGCGTTACTAAATTCACAGGGGACGATGAAGCAGTTTGTTTATGGCTTTACTTGGCAACCAACCCATGAATCGCTGCTCAGCCTAGAGGGACTCAAGGCGATGTGGGCTGGAATTAGGGAAGTGCAGCCCACGGACAAAGTAACGTTCATTTCCAAGTCATTCCGAGATCATGATTCTAGACTTCAGGATTTGGCGGCTCAGGCAGCTATTGCACCTGAACCCGAAACCAGATTCTTCATTCTAGGAGAACAAAAACGCTTAGAAGAGCTAACACGATCAGGGGTACGCAAGCTCAAGCAATACTACATCTTTTTCACATATACAGTCGATCCTAATGCCGCGCAGACTTCAGACAAGTTGGAACTGTTAATAGCTTTGGTAGAAAAATTCTTGTACAAGCGTTTCACTCCGATTGGGCAAGAGCTGCAAGTTAAAGAAAACATAGAGCTATTGAATGGAGCTTTTACGGCGTGGCAGGAGCGCTTTGGGCTGTTAGCGAATAAGATGAAGTTGATGGTAACGCCAATGGACGGGTCAGCCTTGTGGCAATACCTGTATCAGCAGTTCAATGGTAAGCTGACCCCCACTAGACCCTTGCCGCATTGGATAGAACTTAATGCTCAAGGAGAGTTGAGGCAAAAGCATCATCGGGAGCATTCGAATGGTGATAATCCGCGAATTGTAGCGCCACAGCACGGTTACGAAGCCCACATGACATCTTGTTTGTTAGGAGAAAAATTCCCGGTTCATGGGGATGGAGAGTTTGAACTGCCTTACCGTAAGTGTCATGTCGGGGTGTTGAGATTTCACGAACCCCCGGAGGGATGGGCAGCAGATCCCGCAGGGATGAGGTGGTTTTGGGACGAAGTGATAGCCCAAGAGAAAGTCGTGGATGTGGAAATAGTAACTCAGTTTGGCTGGGCTGATGCTGATAACAGCATGGCCAGGCTACAGGAATATACCAAGCAGAATCTGGGTGCTATTGCGGCAGCAAAAGCCAAAAATAAGGCTTCAGTCAACTCCAACCTCCAAGCAACGGAAGCAGAACTGGCATGGATCAAAAGCAGGTAACACTTTGAGAACAGCCGTTGGGGAAAGGC
>CAXUIG010000265.1:0-9039 GCA_964250845.1 uncultured bacterium | reverse complement strand
GACCCAGATTTGTTAATCCGTACCAGTGGGGAAATGCGAATTAGTAACTTCCTTCTCTGGCAAATGGCGTATGCGGAAATTTACATTACCGAGACTCTCTGGCCTGATTTTGACCGGGCAGAGTTTCACCGTGCGTTGTGTTCCTACCAAGAGCGCGATCGCCGGTTTGGTCGAGTTTAGGGGTGAGGGGGTGAGGGGGTGAGCAGTATACCCAATTAGGGACCCGCGAAAACGGCATCTTCAATATCCTGACGAGTGAGGGAATATTTGAAGGAGCGTTGAAGATCTTGTTTATCTTCCCCGGCTTGGAAATATCGGACTGTAATTTGATCAACATCCAGCCAGAGTTCTGCTTTCCATCTGGATTTCTGAATCCGCCAGCAATGTAGCTGCTCTTGATCTTGTTCGCAGCCGTGGTTTCTGAGCCACTGCTCAATTTCGGGGAGGGGATGGTTGTATAGGGGAGTATCAGCGGGAGGAAGAGACATAGAGGAACATGTAGGCTAATTAGCCTTGGATTAGGATTCTCAGGCCGACCGGCTAACGGACTACACTCATGTCTCCCTCTCTTACGAGATCACCTATTGAGCCAGGTTTGAGCGTTACTTTCCGGCTGACCACCGGTAGCGCCCGTTAACTCACTGGTTTAGCCATTTGCTTTCCAGAAAGTTTGGACTCTGTGTATCTATACACAACCAAGTTAATTATAGCACACAATTTACTCTTGATCATTAAAGACCCTGTGCTTGAAAACCCGTCCGACTAACCTTCGGTATGGTCGCACTACCATCGTGGTTGAATCATGGTTTTGGCTGAGCAGGGGGCGGGTTACTGGTAATTTGTTGGTGTATTGCTTCGGTCGGTTGTGGCACTATCGGTTGGAAAGCTGTGTCACCACGGGTCAAGCCAATGGCGATCGCTATTAGCAGACAGCCCAAAAAGGTCAATCCCAGAATAAACAGGGCAAAAATTTCCCCAGCTGACAGGGGGCGGTCGGTCGGGTCGAGGTAAGCAGACGAAGACGTATTGACTTGGGAGCGCGAAACCGGACGGTTCAAGTCAGGTGGTGCCTGACTCACCGAGAGGCGCGAGTAGCCAATCTTCAAGTCGTAGGTCAGGCGCCGCTCTGGGTTGCTGAGAGTGGCGTAAGCTTCGTTCAGTTGCTGGAACTTGGCGGTAGCTCTAGCACCTGTCAGCTCTGTTGTCGTATCGGGATGGTAGCGCTTGCTCAGTTCCCGATAAGCACGGCGGATTTCCAGCGCTGACGCCGAGGGGTGCAGTCCTAGCAGGGCGTAATAACTTGTTTGATTTGGCATGGGGCGATCGCCTGAAAAAGTTGTTTTTTCCCCCATCGCTGCTTTTTGGCATTACCCTATTTTAATTCATCTCTCTGGCTAATTGAACTTAGCCGTGGAGAGCGCGCCGTTTATACACAACTCCACAAATCGCTGACAACACCAACCATCCCAGCGAATTGAGCCGCGCATCAAACACCGTCACGTCTACCGTGTTACAGAGGATACAAGCTAAAAACGCTACGAGATAGCTGAAAAAAATAAGTCGATCTTGAGCCATCTGCCGCCCAGAGTCAGATGATGCCACAACTAGCCAATCGCGACACAGCTGTATGCCTTGGACAATGATCCAGCTCACCCAAACACAGAACAAGACAGCAAATGGAATGCCCGTTTCAGCTGTTAACATCAGCAAAAAATTATGGGGATGACCCAACCATAGGTGCATCTGCGCCTGATAGAGGGGCGTGAAATTCCGTAACCCCCAACCTGTCCAAGGACGCTGCTGAGTCAGAGACCAGGCAAACTTCCACTGGGTTTTCCGTAGCGTCGCCAGTGGTCGGTCTGGATACAGCTGGTCCGTTAGCCGCGCCCAAAAGAAAGCGGGCACCACCGCCCGGAGCCACTGCTGCACGGGTGAGGGGCCAAAAGCTGCCCAGAGGATGGTGAGCGCTATCCCAGCCACCCCAGCCACGAGCGCACGCCAGCCTTGGTAAAGGGCAAAGGCAATAGCGGTAAAGATAGCGATCTCCCAAGCATTTCGGGAGTCCGTCAGGATCAAGGCGACCAAATTGCCAATAACCGCCACACTCAAAAACCCCCAGCGCAGCCAAGCGGTGAGGGGTACGTGACGTGGGCTATTAGCCTGATATTTGAGGGGTGAGAATGCCAAAGTTTGAAAGGTTTCAATCCACAACCCCAGTCCGAGGCTGAACACGATCAGCAGATAAGCCGCCAAAGTGTTCGCGTACATGAAAATAGAAGCCATCCGACCAGGCGGATTACCGGTGGGTTCAATTATCGAATCCAAGACAATCCACAAAACTTGCCAGTGACCTGCCCAACCCCAAAAAATTTGCCCCAAGCCCAAGATCACCACCGGCACGGAAGTAACCACCAGAATCCAAGCCCACTGCCGCAACTGGGAGGGTGTTTGGATCAGGGCACTATAGCCCGCAAACACGAAGAAATACGGTAAAAAATTAAATAGGCCGAGAAAAGCAGTTTGCCGTTCATAGGCCAAGCTTGCCGTGAGCACCAGCCAAACGCTGAAAACAGCGAGTCCCCAGTTCAGGGGGCGACGAATAATTATGTGATACTGTCGTCGCCAAGTCTGCCCACAAGCTAGCAATAGAACCAAGATGCCCACCAACGGATTGAGAGGCAGAGCCAACATTCCCAGTTGGGCATAGTTCCAGGGTAACTGCAAACGGCGGTCAGGATGCAGGCTCCCAAAGGCAAAAGGCATTTTTGCTTTCACCTTGTCAAACTGGCTCCCAGCACTCGGTGCGGGTAAGGCGAATTTGAGCTAAGGCGAAGACGGTGGGGATGATGCGACCATGGTTAGTGGCGATCGCCCGCCAACCCAAATCAGCAAAAAACCAAGTCCATAGCACCGGCCCTAAACAGGCTAGCACACCCCGAGCTGCCCCATAACGAGCGGCACTTATAGCCATGCCCCGCTGTGCGGTTTGAAGCGCGACGTAGTTCTGAAACTGCGTTGCAGCTACGGCACCGCCCTGAATCAATGTTTCCCTGGCAACTTGATAGGTGGCAAAGTGCAGCGCAAACTGACGCGCGATTTGTTGTAGCAACAATGGTTTGAGGATGGAACTGACCGCCAGGGCGCTGCCACCTTTAACGAGCAACGCCAAGGGGTCGCGCTGCACTGAAAGTGGTAACGGTTGAGACAGTTTCGATTCAGCCAGCGATCGCTGTACCCGCACCGTCAAGGCTTGCTGCTCTGTTGTGCTCAGTTGTTTCCACGCTCTGCCCAGCAGATTGAGAAATACCTCTGCCTCTAAATCAGTAGTGGTAAGCTTAATAGAGTAAGGAATTTTGAGATACCGACAAACACGAATTAGGGCTTGACGGTAGGTCACTTGTTCTGTGCGTCCCCGCAATACCGTCATCCCATCTGCCGCCAGAAAGCGAAATCGCTGCTCTATTGTATCCAGCCAATCTAGTCGGTCTTGGCTTTGAACATCTAACGGGTCAGGCGTGCGAACATAATCCAAGGGGTTAAACTTGCGGCGGAATAAGATTTCCGTCAGCTGTTGCAATTCTTCTTCTGTGGCTAATTCCAGCACCGCTCTCAGCTCATCCAATGTCGCTCCCTCCCAGACCCCAGCAATATTTCTGTCCCTTATTCTACTGTTGTTCTAGAATTTAAACTTAACGCCAACAGCGTCTTTAGTAGTCTATAACACCATCCCCGAACCCTCGCATTTATGCCAGACCAAAAAAGCGTTTCCAGGCATATTGTTCTGACCTCCCATCCCAGTCGCTTCGGCCCCAAACCGATTCCGATTCAGTGGGGGGCAAAAGAACCACAGGCACGGGGCCCCATCATTGCCACACTAACCAAACCAGCACAGCGCAACGTGATTGGCACCCACTCTGGGAGTTATGCAATTTATCGCGCTCTGGCAGTGGCTAGCGGCGCTCTGCAGTCAGATCACCGGGCGGATCTGACTAATACTTCACCAGTAGAGCAGATTGGACCACACCCGAGCTGGGCTGAACCAGAAAAGATTGTTTCCCTTGATCCGTTTGGTGCCTTGGTGGGTGAGGTATTTGCCTCGTATTGCGAGCAAGGGTATGACATCCGACCTACGATCGCAATTGCGAAGGCTCACATTAATCTGCCGGAACTGCAAGAAGCGGTAGAAAAAGGGCGATTGCCGGTTGATGGCAAAATTCTGAAGCCGGGTGGCGATTTAGTTGTAACCAAGGCAGCGATTGAGCCAGTATGGTATCTACCTTTAATTGCCAAGCGATTCAATATCGCTGAAGGTGAGTTGCGCCGCTCTTTATTTGAACAGACGGGCGGGATGTTTCCTGAGCTGGTGACACGCTCAGATTTGGAGGTATTCTTGCCGCCAATTGGGGGGCTCACGGTGTATGTGCTCGGTGATTTGGCAGCAATTACTGACCCGAACAAACCCCTAGCAGTGCGGGTTCATGATGAATGCAACGGTTCCGATGTGTTTGGGAGCGATATTTGCACCTGCCGTCCTTATCTGGTGCATGGGATTGAAGTGTGTGTCCAAACGGCTCAGTCAGGCGGCGCGGGTGTGATTGTCTATTGCCGCAAGGAAGGTCGCGCTCTAGGAGAGGTGACGAAGTTTCTAGTTTACAATGCCCGGAAACGTCAGGTAGGAGGCGATCGCGCCGATGCCTACTTCTCACGGACTGAATGTGTGGCTGGAGTGCAGGATATGCGGTTTCAAGAACTGATGCCGGATGTGCTACACTGGCTCGGCATTACTCGCATTGACCGCATGGTCTCGATGAGCAATCTGAAGTACGACGCCATCACGCAGTCGGGGATTGAGATTGTGGAGCGGGTGCCGATTCCAGAAGAGCTGATTCCAGCGGATGCGCGAGTGGAAATTGAGGCGAAGAAGGCAGCTGGCTACTACACGGAAGGCGAGGTGCCGTCAGAGGCTGAACTGGCTGAGGTTAAGGGACGGGAATTGGCGGATTGATGGGACTTACTGAAGAGGCGATCGCATACCTTCGTTCCCCAGCAGCGATTCGGGAGCGTTGTGGTCAGCTGTTTACCTTGGCGTGTGAAGATCAGAGTAGGTACTTTGTCTGTGATTTGACTCAGCTAGGTCGGGTGGCGGATTATGTGATTGAGGTAATTCGTGACCAGTACCCGGATCTCCAAATTCCGTTTCATAGTCGCTGGCGACATTTTGAGGCTGGGGGCGTCTCACGTCTAACCCAGCTAGATGGGTTACTTGCAGGACTGACGCCGGTCGAGAAAGCTGCCGCGAAGTTTGATTTGGTGATTATCAGTGTGTTGCTGGATGCGGGTGCAGGTGAGCGCTGGCAGTATTACGAACAAGAAACAGGTCTTGTGTTCCGCCGGTCAGAAGGCTTAGCTGTGGCAAGCTTCCAGATGTTTTATCAGGGGACTTTTTCCACCAAGGATGGTCCTTGGGCAGACGCCCAAGGACTGCAAGGACTGACTGAGGAGGTGTTGGCAGCTGGGTTTCAGGTGAATCCAGAAAATCCCCTGGTTGGGGTGATTGGGCGGTTGGAATTGCTGCAGCGGTTGGGGCGATCGCTACTTTCGTCACCCCAGATGTTTGGACATGAGAACCCACGTCCAGGTCAGATGGTCAATTATCTACTAGAACGGTCAAGCAACGGGCAGCTGGCAGCTGAAACGGTGTTGAGTGCAGTTCTGGAGGGACTGGGGGATATCTGGCCTGGACGTTTGGAAATTGCGGGGGTTAATCTGGGCGATGTCTGGCCTATTTCAATCCCTAATAGCAATTTAGACACCGATCCCGCTTTTGTAGACCAATTTAAGGATAGGTCTAGTGGCGGTTTGGGCGCTGGGTTAGTGCCGTTCCATAAACTCTCCCAGTGGCTCACATACTCCCTTCTGGAGCCATTGCAAGAACTCGGTCTGGAAATTACTGGTTTGGATGCTCTGACCGGATTACCAGAGTATCGCAATGGGGGTTTATGTCTAGACATGGGGCTGTTGCAGGTCAAACATCCAGTTGTATTGCAGCAGCGTCACTCAGTTGGGTCAGACGTAATTGTGGAGTGGCGGGCCTTAACAGTAATTTTGTTAGACTACATCGCAGCGGCAGTGCGCGAAGCTTTAGGCATGAGTGCTGAAGAACTGCCATTGGTTAAAGTCCTGCAAGGGGGAACCTGGAGTGCTGGGCGGCGAATCGCAGCCGAACACAGAGCCAATGGTGCCCCTCCAATTCAGATTGAAAGTGATGGAACAGTATTTTAACAAAAGAATCAGTTCTCAAACATGACAGTTGAGCAAGTCACTGTTATCGACCATCCGTTGATTCAGCACAAGCTAACGCTGATGCGTAAAGCCGAAACCAGTACGGCAAAATTTCGCACACTATTGAAAGAAATTAGCCTGTTGTTGGCTTATGAAGTGACGCGCGACTTGCCACTCAAGTATGAGCAAATCGAGACGCCACTAGCTCCAATGAATGCCCCCATGCTGGCTCCTGACAAGAAGCTGGTCATTGTTTCGATCCTACGCGCGGGTCAGGGGATTTTGGATGGGATGCTAGAACTGATGCCATCGGCACGGGTGGGACATATTGGTTTGTACCGCGACCCTAAAACGCTAGTCGCGATCGAATATTATTTCAAAGTCCCCCATGATGTGGACAAGCGAGATATGTTAGTGGTCGATCCGATGCTGGCAACTGGCAACTCAGCTGTTGCGGCGGTTGATCGGCTTAAGCAGACTAACCCTGTGTCGATCAAGTTTGTCTGCTTACTCGCTGCTCCAGAAGGGATCAAGCATTTTCACGAGCAGCACCCAGACGTGCCTATTTATACTGCTGCTATTGACCAGCATCTGGATAACCACGGCTATATTGTGCCAGGATTGGGAGATGCGGGCGATCGCTTGTTTGGGACACAATGAATACTCAAAACTCCGTAGTGTGCTTGAGCCCAGAAAGGGTTAATTGACGAAAAGCTAATGCGTATAATTGAGTATTTTTAAGAGAGCTTGCCTATATATTTCTATTCCTTCTGCATTCAGATGTACACCATCATTAGTTAAATTTTCTTTTAGGGCTCGATTCTTAAATAAAGTCTGTATACCTTCAGCTTCAATTGGAACTTTCTCTGTTGCAGCAACTTGACGGATTAGAGCGTTGATTTCCTCTACTCTTGGAATTGTACCTGCTAACTTCGGGTTATAACTGGCAGCAACAGTTGAGTAAAAAGCAGGAATTAAAATCACTTTTTTAGTTCCCAGTGATTGCACGATTGCAATCGTTTCCTCCATTTGTTTCAGAAACAGAGCATCACTAATTCCGTACATAGCATCATTTGTACCAATGGCAAAAATTGCGTTTTGGCATTTTACATTTGCAGGAATTAAGTGTTTTATTTGTTCAACTAGTGAAGTTGTACTGAGTCCAGGCAGGGCAAAATTATAAATGTTCTCACCAAGGGTATTGCCAACTCCAGAAGAAATAGAGTCACCAAATAGGCATCCATAATATTGCTTGCCTTGGGTATCAATGTTTTGATATTCAACTGCAAGCTGCCACCAGGGTGCCGAACTAAGGTGGTCGCTAAATAGATTTTGGGATGAAATGGAGTTTAAATGGACTTGGCTTTGGTCGTCGAACATGAAATCGATTAACTTTGGAGCTTGACTTAAGTCAAACGTTATTCTTTCACTGGGATAGGCTTCTAGAAAGGTGATTAAGCTCAAACCTTCTGGTGAATGAGTTCCCAAAATAGAGGCAGCTCGTAAAGCCTGAACTCCTGCCTTGTCACGACGTATGATTACCTTGACAAACTCAAACATAATTTTTTTACCCAAATCCGTCTCTAGCAGCTTATCCACAGTTACAATATTAAGGGGAAGCTTAACTTGGAGAACCTCTCGTACAGCTGATTGATTTTCAGACCCAACAAAGCTTAGTAAATGCTTGAGCTGAGAAGAAGCCTTTTGAGTTTCGGCATAGGTACGTAAATCTTTAACAGGAAGCGATTCCTCAAACACTGCATATCTAAAGCGAATTTCTGAGGCTGCGAAACTGGGAGCCAAAGAAAAGATGCTTTCCATACCTAGAAATAGTAACACACTTGACAACGTTAACAGGAAACGACGCCCTGGGGAAAATATATAACAAGGTTGATATGACATAGACGGTTCTGCTGTAAAGTAGTCGCAAGCTGCATTTTAAGATACGTTATGGCTCCAGGGAAGTTGGTCAAACAATTAACCGCTCAGTTGATAACGCCAGAAAGCTTTCAGCGCTATGGTCAAGTTATCTGGATGTCTTTCGACGGCAAACCCTACGATTCAAAGGATGCTCAGCTAGTACTCCAGAACGGCATCCCCCGATTCTACATCATGCGTCTTCAGCACAGAGGCCGTCAATTTCACACGATGACTCGCCACGTCCAATGCACCCAGTGTTTAGGTTCGCTCTTATGCAAGGAATGGTTGATTGCAGTTTCCCCACCAACAGATGCGCCCCAGCCGATATTAGAGGAAATCGCAGCTTTTCTGATTCCGGGTAATTGCTTCATCAAGTTAGACGTTGGCACTTGGCACGCTGGTCCCTACTTTGATCATGAATTTGTCGATTTTTATAACCTTGAACTGAGTGACACGAATATCAACGATCACGACAGCTATAACTTTCAGAACGAAAATTTGTCATGGGAAATTGTTTTAAATTGAGCCTGGTAGCTTTTGGGTGCGTTGAGTTATATAGCATATTTAAAGTTCCACTGCCCCTAGAGCTTTTAGCGTTGCAATAGTCGCTTCAGTTAAACCTGTAACACCAGTGATATTCATACCTTCGTAGGGTCTGTCCGCTCTCAGAGTTTTTAGGCACTCACCCGTCAAAACGTCCCAAAGCTTGATAGTCTCATCTTGGCTACCACTAGCCAGGGTTTTACCATCTGGACTAAAGGTGAGTGAGCGCACACACTTAGTATGTCCCTGCAAAATACACAGAGCAAGTCCAGTGTACACATCCCAGCAACGTAC
>CAXUIG010000264.1:0-9058 GCA_964250845.1 uncultured bacterium | reverse complement strand
GGAGAGGGGGAGAGGGGGGGAAAGAGTTCGTCTTGTCCTCTTGTCGTCTTGTCCCCTTGTTGTCTTGTTCCCCCATCTCCCCTTCTCCTTGTCCTCTTCTTGACGCCAGCACGTCGTGTTCGTGATAGTAACGCTTGGCCCCTGAATGTAATGGTATCGGCCCAGTCTGACAAATTTCTTCGGGTTTGATCGGGTAGTACAACGCACTTTGCTTAAGCGGCTGTTTTCGATACCTGGACTCGAAGTTGGCCCGGTCTTCCACAATGACGCTTGTTACCAAATTGACCAGTTCCTCAGGCACCTCTTCTCTGGTTACTTGTAACCACTGGCTGAAGTCCAACGTTGGCACTGGCTGCTCCACTCCCACGAAGTCGCCCGGCTCAATATCTGCCCGCCGATACCCATATTGCTCATGCAGTTGCTCCAGTACCTCTAGCTCAATCGGCAAAAATCGGATCAGCTTCTGCCCGATAAACATCGGCCAGATCATCACTGCCTCGTGGAACAGGGCATCTGCATCACCGTTGGCAAACCAAGATAGGGCCGGAGGTGGTGTTTCCGCTGTCAGCCACTGCCCACCCCACTGCTCAAGGTCTTCCCAAGCCATACCGTGAGCGTTAAGCACTTTCTCTACGGAGTAGCCAACAATATTGCCGCCATCGTTTAACCCGGTGGCGATGCGCAGTGGTGGGCGCTTGGCAACGAAGTCACTGAAAGTGTGCAGCTCGTAGCGGTCAGCTACCTCGGCATCAACGGCTAAAACCAGCCTGTCACGATGAGGCAGCGCCGCGACTGCCCGCAAGTTTGGGTGTGGAGTGTTGAACATTCCCCGCCCCTTCAAGGCCATATCAGCCCCGACCATGGGCGTAGTAAAGGCAAAATCTACCGTGCCATCAAGCACCGCACTTAGGTTGTCTGAAAAGCCTCTGCCAGTGTGAATGACGAAGGTTGAATTCTTGGCGGTGCGCCAGCGCACACCGCTAGCAATCCACCCGCAAGCACTGGTGAGGTTTTCCATGCCCCAGCCGCCCTTAAGCTTCAGGTGAACCTCAAGGTCGCTCTTACCCCAATTTAGTTCAGCGAACATAATCTAAATTTGCTCCCTCGCAGATAGCGCAGACTTCGTAGAGTGATGTATTGCCCTTTGCCAACTTTTTAATCTCATCAATGTGCGCCGTCGCCTCGGGATGATTAGAAATCGCTTCTAAGTCTTCTTTACTCCGCCACTGGACGTAGTTTATAACCCGCGTGCCATCTAAACTTTTGTGAATGTTAGCTGAGATGAAACCCGGCTTTTTACTCATCGCTTCGCCTGCTTCCACAAAAATGTCTACCAGGCGCTGCTGATGTTCCGGCTCAACAGTAAATACGTTGATCAGGGTTACTAAATTATTCTCCGTTGCGATCGTAGTCATTTATAATTCCTATGAATTCTTTGTGTAGACAACTTCGTAGAGGGCGGGATTCATCTTAGCAATCTTTAAGACTTCAGCATGCAGATATTGGTATCGCTCATTATTTTTTCCACTCTCGCGCATGTTTTTTCCACTTTCTGCACTCCTCCACTGGGCGTAGTTCGCCCCATGTTTCCCGTCTAAACTCATATGAAAATTTGCTGAGATAAATCCCGGCATTTTACACATTACGTCTTCAGTAATTTCCACCCATAGATCCATCAACCGCTGCTGGTTTTCGGGTTCAACTATAAAGTTGTTGATTAGGGTGACAAGATTGGCGTTCTTTGAGATCGTAGTCAGTTTCTCATTCTTGGCGATCGCAGTCATTTTGATACCTCCTATTTAAGTGATTTGCACACAAATCGCTGTCTCTATACAGGTTGAGACATCCCAAGTTTTTGCAGCATACCGGCTTATCTTTGCTAGTCTAACCTTAGAACTGGAGGTAGTGGTAGCCGCCGACTTTCGTAGTCATTTGGTTCATATTTTTGCATCCAGATGCTTAAAAATAGGTCTAGGTCGGGGGTTAAGACTGTAGAGTTTATGTAAAATTTATGTTTATAGTTTGGTTCAGGGAGTCAAACAGGTAATAATTATACTATATTGATTTAGGTTTGCGTCGTCAGTTGACAGGTTCTGGTGTTTGCCTTGATTCATACATAAACTTATTTTTTTTACTATGGAACTACAACCAGAAAATACCCAGATTTCAACAGCTCTCCAGCCACAAAAGGCAATACTGCAAATGGCAAGTGGCTATTGGGTTTCGCAGGCGCTTTACGTTGCCGCCAAGCTTGGTATCGCTGACTTATTGAAATCCGGCTCGAAGTGTTGTGATGAACTGGCAACAGCAACCCAAGTGAACGCAGGCGCTCTTTATCGACTAATGCGTGGGCTTGCTAGTTTGGGGGTTTTCGCTGAGGAAGAGCCTGGCTACTTTAGCCTAACACCGCTTGCTGCTTGTCTCCAAACTGATGTTCCTGGCTCAATGCGCGCCATAGTAAGTATGGTCGGTGGGGAATATTATCAATCTTGGGGAAACTTTCTTTACAGCATCCAGACTGGTGAGAGTGCTTTTGAAGATTTGTACGGTATGCCACTCTTCCAGTACTTTGCCCAGAACCCAGAATCGGAAAAGAGGTACGACGAGGCGCAGAAAAGTGGTTCCTCAGCAGCAGGAGCCGAGATCCTTAAGAGGTACGACTTCTCAGGTATCAGCAAATTGGTTGACGTCGGCGGTGGCAACGGCTCTCTCCTAACCTCAATCCTGATTGCCAACCCAACGATGCAAGGCGTTCTGTTCGAGCAACCATCAGTGATTGCAGGGGCGAAGGATTTAATTGGGGCGGAGGGAGTCTCAGAACGCTGTGAATTGGTTGCTGGAGATTTCTTTGAGTCTGTACCTAGCAGTGGCGATGCCTACATACTTAGGTACATCCTCCATAACTACGATGATGAACGTGCGATCGCTATTTTGAAGAATTGTCACCGCGCCATGGTAGAGAATGGCAAGATTTTGGTAATCGAGCAGGTGATTCCACCTGGCAATGAACCCTTTATAGGCAAGCTTCTTGACCTTCATATGCTGGTATTGTTTCCAGGTGGCTGTGAACGCACTGAGGCGGAATATCGAGCCCTATTTGAGGCTTCTGGCTTCAAACTGACTAAAATCTTTCCTACAGGGGCAAATGTAAGTGTACTCGAAGCGATCAGGATGTAGCCAGCGCCAAATCTACACCTTCAGTAATCTTAAAAACATGCATAAAAAAAATACCAAACCCCCACTCCTCTACCGAGATCAAAAATTCTATTAGAATTAAGAGCCGGAGATGAGATTTAAGTTCGGGCTTGGTATGTAATCAAATGTCTGCGATAGGTCGAATAAACCCTGGCCAACATTCGGTGATTACTTAATCACGATCTGCATTTATTTAAGTTCAGATTCAAGAATGATGTGTCCATCTTTGGGAGAAGGTGCTAATGGCGCAGCTGCAAACACAACGCGAATCTCTTGGTTGCCCACATTCTTAATCGAATGTTGTGAACCTTTAGGAGTGAGAACCGCTTCACCAGCTTTGAAGGGTACTACACCGATGCCATCTACGTTTATTTCTCCTTCGCCTTGTAGGACATAAAAGCACTCTTCACTGTGAGGGTGAACGTGTAGCAACACGCTGCCATCGACGGGAACTGTGGCTGTACCCATAATCATTTGGGTGGACTGAACGCTGCCTGGAGAAATTAACACATGAATTTCACCACCTCTGTCGTCGATGGTTTGAACATCACTAGGTCCTACTACCAGACGTCTCTTTTCTTTCGTTTCCATTCAATTAATCTCCTAGATTATATGGAAAATTTATACAACTTGATGAGTTTCTCAACCCAATTATCGGACTCATTTACATAACTATACAACAATTGATAGATTACTTATGTCAATCCCACTTTGGAATAATAATGGCAGGTTTTGGGTAAGTAAACTTTTTCAAATTTACCCCTTATATCTTTGCATAAATGCTTAAAATACTGTATATTTAAAGTATAAAAGTTGGTTAACTTACAATGATTCTATGTATATTTTATGTATAATTTTGCTGACGAGGGTGACAACGTGGCAACAGCAAGCAGCCAGCCCTAATAAAAAACTGCCAATTTCAGCCAGCTTCGCCAGAGCACTTAGATGCTAAGAGACCTGTCAAGTCGATAGACACGCTCTGGCGAAGCGGCGGCGTCCCCAGCATGATCGAAAATACCTACACCTATGCTTTCGTTTTCTGTTCTGTGACCAGGGTGAGAGCGAACCATTGGCCCTGGTCATTGTAGCTGCGAATCAGCCGCTGGCGCAGGTCTGGTTGGAGCAGCCAACCGACTTCCAAAAACAAACGTCCAACTTCTTTTAGGCGCTGCGGAAAGGTGGCAGAGGCACCATCAGGTAGAAGCAACACTTGAGAGGGTCGGGGGCCTTCGTCAAAGTAGAGGCTCGAGCCTTCTATTCTTGCAGTTGAGCGGATGTTGTGGGTTTCGGTTCCCTGATTAATGTTGATCTGCTGAGTTATCTGATCTGAGCCGTTTTGCTCTAAGCGGATTCTTGTGGGATAAATATCAGGACTGCGTCCGGATGCATAGATTTTCACCGCTTCCCCCTGCCACTCTCCCACTAGGTCATCTACCGTCAGGGGTGGGCGTTCTGCGATTGGAGCACTGGCGCGTCTTTCTCGAATCAGTGTCAGTCTGTCCAATTGACCAGTTTGATCAAACATCTGGACGATGCGTAAGCGGCGATCGCCATCAATTAAGCCTAGCTCGGCTTCGAATTCTGAACCGGGAGTTAGCTGAATCGAGCCTTGAGAAAAGGCCCCATTTTCAAAAAACATTACATCCTGTCCCAGGGAACTGTATTCCAGAACTTTATCCTGTACAAGTGGAACTGCGGCTCCATTAGTACTGGGCAGGACGCGATGGACGGTCTGGCGAATAGTCTGTTTATCGTTCAAATCTTCTAGGGAAACAATGGTGGGCGTATCTTCTAGTAGCTCTCTATGTGGCGAGAAACTAGTAAAGGAACCATGCCATTCACCCAAATTTTGCAGCAAACATTCCCACTGAGAACGCATACATTAAACTCCTATATTAATTAAGTTTTTAGATTTGACTCAATGTGTTGTAGGCAGCTTCGCGGCAGTGTAGCTCGACGACAAAACCTAATACCCTGTTAGCATAAGTTGGTGGTACGAGGCTAGTGGGGACACCCGACTTTAGTAGTGAGTCGGTTCATACTTTAGCATGCAGATGCTTCAAATCAGTCGAGATAAAAGGTTAAACCTGTATATTTTAAGTCTGGTTTATGTGTAATTTTTAAGTTAGAGAGTAAAAGCAAGTTAAAAATATGGTGCATATCATTTGTAGAAGAACTACCGGCAAGTGCTAAGGCTTGCAGCTCAAATTTTATCTGGAGAACCAGAGCCACTAGAAAATTGTTCTGTCCGCTTTTTTTGTCGTGATTGAGGATAATAGAAATATCTCAGATATTGGTGCAACCTTCCCTAAAGAAACACTATTTTTACTACCTACTTCCGCCTGAATTATGACATTAAACAAGGAAAGTGGAATGAAATTACACCTGAGTGTTCCAGTAGCCGTGACCAGCTTACTCCTGGGCTTGCCGATGAGCGCAGAAGCGGCAAACTTCGAGTACACGAAGATCGCCGACACCAACAGCCTCCCTTTTAGTAACATTTATGACGCCTACCTTAATGATGCAGGGACGGTGTCCTTCATAAGTGGTACGAATAACACGGGCTTAGGCATTTACACTGGCAACGGGGTGTCGGTCACCACCATTGCCGACGCCAGCGACCCCAAAAGTCCCTTTAGTCGGTTCGAAACGCCCGTCATCAACAACTCGGGAACGGTCGCCTTTCCAGCTTTCCTGAAGGCGGAAGCGGGGGGCAGTGGCATCTTCGTTGCTAGCAGCGATGGGGGAGTCAAAACTCTCTATGACACTAAGAGCGGTCCCTTCAGCGGCTTCGGCAGTATACCCTTTGGCACTCTAAGCGGCATCAATAATGCGGGAATGGTGGCGTTTCAGGCTGACCTGAACGCAGGGGGCTCTGGCATCTTCACCGGCTTCATCGGTAAGCCGCCTACTCAAATCGCCGCCGTTCCGGCCACGAGCCCCACCGGAGCAAAGCCATTCGTAGCTTTCCCCTCCATTAACAACTCAGGAACGGTGTCCTTTCTTGCTGTTGGCTTGACGGGAGGACCTGGCCTCTACACCGGCAACGGTGGATCATTCAACACCACCGCAAACACCAGCCCCAGTAGCCCCTTTAATGCGTTCTATGGTAACGCTATCAACAACTTGGGAACGGTAGCCTTCTCCGCTGGCCTCAAGGACACGAACTCTGGTATCTTTACCAGCAGCGACGGGCAGCTGACTAAAATCGTCGACAGCACCGGCCCCTTTAAACAATTTAATTTCCCCTCCCTGCCCAACTCCACACTCTCCATCAATGATTCGGGAAGGGTGGCCTTTGGAGCTGAGCTTACCGCCGGGGGCACTGGCATCTTCACAGGGTCGGATCCAGTGGCGGATAAGGTTATCGGTACTGGCGATCTCCTTGATGGTTCCACGGTGACAAACCTTATTCTTTCCTCTAAGGCGCTAAATAATTCCGACCAGGTCGTATTTGTTGCTACGCTCACCGATGCCAATGGTACTACTCATGAAGCTGTATACCGCGCCGAGCCGGTTCCTGAGCCCAGCAGCATCGCAATTTTCAGCATGGCAACATTAGTTATGCTTGGCTCTAGTTGGCTTGGCCGAAAGCAATCTGACAAGGTCAGCTAACACGCTTTGGGCATAAACGTACACAGATGTTAACCCCATCTGAGGTGAGCTTATCGCTCTTTCATCACTCTAGGCAGAGGAAAATTGGAAATCCTCGGATGACACAGGTGTTGGAACTGCTCCTCGGAATTTATTCATTAGCGCAATCAGTCGATAAAATCCCAAGGATAAGTGGGGAATTGGAAACACCTTCGAGCCTTGCGTTAAATTAAATTAAAAAACACCCTCTTGTTGAATAACTAGGCGGAAGTTATTAAGAATATTTTTCCAGCATTGTCCCGAATCCCACCAAGCATGAGCGGAGAATTTATCCACAGCCGCGTCTATGACTTCATCATTATAAAATTTTTCAGAAGTATTAATAAAAAAAGGGCCACCTTGTGGGCTGACGTGTTCCAGCATCTGGCGACGCACGCTCCGCTCGATGCCATCCAAGTTCTCTAACTCGCTTTCGGGTGCAAGAGCGGTACAGAATCTCAGCGATCTCTGTGCTACACGAAAAGCCAACGCTTGATGTCTTCTGGAGTCATAGGTGGAGTGCTCAATTCAACTCCTCTATACTGACGGGCATCGCGTATTTTTGCTTTCATTGGGATGCTCCCATTCATACTTCTGTAGGGCACGACAGAATTTATTTGGATTTAATTTATATGGAGAAATCGTTTTATGTGAACCACCAAAATTTCTTGATTTCTCTTGTCACCACTACCATTAAGGGTTAACCATATCCAGTCACCTGAAACTAAAACAATATCAATTCGGTATTCATCAGTATAAGTACCTCCCCCATTCTCTGTGGGATTATATTCACTAAGGTTTTCTATTTCAAATCTTTGGATGTCTCTAAGCTCGGATTTAATAGTTTGTTTGTATACCCACCAATCTTTGGTTTGGATAAACATATTCGAATTTAGATCGAATGTGTTTGTAACTGTTAAGAAGTAGTAAAATATCACATAAATAGGAGAAAGAGCAACAAAAATAGGTCCTAAAATACCTATAGTATCTACTGAATGTAGCTTGTGTAATTTTATTAACCCTTTAAGAAAAAATATTGTACCTTTGAAAAACAATATTGCGTTCGGTTTTTTTAATCTTATTTTTAATTGGTTAAGTATTAAATATAACAAGGTTTACAATAAAAATGCCAAACCCAAAAACAAATGTGCAAAAAAACGAAATTAAAATCTTATCACTAATAGGACAAATATTACTAGGAATGGTCCACTCACTAATAGCCATATTACACTAAATACTACAATTAGTATAGCTGGTCTTTCTTGGAGAATTAGTAAGTTTGGGGTTTCTTGTATAATATCCATTTACTTTGCTTGTACTTTCCTTGGATTTGACGACACTTTGTGACACCCCCAACATTGCTAGTAGACTCCGGCACAACTTAGCCTACCATTGTTATAGTTGAGATAAATGGAGGTTCTATCCGTTGCCTAGACTCGCACCTTCCGCCCTACAGTTGAACGAAGCGGATCGCCAAGAACTACGACAGGAGCGTCAATCGTCACAGCACGCCTCAGCAAATTGCCCTGACAGCCAGAATTATTTTGTTGGCAGATCAGGGACATAATCACCGAGAAATTGCCTTTTTAACTAGAAATTAGCCGGGATATGGCACGTCACTGGCGGAACCGTTGGTTAACGCTCGCTCTTCGAGCGATGCCTGTTCATGAACGCTTGCAAGATGCTGAGCGCAGTGGGGCACCAGCTTTCGTTCGATATGGAGCAAGTGATTCAACTGGAAGCGATCGCGTGCGACTTGCCCAGAGGACTATGACCTACCTGTAGCGACCTGCTTGCCAAGAAGGGCTGAAACTGCTTGCCAAGGCGATGCGTGAAACCACATTATCTGCAAATAAAGGGGGCTTCAAAACCACAATAAATGCATTCTGAACCACATTATTCTGCAAATAGCCCACAAACAAGTTTGTCAAAACCACAATAAATGCAAATAGCAGCTCATTTGAGGAAAACCTTGTCAGCTATTAATTTGAGCAGATGCTGACTGATTTAAACCACTTCATCCGGGCATATGCGTTCGGTTAATACGCTCGTATAAATTGGACACTTTTGACCCCTAAAATGCTGTGAGTCGCGAATAGTAAGTATTACAGCTTATTTGCAATTAATGTGGTTTGGTTGCAGCGAATGTGGTTCAGAATGCACCGAATGTGGTTTTGACTGGAGTTTAGACTAAAGGCGAGCGAGCGCAAAGCTTGCTATACGAGTATAA
>CAXUIG010000263.1:0-9084 GCA_964250845.1 uncultured bacterium | reverse complement strand
AATTTGTCATGTCTATTATCCGTATTCTCTGAGCCAGTTATTCAAAACTCCAATACTCAGAATGCTCTCGAAAGTTTTCACGCTTTTGTGTTGTGGACTTGTTCAGATTACAGAGCGTGTTTTTGTTTCCCAGTAGTAGTTACGTTACTGAGAGTATTTGTTGGCGTTATCCAACTTGCAACACAACTGCCAGCTCCAAGACTTTCTCTACAAAAGCAGGCGCTTTCTTACCATTAACGGCTGGCACTTCTGAGAAAAGTCTTCTCAACTCTTCGGTACTCTTGTCCGGTAGCATTGCCGCAGCCCAGGTAAGCGCATCCCCAGCGTGCTCCCAGCTGCGCCAAATTTTTGGTGTGCCTGATAAGATTGGTTGAGCAGATCCAACATTTTCGAGCGCTCTTGTTTCTGGGTCTACTATTTCTACGTCCTCTGCCCCAGACCCCATCTCCTCACGGGTGTATAGTCCAGAGGTTTCCATCGGGAAAGCCCGACGTAGTGCAGTAGCCTCAGCTACCTTGGCAATCATCACTTCTGGCATGTTGCGCCAAAAGGTTGTTGGTTCGCCAGTTTTAGTAGTCTGGACGTAAGTCTGGAACCGTGCCACACCCCGAAGATGAATTCTGTAATAAAGTGGACAGCCGTGTATTGAGTAACTCTCGGAGCACCACGAATAACCTAGCTGACGGCTGTCCACTTTATTACGAGACATTGTTGCCCACAATGGTTCTTTGAAGTCATGCCGTAGGACTGCCACCTTAGCAGCAGCAGGCGGCGCGGCATTTAACCAAGCTTCCCGCCATTCGCCATCGTTACCGCACCAGTATGGACCCATTTGCCCTGCATATTTACCAGTACGCTCGGCAATCAACCTGAACCCGTCAATGGCAATCTGGATTGCCATCACCTCTCGCCTTTCTTTACTGTCCCAGCGCTTAACTGCATATATTTGACGAGAAAATGGATCGAGCCCAGTCCTCTGGCATTGCCAAAGGAACATCTTCAGCTCGTCTTCTGTTGCCCATGCGCAGATAGTTTTGCGTAGCAAATCAATTTGTTCGCTTGAGATAACTTGAGGACTGTGGACTTTTTTGATCGTATTGGAGTTCATGCTACAAGCCTTAACTGACTACAATTGGTAGGGTTGGGTTGAGGACAGAAGTCCCAAACCCAACCGTCTTTAGAACTCTTTGCAGTCGCTCCAGTTATAATCGTCGATTTCGCCGCGTGTCGCTGCTCCTGGCCCAAATCGCAACTCTTGCTCCGAGCTGAAACTGATTCAAAGTAGGCCCACGCCGTTTATTGAAGATCTCTCGTTGCGCCACTAATAACCCTAGTTGACGGCGTGGGCCTACTTTGAATAACTTTTTTGTAACTCCTCGTCAACCGTGGCTAAAGGCTCCCAGCGGGTTATACCGTTGTCCTGGTAGTAGCCTAGCGACTCCCGATAGCTGTTGTAGTCCGCTCTGGCGTTGTAATAGGTGTCGAAGCGCTCTTGGAATGTAGTCATTTACAATTGTCCTTAGATTTTGTTTTTTGGTCGCCTCTGTCTGTTTGCGCAGCAGAGGCTTTTCTTCGTTTAGTGGTCGGCCTGCTTGCCTTATTGTTTAATAATAGCCCGCGTCTACAGGGATGTCAATTATACTTGTGCTAAATAGCTGATCTTGCAGCCTTGTCTACAGGGATGCTAAGATTGATCAAAAACCTAGGGAGTATGGCTTCAGTCAAAAGAAGAGACTACGAGACACGCTTCAAGCAAGCAGGTGAAAAGCCTCTGGACAAAAAGGCTTTATCCGTTCGCGTACCTGAGGAAATAGCCCAGGCAGTGCGAGCGTTGCCAGATTCCCAACGGAGTGAATGGTTGCGAAGCGTAATTTCAGAGGCAGTGCAACGTGAGTTAATTCAAGGGAAACGCATAACCTATTCCGAATCAGAATCACCTGCATAACTCTTGATTTTTCCGTCGGCCATGACGAGGGCATTAGGTAGGCTGACGGTGACTTTTTTCATAGATGCATAAGGAAAGTGCTCACACAGAAACTGGAAACAGAAAAAATAGCGAGAGACTGCTTAACGATAAAGAAAGGTTCTAGCTCGCCGCCAGGGCCTTTCTTTTTTGAGTAATTTTTGCTGAAGCGGCCTTCGGGGGTCTTGGTTATTTTGGCTTTATGTTGCCACCAGAGCTTAAGGGGTGGGTCTAATCTCATTTTTCGGTGCTCCACCACGCTTTAGCTATCTGCTTCCTGCCCCCGCCGCAGTCTTCATGCGCTCGCACTGCCGCTGGGAGTGGTGAGCCCCTGGCTCTCTCATAAGAGAGCTTAGCAGCTTTTTGCAACCGAAGTTAATATGAAGTTTACGCTTTTCTTGAGGATTGTAGATGAACAGAAACCCTTTGGTTCAACAACCGCGTTCTCAACCAGCGCAAGTAATTGCCCTAGATTTTTCCTTGACATTATGAGTCCAGCCGTCAACTAGGTTATTAGTGGCGCACCGAGAGATATTCAACACACGGCTGGACTCATAATGTCTGGATTTTTTGTAACCCCGCGTGGTGAGACTACGTTGCTCGACTGGCTCTCTCTTCAGCGGTCGGATGATGGCCCGTGCTGCTGACTCTGAACCTGAAGATCTTCTGGACACGGAAGACCCAGAAATATCGGGGTTGATCGATACTGAAGGTGTTGCTGATGATTTCGAGATTCTAGGTGACGATGAAGACCTGGGTTTAGACGAGTAGAAGCGAGCGAGTGGTGGCCTGGTTGGATTTGAGCTACCCAACCGTGATCGCTCTGATTGAATCACCGATTTTGATGCACAACCCCTGTGGCATACGACAACATTTGCAAGCGTCTAGCAGCCGAGTACCCCGAAGCCTTTGTCCATTGGCTGCTGGCTGTGGATGAGGTGGGGATTCAGAAGTTGCCAACCGAGTTGAATAAGGAGCCAATCCGCGCCGATGCCCTATATCTTCTGCCTGAGCTTGAGCAGATTCTGCATTTAGAGTTTCAGACCGAACCGCAGTCCAGTCCTCCCCTGCCTCTACGGATGCTCGATTATTTTGTTAGGCTTTATCGGCAATACGGCTGGCAGTACAGTTATACAATTGAGCAGGTGGTCATTTTCCTCAAACCCACGAACAATGATGCAGCATACCTACAGCAGTTTGCTGTGGGGAATACTATTCATCGCTATCGGGTCATACGGTTGTGGGAACAAGACCCAGAGCCCCTGCTGGCTAACCCTGCTCTGCTACCACTGGCAGTGTTGGCAAGGACAGATTCACCTCCATTTTTGTTACAGCAAGTTGCTGCTCAAGTGGAATTGATTGAGGAGTTACAAAAAAGTTGGCGTTGCATAATTAAGGGAGGAATTGAGGTTATGTACTATGCAATGCTTATACTGCAACTCTACGGAGATCAGAAAAAATGGGAAGCGGCGAGGTAAACAAAATTACATTTGCGTCAATTGTGGTCGTCAATTTATCGATGTCTATAGTCTACCAAAAGGATACTCCGATGAAATTAAACAAGAGTGCTTGAAAATGTACGTCAACGGGATGGGGTTTCGTGCCATTGAGCGGGTCACAGGAGTTCATCATACAACCATAATTTATTGGCTCAAACAAATCGGCTCACAGCTACCTGATGCACCAGCAGAAAGTGAAATTCCCGAAGTTGGAGAGTTAGATGAACTTGAAACGTTTGTCGGCTCAAAAAAAAACAAGATTTGGTTGTGGACAGCAGTAAATCACTTTAATGAAGGAATTTTGGCTTGGATTTTGGGAGACCATAGTGCGAAAACCTTTAAACCTCTGTGGGACATTGTTTACTGTTGGCAGTGCTATTTCTATGTCACAGATGGATGGAAAGTTTACCCCACTTTTATTGCTGATTCAGACCATATCGTCAGCAAAACATACATGACTAGAGTTGAAGGTGAAAACACCCGTTTACGTCATTATTTAGCACGCCTGCATCGAAAAACATTATGCTATTCCAAGTCCGTGGAGATGCTGAAGTATTCAGTTCGATTGCTACTTCACTACTTAAAGTTTTGGAAAATACCAGTATTAATCTGAATCATCCCGCATTTATGCAACGCCAAAAAGTTATTCAAAGTTGGTCAGCCGTCAACTAGGGTTATTAGTGGCGCAACGAGAGATCTTCAATAAACGGCTGACCAACTTTGAATCAGTTTCAGCTCGGAGCTTATTCAGCAGCGTGATATCTCCGCCTATACTGAGATCTTGGCAGGGCTGAAATTCGACTTAAACTTGATTCGACGGTTTTTGAGAGAGGATCTAATGCGGGAATCAGTTATCTATCAAGAAATCGAGCAAGAGATTCGGCAGCGGGTGCAGCTTGAAGCCAAGCTTGAAGGCAGGGAAGAAGGTAAGTAACCGTTCACGGGGGGGGTTACAAAAAAACCAGACATTAAGCTCTGGCCGTCAACTAGGTCATTCTAGGCGCTCTCGCGTGATCTTCAATACACGGCCAGAGCTTAATGTCCGGGAAAAATCTAGGGGGTACGTCATGCGCATGAACTTCAAAACCTTGCTAAGCAAAAGCTTTAGAACTTATGCACATATAAACAGCCTCCCTAAAATGTCTATTAGACAATTGGCAAACCAGTATAGCAGTTTTAACTACTCACAATTATCTAGGAAAAATTAAATCTAGGCTGGTTTTCGTACTGATTACATGTGATTTCATAGCGGAAACTTTTTTACCCCCCCCCTGAACGGTTACGAAGGTAAACAGGAAGAAGGAGCATCCCTAGTCCTGCGTCTCTTAGCTCGTCGGGTTGGTCAGATCACACCAGTTATGCTTGAGCATATCCAGCAACTTCCCCTGGCGCAACTGGAAGAATTGGGTGAAGCCTTGCTTGATTTCGGCTCAATGCAAGATTTGACCGATTGGTTGCATGATCATTAGTCGTGAGAACGCGCTCAACGAAATTGAGCGCGTTCTCACGTAGATCTCGAACAGCAGCGCTCTTTGCAAAATTCTAAGCGCTTGAAAAAGCAATTCCCTCTTCTACCAACAGTCATTAAAAACAATTAACGTACACGCCTAACTCAATCCACTTATCAATATATTTCTTGACCTTTTTAACTACCCAATCAACCGTCATTTGGGGATTTTTCGTTTTGGGCTTAATTACATTTCCCGTCTGGGAGTTCAAAATAGGCCGAACTATCTTACCATCAGGAGTGTGTACTGAAACCTGTAACCTACCATACTTCAAATGGGTGGAAACCAAAGAAATGTCAATCAGATACCCAATATATATTTCTCCCACACAATTTGGCTGACTCGCTTTAATCTCCTGTAATCTAGCTTGTCTACGACCATTAGGCGAACCAACAAAGAAAAGCAAACGTTTGTATTGCTCATCGGTCAGATCTTCAAACTGTGATCGCACTGAAGCCGCAATCATATCGGCTTCGCCAGTAATATTCTCGCTCTTCATGTTTTTAGGCAGTGACTACAGAATTAGGATGACTCTCAACTAATGCTTTGAGCTTAAAACTTCTCTATCTCAATTCGCTCCCGGTCAAACATCGGAATATTTTTCGACTCGAACTCAAACACCCATTGTTCTTGGCGATCGCCCAGATTCTGAACCGAAACAAACTTGCACCCCTCCAAATATTCCATCTCGACTTCATCAACCAAATTATCGCTGTGCTTAATCCGCTGCAATCTGAAAGTGAAATTCGACAACACCTTTGAAAGCAACTTATTAGGTATCCAATCGATCTTCTCCAAGCCATTTGCTTCTGCCTCCAGGTGCGACGACAACAACTGAACCAGCATCGCTTTCTCTTCCACGCTCCACTCTTTCACTGCCCTGAGCAATTGATCTCGCTCTCTCCCCACCACCATCTCTACCTCTGACCAGGACTCAGCTTGCCTGAGCAAAGCCGATGCATACGAGGGCGCCAAAACTACTCGTCCAGAACTTCGTAGTGCCTCGTAGTCCGCGATAATCCCGCTGTCATCCGCCACAGCCATTATTTGCCCAATCTTAGTTGAGCGCAACTTCTGCCGGTTCTTCAGCGCATCCCGGAATTGGTTCGAGACAATTCTATTTAATCCCTCCGTTGCTAAGTCTGAATTGAATTTGTTGATATGACCGTCTATTTCCTGGAGAAACCCTTCAGCTTCCCGAAGCTGCGATAGTTGTTTCCAAGGCGGGGTTATTTCCTGCTCCTGGGTGCCTCTTGCGTCGGAGTCGGTGTCAGTCAGGCTTGTTACCTTCACCGGATATTGCGCCTCTTCGTCATCTGTGGCGGTAGCGGGTTCAAAGAGTACCACAGAGAAGTCGCCCGGCTCCTGGGCGGTAGTACCAGAGGAGTCATCAGTTGGCTCTGCTGCCTCCGGTTCAAGGGCTTGGGCGATACTTGTGGGAACTGAAGCAGCTTCAGCTGATGCTGAATCATCATTCTCCTTCAGCGTGACTTCATCGAACTCACCCACTGTGGCGCTTATGGGTTCAAAAAGCGCTTCTGCCGATGGTTCGTGATCAAGAACATCACTTTTGGCGATCGCTTTCTCTCCCACCGTGGTACTTGCTGCCACTGCTCCCACCTCATCTGATGCTGAGTCATCAGCCTTGAGCGTGGCTAAAGCTTTCTCACCCACAGTCGTGCCTGCGGCTTGAGCGATCCCAGACGTTGATGCTTCATCATCAAGATTATTGGTCGTAGCTAAAGCTTTCTCACCCACAGTGGTACATGCTGCCACTGAAGCCACTTCAGCTGATGCTTTGTCATCAACAGCATCGGTAGTAGCGATCGCTTTCTTACCCACAACTGTCGCCTCGGCAGCGTTCTGTAATTGCGCCCTCAAATCCGCTATTTCCTGCTTCAGGGTGAATTCAGACATTTCTACAAGATTGCGCACCCGCTGCTCAATTTGGGCTTCTATCCCTGACCGAATGTCGTCGCGGCGCTCCTCAACCTGCTTTTCTAAAGCTGCCGCTTGCTCCAGCACCTGCCCTACCGTGCAATTCTCCAGCTTGTCCTCCAGCCAAGAACCATGTTTATCACTCAAGTTGGCGTTCAGGCTGAAGTAGAACGTGCCATCATCGGGATTAAGGCGCTGCTTCAAGACTGCCTCTCCGTAGTTAGGCGCTGCCTTCTTCCGCCTGGACGGCTTCGGAATCACTTCGGAAATAAAGTTTTGTATCAGTTCGGAGGTGATATTTATCTCCTCTTGCAGTCTTACCACCAGCGGGGCATATCTCTTGGTTCTGATCTTTAGGAGCGTGAACGGTTCTAGCTCTCGGAATACAGCTGGGTCAAACTTGCTGAAGGTTTTGGCTATTTGCAAATAAGGCGCGACCTCCTTCCCATACCAGCCCAGTACCTCTTGAAGCCAGACCCCCCACTCTTTTCTGTTCAGTCGCTCCTTCAATTTTAAGAGCAGTTTGGCTTGTCGCAGAACTCTCTCTGCGCTCGTCACTGCAATCCCTTTGAGCTGAGTAGCTACTAATTCCGCTTCTTCCCCGTAGCCGCGTCGGAACTTCTTTAGCGTTTCTGGGGCGATCGCTCTTACGTTGTCTTGTACGTGTTGGCCTGGGGCGTCGGAAGTAAAAGTTACCTGTTCTGGTGCAAGAAGTTGTAGCATGGAATTCTAATCTCCTGTGAAGTTCGGGAGTGGGGCAGTTCAGCTCAGGAGTCGAAGTCTGAGGGCTGGCTGCCTCTTGCGTTCTAATTGAGCCTCTAGATTTTTTTTCAGATGGGCGCTTGGCTCAATTCTTTATGCCCTAGATTCTCGTACTATACAAGTTATACCTGTATTTATCAATACTAAACTAGTTTGATAGGAGTATCTACTTAAAACTTAAAGGTTTAACTTGTATAAAGTTAAAATATACTAGCAATAGTAAAGTGTAAGGATTCAGGTGTTGAAACCCTTGCCTGGATTGCATTTCAGATCCGTACTTCTAGAATAAATAAGTTGATATTCTCAACAAGCAACGAGAAATGGCCATTCCACCGATTCTTATTGAAAATTAAAAAAAGCTGAATTATCCTCCAAACCTTTACGGGAAAAGCTTTTCAGTCATTTCCCCATTACCTGAATCCTTACAGTAAAGTTAAGATGTTGAGTTGTATGGGTAGAACTTTGATTCGATGGAAGTTGAGCGAGGTCATGGCTAGACATCGAGTTTTGGGCAAAGACCTTGCAAGTTTCTTAGGCATCAGTAAAAACGCAGTTTCGGCCCTTAGGAAGGCTGAGGTCTTGCCCGAAATCGGTGGGGATAGGTGGGAACAAATTTGTGCAGGGATTAATGAGTTTTCTAAGATAGGTGAGGTCATAACACCTCTTGACTTGATTGAGTACGTCCCAGAAAAGAATTTGTCAGTTGCTTCTGCTCCTGGACAACCAGAGCTAGGCAATCCCCAAATAAAATCTACTAGCACTGAAAACCGCAAGTATCCTCGTTCTTGTCAAGCCATTGAGGCTGCGTAATGAGTACCAACCCACCTGACCGGACTGACCAGATTGCCGCACTGCTTCAAGAGACTGTTCAAATAACCCGTTCTAATGCTGAGGCTAGAGCCACTAATAGCAGTGCGATCGCGGATACAAACGCTGAAGAATTGCCTCCACTAATCAGTTCGTTGAGGTATTGGTGCAGGTTATAACCGAGTGAGAGCGTCAAGACGGATGCGCTCCTTGACCAAGTAAAAATGCTGCAATGCAAAAGCCTTCTTCAATCTTCTTTCCAAGCTAGTGGCTGAAAGTGCTTCCACGTCATTTCCTCGCCAGACCTTGGCTGTTGGGAGCGATTACTCCACAACCGCCGCAGCAAATGGAGCACCCATTGGGTGCTCTTGATGTAACTTTGTGCGATATCAAGCGTATTCCGCATGCCTTACGTCATACTGAAACCTGACCCTAATGAACCTCTTAACGAAATATCTTTCCTGTTGACAAGGGGCTTTCCAGTAACTAGTACTGGGCCAACAGTTTGGTTAACTCCTGATTCAATAGTAGAATTGGCCAGGGATACTCAAGCGGGAGCATCCCACTTTTGCATAAATACCCCATAGGGCATGATCGGAGAAGTACA
>CAXUIG010000262.1:0-9115 GCA_964250845.1 uncultured bacterium | reverse complement strand
GGGGAAATCCCATAGATAAATCCTCTCTTATTAAAACAAGTACGCAAGAGTTGATTCGGGGCAACACCCTCTCTCGAACACAAGTTTTTCCAACTCCATGAATAAATTCTTTCTTCTTGAAACCACATGGCAAAGGGCTATTTTCTTCTTTCCCCCCTGCTCCTGGAGCTCCTCTGCTCCCTTGCTCCTCTGCTCCCCTGCTCCCCTGCTCCTCTGCGTGGGTGGTTAATGGGAGTTTAAGTGTGTTACCTCTAAAAATACCACCATGGTTAATCACACCTTAGGAACATAACTTAAAAAAAATTTACTATTGCTACCTTCATGCCAGTTCTACCGTGTCGTGCTAATCTATGTCTAGACCACAAGTCGATTTATCAATTTCTCTTGGCTTGCCAGCAAAATTGCCAGAGTAATTGCACACAATTTGTTAGTATCTCACTGGAAATTGAATCAGTTGAACCGCTGGTTGTGCTTCAGGAAATTTCCAAACCAGATCAACTGAATTTTTACTTTGAAAACAGAGGTAAAGGAGAAGCGATCGCTGCCATTGATGCAGTAGCAACTTTACAATTTTCAGGCTCAAGACTTCGGTTTGCTAAGGCTCAAGAATTTATCAACTCATGCCTTGCTAATACGATTAGTATTGGTGCTATAAACGAATTGTTTGCTGGGCCTCACTTCTTCTGTAGCTTCAGTTTTTTTGATCAGACTTCCCAAGTAGATTACCCGTTTCCAGCGGCTACAATATTTCTACCTCGCTGGCAGGTAGCAAAGCAGCGCGATCGCTGTGTTTTAGTTGCAAATTTAGTCATACATGCTGGGGTAAATATTAACAAGATTTTACAGGATTTATGGAAAACAATTGAAATTATCCGGTTTTCACAAACTAGCTCAAATCAAACTAATAATTCTAGGCAGGAATTTATCAAACAAGATGTGACTGTTACTGATAACTTTAAACGAGCAGTCCTCTCTTCTTTGGCATCCATCCGGTCTAATCATCTAAGTAAAATTGTCCTTGCCCATGCGGTGGATGTGACTTCAGGCGCTCCTTTTAGTGTGTTTCAATCCTTAAAAAACCTGCGTAGACTTCATCCAGATTGTTATATCTTTTCTATAAGTAACGGGAAGGGACAAAACTTTATTGGTGCAAGTCCAGAACGCTTAATCAGTATTTTCAATCAAGAATTGACGACGGATGCTCTGGCTGGTTCAGCGCCACGGGGTAAAACAGCGGCTGAAGATGCTTCTTTAGCGAATCGTCTCTTGAGTAGTGAAAAGGAAATGCGTGAACACCGAGTTGTGATTGATTTCATTACCCAACGCCTATACCAGCTGGATTTGGTGCCTCAGGTGTTGTCGCCACGGTTGCGGCAACTGTCGAACATCCAGCATTTATGGACGCCGATCCAGGCGAAAGTTCCGGCAAACTTGCATCCGTTGGAGATTTTAGCCCAACTGCATCCCACCCCAGCGGTTGCCGGTGCCACCAGAGATATCGCCTGCGCGGAAATTCGCCGCTATGAAAGCTTTGAACGGGGTCTCTACGCTGCGCCGCTGGGTTGGGTAGATTACCAAGGTAACAGTGAGTTTATTGTGGGAATCCGCTCGGCTCTGATCGACGGCGATCGCGCTAGACTATACGCCGGAGCTGGTATAGTTGCCGGTTCTGATCCAGATAAGGAACTAGCAGAAATTCAACTTAAACTTCAAGCACTTCTCAAAGCATTGGCTTAACTAGTTAAGATGCGGCAGGTTTTCTGAGAGCTGAGCTATTCAAAATCTTTGTGAGTAAAAGACTTAGCATTCGCGCCGGTGTAAGTAGCGGCAATATGACCGTCGCCAGTAAGTTGATATTTGTAAGTTACCAGTCCTTCTAAACCTACAGGACCACGGGGGGGCAGCTGTTGGGTACTAATGCCGACTTCTGCCCCAAAGCCGTAGCGGAAGCCATCCGCAAAGCGAGTCGAGCAGTTGTGGTAAACACCAGCTGCATTTACCTGCGCCAGGAAGGTGGCGGCGGCAGCTGAGTCTTCGGTGACGATCGCATCGGTATGCCCCGAACCATAGGTATTGATATGGGCGATCGCTTCCTCAAGGGAATCGACTATTTTGATCGAGAGAATTAAATCGCTGTACTCATGAGCCCAATCCGCAACTGTTGCAGCTGAAATATCCAGAAGATCGCGGGTTTGCTCATCTCCCAGTAACTTGACGTTACGTTCTTGTAAGGCTGTGGCAACCAGCGGCAAAAAGTTTCGGGCAATGGACTGGTGGACGAGCAGGGTTTCGATCGCATTGCACGCAGCTGGGTATTGGGTTTTCGCATCTACTGCGATCGCTACTGCCTTCCCCATATCAGCAAGGGAATCCACATACAGATGACAAATGCCTTCTGCATGACCCAGTACCGGAATGCGGGTATTATCCTGGACAAACCGGACAAAGGAATTAGAACCCCTGGGAATGATTAGATCTACATATTGATCTAGTTTCAGCAGCGCCTGTATTTCCTCTCTAGTCGTCAGCAGCTGCACAACGCCTGGGTTAACAGCAGTCTTGGCTAATCCCTGGTGAATTGCTTTGACTATGGCTTCACAAGAGCGAACGGCTTCTTGTCCACCCTTGAGGATGACACCATTGCCAGACTTAATGGCGAGAGCGGAAATTTGGCTCGCCGCATCGGGTCTGGCTTCAAAGATTACACCTAGCACTCCCAGTGGGCAGGTGATGCGCTTGAGGATTAATCCCTCATCTAGTTGCCGATGAATCTGCACTGCGCCAGCTGGATCGGGCAACTTGCCTACGTCTCGCACCCCGGCGATCGCACCCTTAAGCTTGGCTTCATCCAACTTCAGCCGGTTATAGAGCGCTTTGGAAAGCTGAGCTGCTGCGGCATGTTGGCAATCAGCTGCATTGGCTTCCAGAATCTCAGATGTTGCGGATTCTAGAGCTTGGGCAATGGCTTCTATAGCTTGATTTTTGGAATCAGTTGAAAGAACTGCTAGCTGACGTGCTGCTTGACGAGTCTGCTGGGCGATGTCGATTAGAGTCACAGAAGAGATTTGGAAAGCCATGATTATTTTAAATTCTAAACGTCTTTGGCAAGTAGGGCTTTGGCTTGCTGCCAGAGGTTTTCCAATTCAGCCAGCGTGTACTCTGAAAGGGGGCGAGCAGCAAAAGTCTCCATCTGCGATAGTCGCTGGATAAATCGCTGGTTGGTTCCCTGTAGAGCTGCCGCCGGGTCGAGTTTATACCAACGGGCGAGATTAATCACGACAAATAGCAAGTCTCCCAGTTCTGCTTGTTGTTGTTCGGGTGCTTCCTGTGCGAGCGCCTGCTGTAATTCCGCCAATTCTTCCTGAAATTTTGCCCAAACACCGTCAATGTTTTCCCACTCAAACCCAGCGGCAGCTGCTTTTTGGGAAATTTTCATCGCAGCAATCATTGGGGGCAGTGTACGAGCATAGCGGCTAAGTAAGCCACTCAGTTTTTGGGCGTCAGGGGAGGATTCCCCTTTTTCTGCTGCTTTGATTTGCTCCCAGTTTTGACGCACTTGATCAACGCTCAGTACGGGCGATGGCTCAGGATGCCCTGACTTATCGCCAAAAACATGAGGATGACGCCGAATCAGCTTCTGCGTAATGCCTTGGGCTACTTCTTTTAGGCTGAAATTCCCCGACTCTGCGGCTATCTGAGCTTGCAGTACGACCTGTAATAGTAAGTCTCCCAGTTCTTCTTTGATCGCACCAGAGTCTCCACTGGCAATCGCATCTACCACTTCATAAGCTTCTTCAATTACGTAGGGTGTGAGCGTCTGGGGAGTTTGAGCGAGATCCCACGGACAACCGCCATTGGGCGATCGCAACTGGGCAACCACTTCAATCAGTTCTTGTAGTGCTGCTAAGGTAGCGGCACGAGACTGGGGAGGCAAAAAGGGGTCAGAGGATTCTGCCCCTTTATTGCCGTGTTGATTCGATTCCTGAAGGTTGGTCATCCTGGAAAGCTTTAAAACAACTGCCGTGATTAATATTTCTGGCGACTTTTAGCCGTTGCCGGTTTAGAGCGGCGACTGACGCGACTCGTCGCTTTACGCTTTTTCATTTTGCCATGAGGCAGCAAACCACTCGATTTCTGCTTTTTCCAGCGTTTGTAGGCGGAACCGCCCCAGTCACTCACCACATGGCTCATGGCTCCCAGTTCCAGCCCCAGATAAAGAGCCATCCACTCGCCGCTGTAAGTAGTGAGCGA
Organism: uncultured bacterium; assembly: GCA_964250845.1. Lineage (GTDB taxonomy): Bacteria > Cyanobacteriota > Cyanobacteriia > Cyanobacteriales > Chroococcidiopsidaceae > CAXUIG01. Next base: position 4,864 of record CAXUIG010000262.1, on the reverse strand, counting down.
TCGCGTAGCCGACTGAGCCAAATTTTGCCAACTCCACCCTACACCCCAGACTAAAGTCACTATCCCAAGTGCGAAAATGCCTAGTATTCCTAGCCAGCTGGCTAGATAAATCACCCGTAGCGTTGTGCCGATGATTGGTCCGTGGGACCACAGCGATCGATGGCGCAGAGTCTTTTGGTAGGGTATCCAGAGCCACCGCAAGCGACCCCAGCGCTTGTATTGTACCGACTTAAGATCCAGGTCGGGGCCAAACATCAGCCCACTGAATAAGAATCCTCCCGAAACCAATAGGGTGAGGTTGCCACTAGTCGTCTGCACGAACGTGAAGCCAGCCACGAAGGGCAAGCCCCATAAAGTAATGCGATCGTGCGTCTGACCAGAGGGCATAAAGTCTATTTCTGTACAGTCAGCCAACTATATCCAAAAAATCGTAGCTCGAATGAACAACTATTTGCTATAATATTTCTTGGTACAGACCAACGGGCGGTTAACTCAGTGGTAGAGTGCTTGCCTTACAAGCAAGACGTCACTGGTTCAAATCCAGTACCGCCCATACTTATTGCAGCCCCATTCCCCCGTAAAATTAAACCAATGTAGAATTTCCCAATAAACTTGCCCTTGCCCAGGAGGAACCATGAGCCATCGTCCAATTATTCTTGGTATCGTCGGTGACAGCGCAGCTGGGAAAACAACGCTGACTAAGGGTATTGCTGAAGTAATGGGGTCAGAGAATGTTACGGTCATCTGTACAGATGATTACCACCGCTACGATCGCACTCAGCGGGCTGAACTCGGAATCACTGCCCTGCACCCCGACTGCAACCACCTCGATATTATGCAGCAGCACCTGTCCCTGCTACGGACGGGACAACCGATCCTCAAGCCGGTTTACAGCCACAAAACAGGTACATTTGAGCCACCGCAGTATATCAAGCCAAACAAATTCGTGGTAGTTGAGGGATTGCTCGGTTATTACACCCGTGGATCACGCGACTGCTACGACGTTAAAGTTTATCTGGCACCACCTGAGCCAGTACGGACAAAGTGGAAAGTTAAGCGCGATACGCTCAAGCGGGGCTATGCCGAGGAACAGGTGATTGCGGAACTCCAAAAGCGTGAACCAGACTCGGATGAGTTTATCCGTCCCCAGCGTCAGTGGGCGGATGTGGTGGTGAGTTTCTACCCGCCCAGCGAACTGTCCGCTCAGAGCAATGGAAACCTGAATGTGCGCCTGATACTCAGACCTACTATTCCGCATCCAGATTTTATCCAAATTCTGAACCTAAGCAGTGCCAATTCCATGCCCGCGATTCGTTTGGAACTAGATCGGGATATGGGCAAACCTGTCGATGTGCTCGAAATTGATAGTCATGCCACGTCAGAACAGGTGAGGGAGTTGCAGAAGATTATCTGTAACGAGATGCCTAACTTATGGTCCTTCTGCAATCTAGAAGCCAACCAAGAGCTTGGTAATATTACTGGTACAACTGGAGAAGTGCTCCAAAGTTACCCCCTCGCCCTGACGCAGCTACTAATCGCTTTTCACATGATCAAGGCTACCCACGTTTACCAATAGGGTATCTGGACGAGCCGCGCTACCTTTTTTCAGGCTAGGAGAGGCTTAAGTATTTTCTCGTCTTAGTTGTAACTTTTTAGACAGAAGTAGGCATAAATAGAGGTAGTCTCAATGTATATTGAGTAGTTTCGTGGTGTATTTTATGACCTATTGCCTCAGAATTGCAGATTTACCCACGACTGAGCGCCCGCGTGAGCGGTTAATCGCTAATGGTGCTAAAATTTTGGCGACAGCTGAACTGATTGCGATTCTGCTAGGCACAGGTCAAGGGCCGGGAAAGCTATCTGCTGTGGGACTGGGACAACACCTGTTGCAGGAACTGGGCAAACACCAACGTGACCCGTTGGCAGTGCTACGAGACATTAGTGTTCAGGAGCTGATGAAGATCCCAGGAATTGGCCCAGCGAAGGCAACAACAATTCTGGCGGCAATTGAATTGGGCAAACGGGCGTTTCAATCCCGTCCCCTGGAACGTACTCCAATTGATAGCCCAGCTGCTGCTGCTGCGGCGCTAAGTCAAGATTTAATGTGGCAGGCTCAAGAGCGCTTTGCTGTTTTGCTGCTAGACGTAAAAAATCGGATGATTGGTACTCAGGTAATCACGATTGGCACAGCAACCGAAACCCTGGCTCCTCCCCGTGAGATTTTCCGGGAGGTGATTCGCCATGGAGCGACGCGCTTGGTTGTTGCCCATAACCATCCCTCTGGCAATGTTGAACCCAGTATACAAGATATCGACCTGACCCGCCAGTTGTTGGCAGGATCTCAGTTCCTGGGAATTCCACTGCTGGATCATCTGATTTTAGGCGATGGCAATCACCAGAGTCTGCGCGAGATCACAACATTGTGGGAGGAATATCCACAGGGAGATTAGATTTTTAAGTCCGCATTTCCTTATACTTCAAGCCTGTAGCCTCTTCAACCGATTCACTTACTCTACCGGATTGGCCTGACTTGGTTAGAACTAGTCTCCCATAAAGGTTTCAAGACAAGTCTTGAAAAGTAAGACTTGTCGATGCATTAATATTTTGTTTTAGCGATCGCGTAGCCGTGGTAAGAGATTGCCAACCTAGCCAGTGCACCACGGTTTAGTAAATAGAAGCCGGGTGATAAGGTTTGAGTTATGGAGTCTAAAGAAAGAAGGATTGAGATTTACGTGACTCAAGATGGAAAATGCCCATATGTAAATTGGCTGAACTCTCTAAAAGACATTAAAGCTAGAACTAAGATTAGATTACGATTAGACCGTGTAGAAAAAGGAAATATGGGAGCAAGATATCATTAAAACGCAGGAATACTGGGAAGACTATACGATTAGAGAAGATGACTAAAAGTATTGATTACCACACTCACCTAATTGAATCCCTTAAAGACCCCCAAGAGGCTGAAGCTTATTTAGTAGGTGCTTTAGAAGAAGGGGACATTGAAATGATACAAGTCGCTAAACAAAACTTAATTGAGGCTGGTAATGAAGAGATTTGCAGAAAGTACCAAAATCACTCTGAGTTTAAAAGTTTGTCGGCCTAGAACACAGTTAAATTTTGGAAAAGCTGGCGATCGCACTCTCCCATTGCAAAATGCTGCTCCCAAGGGAGAGGATATTAAGGGTAAGTAACTAACAAATCTTCCGATTTGAATAGTCATGAATTTACTTTTATAAATTCTTTCGTCTATGTCAAACAGATTTGACATTTCTTATGATATTTTGGATAAATAGCTTATGAAAATTTAATGAAAATCCAGTCCTTCAGCGAACAAAGGCAACTCAACTATGAAAGAGATTATCGCTCTTCACCTAACCCGCTAAAGCTTGGGACAGTATTGTGAAATGTGCCTTGGATGCATCTGATGCAGTAGGAGTAGTATCAGTCATTTCGTTAGGCACAACTGCACTTCCTGCCTTTCTGGCAGTGTTCTAGCTATGGCGCTGCGGCTCTGGTGCCGTTCCGAGCTAGACTAGGTATAGGTTAGGCACCACATTTATGTTTGTTCGGGTGAGGAAAATTAAATCCACCCGCTACTATTACCTGGTGGAAGACGAACGGGAAAAGGGCAAACACCGGCAGCGCGTGGTGGAATATTTAGGGAATTACGCTAGTGCGCTCGCTGCTTTGGAGAAAATCCAGATTGCTGCATCTTCAAGGGCAAGGCTAGCAGCACGAATTCAGCAAATCGAAGCGAAGTCATCTGGTTGAGGAGCGCGAGCACAATTTGGTAGACTGGCGCTTTGAGCCACAATCAAAGCTGTTTACTCGGTTAATCCCCCAGCAGAGGATTAGAGCAGCTAGAACTTTCGCGATCGCACGCCTTACGCTTAGATCCTACCTAAAGCTTGGGCAATAGCCAAGGCAAAGCTGTTACAGGAATTATGATTGCACCCTAGCACCTGGTGTGGTGGCAATCACCAGAGTCTGCGCGAGATTACAACCTTGTGGCAGGAATATCCACAAGGCGACTGATAGAGTTAGCCCCTGGTTGTTGATTCGCGCTACCTGTGTTAAATTAAAAGTTCATGGGCGATTAGCACAGTGGTAGCGCGCTTCCTTCACACGGAAGAGGTCACTGGTTCGAAACCAGTATCGCCCATCTCTCAACCCTTATTCTCCCAACTTAGTCTAAATTGGTCGGCCTGTCGGCTCAACCCCGACTAGACTTTATCTGGGTCGATGCCCATTGCCCTGAGTCGTTCGGCAAGTCGGTCTGCCCTTTGACGTTCGAGTTCTCTTCCTTCGGCTCCAGTGAGAACAACTTGACCCTGGCGATCGCACCATCGCAACCACAACCGCGTGACTTCTTCTTCAAACTGACCTTCCCATAAAGTCAAGCCGATTCCCACCGCATCCAGCCAAACAGATTGTCCAATCCCTGTAATTCCTTGAGGCTGGGTTAATTCGGTATACCCACTGGGCGAGATCGACCATACCCGCAACAGCGCTTCATCCATTTCATTCTTGCCTTGAATCTGCTTGAGCGGGTCAAAGACGACGTAGTAGCGTACTCCAATTTGGGCGTAAATCTCCTTTTTGGCTGTGGTCTTACCTTTCTGCTGCGATTTCTGGCTCAGCGTCAACTCATCGCCTTCTTGGTTAGAGACAATCTCAATACACACCTCTGGGACTTGACCGAATTCCCACACAAAGTAAGAGCGATTTTGCTTCTGGGAAAAGTCTTCGGGTCGCTGCACTCCCAAGCTCAGCAAGACATCAGGCACGATCGGATCGCCCTTGAGTTTGTGTGCGACGTGAAAGTCGTGCAGTTTGAGTGAGGGTCAAAACTCTCCAAGGATTC
>CAXUIG010000261.1:0-9143 GCA_964250845.1 uncultured bacterium | reverse complement strand
TGTCACAGCTTACAGAGGGCTTAGCTTTCTAATTTTTTACATCGAACTCAGGTAACCAGGGTATGAAACAGCTTTATCGACATCTGATATTGCTCCTGAGGAATTCTCCAAAGTCAGTAGAAGTTCCCAACGACAGGGTTGGGGTCAGCCTGTGTTTGCGCTTTCCACGACTGAGCATAGAGACCGCCTCGCTCCAGCAGTTCACGATGGTTGCCTGATTCTACAATTTGGCCATTACGCATGACGTGAATCATATCGGCACGCATCGCTAGGGTGAAGCGGTGGGTAATAACAAGCGCAGTCTGACCATTGGCTAGCGTTCGGAATCGCTCTAGCCAGTCAGCTTCAGCCCAAGAATCCATAGCGCTGGTTGGCTCGTCAAGGATAATAATTTGCGCCCGCCGCAGAAATGCCCTCGCTAAAGCAACACGCTGCCATTCGCCCCCGCTGAGATCAACTCCCTTAGCAAAGGCTTTTCCCAGCAGCGTCTCGTAACCTTGAGGTAAACGACCAATGACCTCATGGGCTCCAGCACCTCTAGCAGCTGCCTCAATTTGTGCTGCACTCGGTTCTGCTGATAAATCCCCCATAGCGATATTCTCAGCGGCAGTGCCTTGGTAAGGAACTGGCCACTGAAACAACACTGTGAGCAGGCGTCGGAGATCCTTCACGGCCATGTCGCGAATATCAACCCCATCTATCTCAATTCGTCCATCTGTGGGATCGTAAAAGCGACAAAGGAGCTTAATCAGCGTACTCTTGCCAGCACCATTATCGCCAACGATCGCCACAACCTGACCAGCCGGAATGGTGAGATTGAAGTTCTCTAGGGCTGTGCGCTCACTCCCAGGGTAGCGGAAGGTAATCTGCCGAAAGCTGATGCCTCGTTTCAAACTGGATGGAGCTGGAATTGGATTGGGTGGATCTACAACGTGCGTCCTTAGACTCAAAAATTCAAACAAATTAGCTAAAAACAGGCTGTTATTATGAATTTCACTCACACTTCCCAGCAGGGAGCGCATCAAGCTCTGACCCCGATTAAAAGCTTGATAAAATAGGGCAAGGTCGCCCAAGGTAACCAACCCGTGCAATGCCTGCCATAGCATCCAGCCCATAGTTGCCCCAGAAACCACAAGCGCGGCAACACCAGCCCCCAGTTTAGCCAAACTCTGCTCTTTGAGCAGGCTCAGACGCTCGCTCCGCAGTCGTCGGCGCAAAACCTGATAAGCCGACTGAAAATGAACACCTAGATCGAACACTCGCAGTTCTGCTGCGATCGCGCTATGCGTCAGAAACAAATCATAATACTCTGCCAAGCGCCGATCAGGAGTTCTCTTCTGCCACCATCGGTGATACCGTCGATTGAAAATAAGCACGATATAGAGTGCTGGCAAGGTACTTAACATTAGAGCAAGCGGCAGCCAGGCAGCATAGTGAAGCAGCACCGTGGACATAGCCAAGAAAGTGATGCTGTTTTGCAATAGGCTACCACCACTCTCTAATAAAGCAAGAGAACGACCGCTGGCTTCACTGCGAGCTTGGTGCAGGCGATCGTGATATTCTGGGTTCTCGTAGAAAGCTAGGTCAACGGCAGTAGACTTTTCGTGAACCAAGGCGCTTATGTAGTCTTGAATCAGCTCTGACTGAATGGTACGTGTCCAACTGAGGACACCCTGTAGCAACTCACTCAGCAATAACACGCCTGCCATCAGAGCGGCTGGCACCAAGATCAGCCGAACGCCTTCACCGAAGACACTAGTCTTGATGGCTGCAACCAGACTATCTACTAGCAGCTTAGTTAGCCATACAGTCGCTACCGGCAGCAGCCCCTGAACAAGTAGCGAAACAATCCAGGCTAGAGTCCAATATCGGGAGGCGGCCCAGACTAGGTGCAGTGTTTGCGGCAAAGCCGATAATTGAGCTATGGCCTTGCCTAATTTGGTAGTCAAGACTTTAAGGTTCGGTGAACATTAGTTTTCAAGCGCAAGATCTTCCTCTACTAGCTTCACTAGGTCTGGGAGTGCAGCCAATGAACGCTTCCTTTTCAAGCGACAGATGGGCACATTTTTGACAAGACTTGCACACTGATGAAAATGGGAACTGACGAAGTCCGGAGCATTTAGTAAGCTAACAGCACGCGAATGCCGCACCAACTCTACAAAGGCTGCTTGAGATTGTAGGGGTACAATTTCATGGTAAGTATTTTCTGCCGGTCTATCAAGCACATAAATATGCATCAGAGGGAGGGATGTTTGCAAAAAACCACGGGTGAGGCGGTGGACAAGCTTCTGGGTCTGGGAGTGAAGTGGAGCTAGGCTTTCAGGAGCGTGCCCAATAGAAGCAGCTGCTTCAGGCCAAAGTTTCACCTGTGGGAAGCTAGGAAGTACAAGGGGTTGATCTGTCCCTAGTTGGAGCCCCATCACATCGTCGGTTAAAATGCTGTAACCCTTGGCATGGAATGCTTCAGCCAGGGTTGACTTCCCCCATCCCGATTCGCCTATGAATGCCACAGCTGCATCTTTGGTAGCAAAGCTGCTGGCATGTAAAACAAGCAGTCCCCGTTGCCGCAGCAGCACAGACAGAATTGGTCCTAGAAGCAGGGTGCGGAGGATAGATTCCTCTACCCTTGGGGCAGGATCAACAATAATTTCACATCCGCCCTGAACCAAAAATCTACCTATTTCTGCAACCTCTCCTAGGAAGTGGCTACCTCCATTAGTTCCTATTTGAGCTGTACTATCTAGCTTGCCTAAACGCACAACTACGTCTGGTGTACTTTCATTAGCGATCAGTTCAGGCAGGAGTAACTCAGAGTGAATGCCTAAATTGTAAGCTGTGTAAACATGCATCTTTTTGTTCCCCTTCCCAATTTATGGGAACAAGTCTACAGTGACAACTTTGAGAGGATAGCCCTAAGTAGAGGTAGGAGCAGGCTATATTAAGCACTGCCCCTACCGCTTATAGGATTACGAAAGTAAGCAACACCTTTTACTTAGGTATTACTTGTGGATTTCCGAAAGGTACGATTTGTCCGTCCCGGGAACCAGTAGTAGAAAAACCCACTAGCGGCTGACCGTTGAAGAAGATTGTGTCAGATGTCGATGTTTGTCCAAAAGCTTGCGTAATTTCTTCCACACTGCCGTGGATAGTTAGCTTTGGTGCGTTGTATGCCTTTTTCATCTCTCAAGTCTCCGTTTCTAGGGTTGGTTTTACAGGTAGCCGCTTGGCGCTAGTGCCAATGTTCTCCAAACTGGGCTGATTTATGGTGTCATCCCGGTGTAGCGTAGCCATAGAGCCAGTGTCACGGCTCTCCAAACTGCCATTATGTCTTCATCTTTAACCTTTCCTCCAGATACAAGTCTGTTGTGGGAGCTATGTAGAGCATTTAAGTCCACATAGGCTTTGATACTCCCTGAGTCACCGAGAACCACCTGATCCAGAAGCTCCCGGTTAAGGCTCAATAGCCCGTGTAGGAAATTCGGGGTCATATCTGTCTTCCCACCACGCCACTGCACTTCCTTGGGGAGAACACCATCCATGGCTCGGCGCATAACTATGCGGGACCATCCCTGATCAAGCTTCTGCTCGGGCGGTAGAGCCAAGCAGAACTCAATCAGCCGCTTATCCATGAAAGGATGACGGGACTCAATGGAGAACGCCGCTGCAGAACGGTCTACCAGCTCCAGTGTCAAGGCAAACAGCCCTGAAGTCAGGGTACGCCATTGATCCTCTCTAACGGTAGATGGCGGACTCTGGGGCAGATCAAAAGTCTGGATGCGGTCATTTAGACCAATCTGGTGCGCAAAGCTGGGGTTAATCAGGGAGGGAACGCTGTTCACATTGTTGCCGCCACGCAGCGATCGCCAAACCTGTCGCACAGACTGAGGGGCTAGAGCTTTAAGACCATGGTGAAGAAAAAGGGTCTGGCGCGAGACTTTGAAATGCTGATTGATCTCATTGGCTGCCCTAGCAAAAGCCACCCATCTCCACTGCCGTGCAAGCTCCTCCAGGTACATAAGCCCATAGTGGCTAAGAATTCCTAAGGGCGAGGTATCGAAGTGTTTGGAGGTTGCATTGGCTTCTGTAGCAAAAGTAACCCACTGCCCTTTACGCGCCAGCTCAGTAAAATACACAGCGCCGTGGGACACAGTGGTATCTCCATCAAAACCGTCCAGACAAATTCGGACACCCTGTTGCTGAGTAGCACGGTTTAGACCCCAGGGCAGAAAAGCGCTAGGACCAATCAAGGCTTCGTCCTCGTACTGAAAAAAGTGCTTCCAATCAGACAAGGGACCAAATTGATCGGCATGTACGTAATGAGGAATTAGACCGCCCTGGGCTAAGATAGCGTTAATAAAGGGACGCTCGTCGCATTCAGGAACGTCGTCAAAGACATTCGAGAAAGTATGCAGCCCAGAGCCTGCCTTCTGTGGAAGTAGTTCCCGCGCTATGCAGGTAACAGAGGAAGAGTCTAGCCCACCACTCAAGTGCGAACCTACTGGGAAAGCGCTACGCACACGGCAGCGCACTGCCTCAGTAAATATCTCTTTAAAAGCATCAGCGTATTCTTGATTAGAATTCAGCCGTAGCTCATATGAGGGGTTAAGAGACCAGTAGGAGCGTAGTCGTATGCCTCTTCCATAACTCACCGTCAGAGTCTGTGCAGGGGGAAGGCGTAAGATGCCTTGATAAGAGGTAATGGATTTGTCTTCCATCATTAGAGCCAAGTAGTCGGCGATCCTCACCTCATTTAGTCGCTTAGGCACCTCAGGCAGACACACGAGCGCCTTAATCTCAGAGGCAAAAATGAATGTCTGACCCGCTTTGTAGTAGTAATAGAAGGGTTTAACCCCGAAGTGATCTCGGGCGCAAAAGAGTATCTGCTGGCGTTGATCCCAGATAGCAAAGGCAAAGTCACCCAGGAGATGCCCCACACAGCTTTCGCCCCATTTCTCATAGGCAAACAGAATCAGTTGGCTATCTGTAATCTTTTCGACCGGGCGGTCAGTAAGTTCTAGCGCCGCGATCAGTTCTTCTCGATTATCAATGCGGGCATCAGCGGTGATAACGAGATCGCCAGTCTGATCCACCAACGGTAGTTTCTCTAGGAGAGATTCCGGCGTCGTCCAGAGCATCCGATGACCCAAGCCAACAGATTCTTCGCTCCAGATATCCGAATTATCTGGTCCCCGGTGAGCCAAGATGTCCACCATCCGCCCCAACTCTTCGCGGTTCACTGTTCGACCGTCAAGGTAGTAGATACCCGCAATCCCGCTCATACTCTTTCTCGCTCTAGAGAAGGGAGTGGAGTAAATCGCGTCATATCTCTCAATCCGCCGATGATAATTCTCCCCTGGCTTTCCACCCAGGCATGGGCTTCTAAATTTCCCTGTTTGTCCTTGGCAACACCAATGCAAAGTTGAGTTGGGTGACCACTTCGACCAAGTAATACCTGTGTAGCTAAAGCCCGTGCGAGACATTTGACTCCACCAGGCATATACCGGCTTGCTCCCTCCACAGCCCACACCACCTTGCCTACAAAAGCCTGATCCGATGCCTGCAATTGAGTGGAGACCAATGTGATCCTTGCCAGAAGACGCCGCAAAGTCTGAAACGGCAGCAGCCACAGCCCCAATCTGATCGCTCCAAGTAGAAGGGCGGCACTGACAACAAGGTGGCGATCGCGCTTATGTGAGGTCAGGAACTTACGCAGCCGTTTCATTCCTGACCTCTATTAGCCCCGAGTTTGCTAAATTTTGGAGCAATGCCAACAGGTCGCGCTCACAGCGGTCGGGCTCAACCTCATACTCCTGAAGCAGGGCATCCAGCATATCGTTCACTGTCCTTGACTCAGCAAGTAGATTCCAGATCCGAGCGCCTACAGCATCCAGACCGTGATAGACCCCAGTTTTAAGATTTAGTATGACTGCTTCCCCCCCCAGGTCGGTAGAGATTTGCTCCTTAGACGCTACTATGAAGGAACACCTCAATTTGAGGCGATTCAGTTCTACAACATCCATTTGTTTAAGATTTCCTTATCTATATTCATAATTCTTACGCTGGATTTTTTTTCTATCAAGAAATTTAAAAAAAGCTGGCTTTTATAATTATGTAATCGGAGTTTTGCAGTCTGTAAACCCCATTGCTTCCTGTTAATCTACAAAATTATCATCGCCATTATCAGACTCACTCCCTCAGTAAAGTATCCTAATTATGCCTAAAAAAGGAATATCCTTTAAAAAGTAATAGTAAAATTTAGGCACATGCTTATAAAGTTTTTGTAAAATTCTCAAACTCATTTAATCCAGAGATATTTGATTTTAAAGGCTTGCTTGAGGTTTTCCAAGGAAATAGCATGAAGCCGTGTTATGTACCACTGTACATTCACTGAGGTCAGGAGCCTTGAAGCCTAAACTGCACCAAAAATTTCAGTAAAATTTCGCTGGTACACAGAACAGAGATAGCGGTAATTTTGATGATTATGTTTGCATTATATCAAATCAGACTACACTTTTCTATTGCACAAACTCCATCTATCATACATGAGAATGTAGTTGCCGCCGTGAGCTGTATAACTTGAAAGGAGAAGATATGCAAACTTTACTTGTAACAGGCGGAGCGGGCTTTATTGGTGCTAACTTTGTCCTACAAGCTAGAAAAGCAGAATCGGCTAATGTAGTTAATTTAGATAAGCTAACTTACGCTAGCAATCTACAGACTCTAGCAGAGCTGCAAGGTGATCCAAACTATCATTTTGTCCAAGGAGACATCGGCAATATAGAGCTGGTACGTTATCTACTAGAACAGTATCAGCCAGATGCGATTATTAATTTTGCTGCTGAAAGTCATGTTGACCGTTCAATCCTTAGTCCGCAAGATTTCATCCAAACTAATATAGTAGGAACATTTCAGCTCCTGGAAGCAAGTAAGCTCTACTGGCAAAAACTCTCACTACAAAAACAAGAGCAGTTTCGCTTTTTGCATGTATCTACTGATGAAGTATACGGCTCACTGAGCCCAAAAGACCCACCCTTTCGAGAAGATACTCCCTACGCCCCCAATAGTCCCTACGCGGCGTCCAAAGCCGGAGCTGATCATCTGGTGCGAGCCTACTATCACACCTATGGCCTACCCACTCTAACAACTAATTGCTCGAACAACTACGGTCCTCGCCAATTCCCTGAAAAACTAATTCCTCTGACCATTCTGAATGCTCTAGATGGTAAACCTCTACCGATATACGGTGATGGTTTAAATGTCCGAGACTGGCTTTATGTAGCTGATCACTGTAATGCCCTCTACCTTGTTCTGATCCAGGGCCATATTGGTGAAACTTACAATATCGGTGGCCAGAATGAACAGACAAATTTAGCAGTTGTAGAGAAAATTTGTGCCATTCTCGATGAGTTAGTCCCTAAATCTGATTTTAAACACTCATCTTTGATCGCGTTTGTTAAAGACCGTCCTGGTCATGACCTAAGGTATGCAATTGACTCTAGTAAAATTAGTCGGGATTTAGGCTGGCAAGCTCAGTCAAACTTTGACAGTGGTTTGCTTCAGACAGTTCAATGGTATCTCAGTAACTCGGCTTGGGTAGACTCTGTACGCTCGGGTGCATACCAAAACTGGCTCAAACAAAACTATGAGGCAAGGATTGCTTAGTTATCAACCTAACGATAAGTTCTGCACTTTGAGGATTGGAAAATGAAAGGCATCATTCTAGCTGGTGGCTCTGGTACACGTCTCTATCCTTTAACCCATGTTGTCAGTAAACAACTAATGTCTGTTTACGACAAGCCGATGATCTACTATCCCTTGTCTGTATTAATGCTGGCTGGGATTCGTGAGATTTTGATTATTTCTACTCCTTGTGATCTGCCCCAGTTTCAACGACTACTAAAAGATGGTAGTCAGTGGGGTTTGAAGTTTAGTTATATTGAGCAACCTCAGCCAGAGGGCTTAGCACAAGCCTTTATCCTGGGTCAAGATTTTATTGGCAATTCGCCAGTCTGCTTAATTTTAGGAGACAACATCTTTTATGGACACGGTTTAAGTGAAGTGCTTGCCCGTGCTGCCATGCTCCGCGAGGGCGGCTTAGTATTCGGCTATCAAGTGACAGAACCTCAACACTACGGAGTGATTGAATTTGACACCCAAGGACGAGCAATTAGTATAGAGGAAAAACCGCTCAGCCCCAAGTCCAAGTATGCTGTACCTGGGATCTACTTTTACGATCGCCAAGTGGCGGAAATTGCTCAACGTCTCAAGCCTTCTGCTCGCAACGAGCTAGAAATTACTGATTTGAATCTAGTTTACTTGAACCGAGGCCAACTGCAAGTGGAAGTCTTGGGTCGAGGATATGCCTGGCTAGATACTGGTACACATGAATCCCTGCATCAAGCGGCCACTTTTATCCAGACTCTAGAACAACGACAGGGGCTGAAGATAGCGTGTATTGAAGAAATTGCCTATAGCCAAGGATACATTGACGACATCCAGCTGCGTCACCTAGCTGAACCGATGGCTAAAAGTAGCTATGGTCGTTACCTGCTAGAGATCCTAAATGATCGTGCTCACCCTGTGATCGTACAGTCTGGCAATCGGATAGCAGTGGGTTCGCTCTAAGCCAGAATTAAATGCAACAAGGGTAAGGGTATGAAGATTATACAGACGGAGATTCCCGATGTGCTAGTGATTTCGCCGCAGGTTTTCGGGGACGAACGCGGTTTCTTTTATGAAAGTTATAACGAGAAAGCCTTATTGAAAAAGGCAGGCATAGTAGGGCAATTCGTACAAGACAATCACTCCCGTTCTGCCAAAAATGTCTTGCGTGGTTTGCACTACCAGATTCAGCAGCCCCAGGGCAAACTGGTGAGAGTCGTGGTAGGCGAAGTGTTTGATGTGGCTGTGGATTTGAGAAAAAGCTCCAAGACTTTCGGTCAATGGGTTGGTGTGTATCTGAGTGCCGAGCACAAACAGCAATTCTGGGTGCCACCAGGTTTTGCCCACGGTTTTGTAGTGCTATCTGAATCCGCTGAGTTTCTGTACAAGACTACAGACTACTATGCGCCACAGCATGAGCGTTGCATCCAATAGACACGTCCGAAAATTTGTAAAGCGCTCTACGTCTTGCTTTACAGGGC
>CAXUIG010000260.1:0-9168 GCA_964250845.1 uncultured bacterium | reverse complement strand
CGGATTAAACTTAAGCGACTTTATCCCTCAATTATTTCTTGACAGACTAGTAGTTCACGGTGCCAAAACCCTTAGTCATATGCGGTAAGGGCAGACCATGACTTTTGTCATGGGAGATTCAGGACTTTTGTCACGGTTAGGTTATTACTTTCTCCTCATGTCGCTACCGAGCGTCATTTCTAAGATTGACAATAGAAAACCAGATACGGGTCAAAAGATTTGCCAAAGTCCCGAGAACAAGTTTCCAGATCCAGAGAACCAAGAAAGGAACGAATGAAATTTATCTTGAGGGCTCAGCAAAAAATGCCGCAGCTTTTGCCGCTAAGGTTTTTTCCTAAAGGAAGGATAGGTTTATTCCTGATCTGCGTGAGTTTGCTATCCGCCTGTGGTGCTTCCACTGCGAAAACACAGCGGTCTGCAACTGGAATGAAGCAGGCTGTGCCAGTGACGATCGCCACTGTAACCCAAAAAATGGTTCCGGTACAACTCCAGGTAATCGGGAACGTGCAAGCCTATACTACAGTCACAATCAGAGCTCAGGTGAGCGGAGAGCTTACAGGGGTCTATTTCCGACAAGGTCAAAGAGTGAAAAAGGGGCAACTCCTGTTTACCATTGATGACCGACCCTTGATAGCATCACTCCAACAGGCTCAAGCCACCTTAGCCAAAGACATTGCTCAGGTTAGACAAGCTCAAGCAAACGTGGTCAAAGATATCGCCCAAGAGAAGTATGCCCAAGCGACAGCGAATAGCTACTCGACATTGGGAAATCAGGGTGCGATTAGCCAAGTGCAAGCCGGTCAGTACGTCACCAATGCTCAAGCCGCCACCGCCACGGTTGCTGCTGACAGAGCAGCAGTGCAAAATGCCCAAGCAGCTGTGAATGCCGATAAAGCAGGGGTGGAAAATGCCCAAGTACAGCTTTCTTATACTAAAATTTACTCTCCAATAGACGGACAAGCTGGGACTGTGATAGTTGACCGTGGCAACCTTATTCAAGCAAACAGCACTAACCCCTTAGTCACCATCAGCCAGATTCGTCCAGTCCAAGTGGCATTTTCACTGCCAGAACGGGAACTACCGGCAGTCAGAAAGTACATGGCTAGCAGCAGGCTAAGCCTGCAGGCAATTGTTCCCAATGCCAAGCAGCAGCCGGTATCTGGCGTGCTCACAGGAATCAATGGTGTTGTAGACAACACCACCGGGACGATTCAACTCTTAGGAACGTTCGCTAACACCCAAGAGCACTTGTGGCCGGGGCAGTTCATTAACGTAGTCCTCAATCTGACGAGCCAACCGAATGCGATTATTGTGCCCTCCCAGGCAGTCCAAACCGGGCAAAACGGACAGTCCGTCTTTGTGCTCAAGCCCGATAATACAGTCGAATCCCGTGCGGTCACCGTCAGTAGAACATTCAATGGTCAAGCAGTGATTGCTCGAGGACTGCAGCCCGGCGAAAAAGTCGTAACCGATGGTCAATTCAATCTCGTCCCTGGAGCCAAGGTCCAAGTCAAAACTGCCCAACTGCGAGGAGGGAGCGCTTCATGAACCTTGCCGAAATCTTCATCCGGAGGCCAATCATGACGACGTTGGTGATGATTGGCATCATCATCTTCGGTCTGATGAGTTATCGGTTGCTGCCAATCAGCGACCTGCCTACAGTCGATTACCCAACGATTCAAGTTTCTGCAAGTCGGCCCGGTGCTAATCCCGAAACTATGGCGGCATCTGTAGCGCGGCCCTTAGAAAAACAGTTTTCTAGCATTGCTGGTCTGAATATACTTAGCTCCACCAGTGCTTTGGGCAGCACCCAAATCACACTCCAATTCGACCTCAGTCGTAACATCGACGCCGCCGCTCAGGATGTGGAAGCAGCGATCGCCGCTGCCGCCGGTCAGCTCCCGACAGATCTGCCCAACCCACCATCATACACCAAAGTCAACCCGGCTGACCAGCCGATTCTCTACCTCTACCTATATTCGTCAACTCTCCCCCTGTCCAAAGTAGACGAATATGCCGAAACCTTCTTGGGTCAACGCCTATCGATTGTCAACGGTGTCGCCCAAGTACAGGTATACGGCTCCCAAAAGAACGCCGTGCGCGTCCAGCTCGACCCTAATGAGTTAGCCACGCGAGGGATTGGTCTCGACCAGATTCAGACTGCCCTCCAGCAAGGCAACGTTAACTTAGCAACAGGCTCGCTCTCCGGCAAGTACCAGAACTATACGCTGCAAGCCAATGGGCAATTGGAGAACGCAGCGGCCTATCGGTCTTTGATCGTGGCTTACCGCAATGGTGCCCCAGTACAACTTCAGCAACTCGGGCGGGTGATTGACGGCGTTCAGAACGATAAAATAGCCACTTGGCTCAACAACACCCGTGCGATCATCCTGAGTGTGCAGCGCCAACCTGGTACCAACACGGTAGGAGTGGCAGACGCGATTAAGCAGCTCTTGCCCAAATTGCGCACTCAGATCCCAGCGGCAGTCGAAGTTGGCATTCTGTATGACGCCTCCCAAGCAGTCCGCGACTCAGTCAACGATGTCAAATTCACCCTGGTGTTGACAATTGGCCTGGTGATCGTGGTGATCTTCTTATTCCTGCGCAACCTCTCAGCCACGATTATTCCTAGCTTAGCGCTGCCGGTCTCGCTAATAGCCACCTTCGCGGTCATGTACCTGCTGGGTTACTCTCTAGACAACCTCTCATTGATGGCGTTGACGCTCTCAGTTGGCTTCGTTGTAGACGATGCGATTGTGATGCTAGAAAACATTGTTCGCCATATGGAAATGGGAGAGAGTCGTTTGGAGGCAGCGCTGAACGGCTCTAGAGAGATCGGCTTCACAATTTTGTCGATCACGCTCTCACTAGTAGCAGTATTCATCCCCATGCTGTTCATGGGCGGAATCCTTGGACGGCTGTTCCATGAATTCGCCGTAACGATCGCCGCAGCGATCTTGGTGTCCGGTTTTGTTTCCTTGAGCCTAACGCCGATGTTATGCAGTCGGTTTGTGCGACCACCCAATCACGCCAATCAGAGTCGTCTGTTTCGGCTTTCAGAAGCATTCTTTGAGCGCCTGCTAAATCTGTACGATTGGAGTTTAAAACTCGTCTTAAAATACCACCTCACCACGATGCTGATTTCCGGGGCGTTGCTGGTGGTTACGCTTTACCTATTCGTGGTGATTCCCAAAGGGTTTATCCCTAGTGAAGACACTGGACAAATCACAGCCATTACCCAGGCAGGAGATGACATTTCGTTCGACGACATGGTGCGGCACCAGCAGGCATTGGCAACCATCATCCGTCAAAACCCTAACGTCGATGCGGTCGACTCGAACGTTGGCGCTGGTTCGAGCATTGGTGGCGGCTCAAATGCGGCGGGTAATTCCGGGAGTTTTCTGATTCGCCTCAAGCCCCGCTCCCAACGCCGCGACAGTGCTGACTCTGTGATTCAACAGCTGCGATCGCCAGCGGCTAAGGTGGCGGGAATCCAGATTTTCCTGCAAAACCCGCCAGCCATACCTGTAGGGACTGGGCAGGGGACAGGGCTGTATCAGATCACGTTGCAAAGTACAGATGTATCGCAACT
Organism: uncultured bacterium; assembly: GCA_964250845.1. GTDB lineage: Bacteria > Cyanobacteriota > Cyanobacteriia > Cyanobacteriales > Chroococcidiopsidaceae > CAXUIG01. Next base: position 5,576 of record CAXUIG010000260.1, on the reverse strand, counting down.
TTACCAGTATGTCCCGGAATTTGAAGACAAGATGAAAGCCTTGCCAGGACTACAGGATGTCAACAGCGACCTGCAACTGGGTAATCCACAAATCCAGGTTCAGATTGATCGGGATAAAGCTTCAGCGCTCGGCATTACAGCGCAGCAGATAGAACAAACCCTAGAGCTGGCTTACGGGAATCACCGAGTTTCAATCATCTACGCTCCCAGTAACGAGTACTACCTGATTCAGGAATTAGAGCCCCGCTACCAGTCTGACCCGAAAGCTCTGTCGCTGCTCTACGTCAGCTCGAGTAACGGTCAACAGGTGCCCTTGAACACTTTTGCTCAATTCACCCGCACCTCTGGACCACTTACAGTCAATCACTTCGGTCAGATGTATGCTGCCACGTTTTCTTTCAACCTGGCACCCGATATATCGTTAGACAAAGCCACTACGCTGGTGGAAAATCTCGTGCGCGACACTGTCCCCGCAACCATCATCACTAGTTTTCAGGGTTCTACCCAACTGTTTCAGTCGTCGTTGCAGAGTCTGGGAATCCTACTGCTGGTGGCAATTTTGGTGATTTATCTGGTCTTGGGAGTCCTGTACGAGGATTTTATTCACCCAGTGACGATTCTTTCTGGTCTGCCTTCAGCCGGACTAGGGGCGTTGTTGGCTTTAATGTTCTTCCACATGGAGCTAGATGTTTACTCGTTTATCGGCATCATTTTGCTGGTGGGCATTGTCAAGAAAAACGGCATCATGATGGTTGACTTTGCGCTGGAAGCTCAACGAAATCATGGTAAAAAACCGTTCGACGCTATCTACCAAGCCTGCCTGGTTCGGTTTCGCCCGATCATGATGACTACGATGGCCGCCTTGATGGGGACTTTGCCCATAGCCCTTGGTTTTGGTGCTGGCTCTGAATCCCGCCGCCCTCTGGGGGTAGCAGTTGTTGGTGGCTTGCTGTTTTCTCAGCTGTTGACTTTATACATCACTCCCGTTTTTTATACCTACATGGAAGCTGGGCGCAAAAGGCTAGGTAAACTCAAGCCGCTTCGATCATTAGTTCAGCAATAGGTTGATTTTGTATGAATCCCGCCGAACTCTTCATTCGTCGCCCGATCGCAACCACCTTGGTGATGATGGGCATCCTTATCTTCGGCCTAATGAGCTACGGCCTGCTGCCGATCAGCGACCTCCCCAAAATTGATTACCCGACGATTCAAGTCTCTGCTAGCCTGCCTGGCGCCAGTCCGGCTACGATGGCCTCATCCGTGGCCTCGCCGCTAGAAAAGCAGTTTTCTAGCATTGGTGGCATAGATTCTTACAACTCCACGAGTGCTCTGGGGACTACCCAAATCACGTTGCAATTCGACCTAAGTCGTGACATCGACGCTGCCGCTCAGGATGTCGAATCTGCCATTAACGCTGCTGCTGGTCAGTTGCCTCCTAACCTACCAAACCCTCCCACCTACAGGAAGGCTAACCCGACAGCCGCGCCAATTCTCTTCCTGTACTTGTATTCAAAAACTCTGCCGATCTGGACTGTGGATGAATATGCAGAGGTCACTATTGGTCAACCAATCTCGATGATCAACGGTGTCGCTCAAGTCCAGGTCTACGGCCAGCAACAGTATGCTGTTCGCGTCCAGCTCGACCCCAACGAGCTGGCCACCCGTGGAATTGGCATCGACCAGATTCAGACTGCGATTAAGCAGGGCAACGTTGATTTGCCTACGGGTTCGCTATCTAATAATTACCAAAGCTTTACAATTCAAGCCAACGGTCAACTCAATGACGCAGCCGCTTATCGACCTTTGATCGTTACTTATAAAAATGGGGCTCCAGTGCGACTTCAAGACTTGGGCCAAGTGAGCGATAGTGTCCAGAACAACAAGGTGTATAGCACTTTCAACAACATTCACTCGATTATTCTGGCTATTCAGCGCCAGCCCGGCACGAATACGGTGGCAGTGGTAGACGCAATCAAACAGCTTTTGCCTTCCCTGCGATCGCAAGTCCCCGGCGCGATCGAGATGGGCATTATGTACGATCGCTCCGAATCAATCCGCGCCTCAGTCAATGATGTGAAGTTCACCTTGGGGCTGACGATTTGCTTGGTTGTGTTGGTGATCTTTCTCTTCTTGCGCAACCTCTCAGCAACGATTATTCCCAGCTTGGCGCTGCCAGTATCGATAGTAGGTACCTTTGCAGTCATGTACCTGCTAGGTTACTCCTTAGATAATCTCTCCTTGATGGCGCTGACACTCTCTGTAGGCTTCGTCGTAGATGATGCTGTTGTCATGCTGGAGAACATCGTCCGTCATATGGAGATGGGAGAGAGTCGCATGCAGGCGGCGTTGAACGGTTCCAAAGAGATCAGCTTCACGATTTTGTCAATGACGCTCTCACTAGTGGCGGTGTTCATTCCAATGGTCTTCATGGCTGGAATCCTCGGTCGATTGTTCCACGAATTTGCGGTGACAATTGCTGTGACGATCTTAGTATCCGGTTTTGTCTCTTTGAGCTTGACGCCGATGCTATGTAGTCGATTCGTGCAGCCTTCTAACCACCGGAACTCAAGTCGTCTTTTTCAGACTTCGGAGCGCATATTTGACCGCATACTTGGGACTTATGAGTCAAGTCTCAAACAAGTCTTGAAGCATCATCGCACCACAATGATTGTTTCCGGTTTGCTCCTGCTGTTGACAGGTTACCTATTCGTAGTGGTGCCTAAGGGGTTCATCCCTACTGAAGATACAGGGCAAATCTCGGGAACCACCCTAGCAGCGCAGGACATTTCCTTCGATGCCATGGTGCAGCACCAGCAAGCTCTAGTTGATATCATCCGTAAACATCCGGCTGTGAAGGCTGTTAACTCGAATGTTGGTGCCAGTGGACCGAATGCCTCGCTTAACTCCGGTCGGATTGTGATTCGGTTAAAGCCGCGCTCCCAACGCCGGTTTAGCTCTGACCAGATCATCCAACAGCTGCGACCGAAACTGGCACGGGTGCCTGGCATTCAGATTTTTATGCAGACCCCACCAGTGATTCCAATTGGAGGCCAGCAGTCAAAAGGCTTATATCAGCTTACTTTGCAGAGTACAGATGTGCAACAGCTCAACCAGTACGTTCCCCAACTCTTAGCTAAAGTAAAGACCTTGCCAGGACTGCAGGAAGTCAACAGCGATCTGCAATTGGATAACCTGCAACTGCAGGTCCAGATTGACCGAGCTAAAGCTGAAACTTTAGGCATCACCACGCAGCAGATTGAAAACGCTCTAGCGCTAGCTTACGGTTCTGGCAAGGTCTCAACCATATACGGACCCAACGACGAGTTTCAGGTCATCCTGGAAACGTTGCCGCAATATCAGCGTGACCCAGATACTCTGTCAAGGCTATACATCAGCTCTAGTAGCGGTCAACAAGTCCCGTTGGGGACTATTGCTAAATTCACCCAGAATATTGGACCGCTGACGGAAAATCACTTGGGTCAGCTTCCTTCTGCGACCATTTCTTTCAACCTGGCACCAAGCACTTCTCTAAGTCAAGCGACTGACGCCATCCAACAACTGGCTCGCGCTATGCCTGCTACCATCGCCATCAGCTTTCAGGGTTCAGCTAAGGCTTTCCAAGCCTCGCTGCAAAGTCTGGGATTGCTGTTGATTGTGGCAATTTTAGTCATCTATCTTGTCCTCGGTATCCTATACGAGGATTTTTATCACCCGATCACCATTCTGTCAGGTCTTCCCTCGGCAGGATTGGGGGCTTTGTTAACTTTGCTAGTTTTTCACGTCGATCTGAATGTTTACTCATTTATTGGCATCGTTCTCTTGGTAGGTATTGTCAAGAAAAATGGCATTATGATGATTGACTTCGCGCTCGATGCCCAGCGAAACGATGGGAAACAACCTGTTGATGCTATTTATACTGCATGTATCGTCCGGTTTCGCCCAATTATGATGACCACCATGGCCGCTCTCATGGGCAGTTTACCGCTCGCGCTTGGTTTTGGTGCTGGCTCTGAGTCCCGCCGACCTTTGGGGCTAGCGGTAGTTGGTGGACTGCTGTTTTCTCAACTGTTGACCCTCTACATCACTCCTGTTTTTTACATTTATATGGAGTCTTTCCGGGAAAAGCTGAGCAAACGCCAGTTCCGACGAGTCTTCGCTCAAGCTAAGGTTAAGCAATAGTAGAGTCATTTAATTAGAAATGGAACGTGGTCTTTTGTGGCTGCCCTTGCTGGCAACTTTTATCTGGCTCACTTGGCAGGGCTGGAATGAGTATCGAAAAGTCGAAGCTTATCGTAACTGGGCGGAGCAATTTGAGCGGGCTAAGTACGATATTTACGCAGTGTTGGGTCAGAATGGTAGCAATCTGACTTGGGGAAAACCCACACGCCAAGGGCCAATTAAGCTGGAAACCTTTTCCTTAAAAGATGTACAAGCGATTCGCCTACTGGTAGATGACAAACCAGTTGAAATTGAAACACCGCCTCGCAAAGGTAGTGAAATCGCCCTGGAATTTGTGTTTCCATCACCTGCCTCTGTACGTGTTCCCTTTACAGAAATCCCCCTAGCAGCTGAATGGGGAAAGCATTTACAGCAGGATTTGAAACTATTGAAGTTGAAACCAACTGATGAAGAGGAGTCGGAATTCAGGAGTCCGAATGAAGAATTATAATTCACTCTAGGCAATAGTTTTATTCATCGTTACTTCTCCCGACTCCTGAATTATGACTGAAACACTTACTACCCTGCCACCTCAGTTTCCCGACCATACTCAGTTACCGGAGTCGGATGGTACGTTTGTGAAAAATTTTCAGGAGCATCCCCAAAGCCTAATTCTGACTGACTCGATTGGAGCTGTATTACAGCAATTGCATCCAGATGGGCAGTATTGCATTGGTCAGGACTGCGGGATCTACTGGCGTGAAACTGACCCACCAGAGAAGGGCGCAGAGGCTCCTGACTGGTTCTATGTGCCTAATGTCCCACCTCGGCTTGATGGGGTAATTCGTCGCTCCTATGTGCTGTGGCGGGAATACATCACGCCTACTATTGCGCTGGAATTTGCCTCTGGTGATGGTAGCGAAGAACGAGACACCACTCCCTTGTCTCGCCGGGTGGAGGGAGAAGTCACGAAACCAGGTAAGTTCTGGGTCTATGAGCAAATAATGCGGATTCCCTTTTATGGCATCTATGAAGTCAATAATGGCAAGCTAGAGGTCTATCACTTAGTAGAGGGGGTTTATCAAAAGATGATTCCCGATCAGCGGGGACATTATCCCATTGCCCCAATGCAGGTGAAGTTGGGACTGTGGCAAGGAACTTACCAGAATCAGCCAGAGCAACTATGGCTACGCTGGTGGGACTGGGAGGGAAACCTGTTGCTGATTGGCAATGAACGAGCCGAGCAGGAGCGATTAGAAAAGGAGCAGGAGCGGCAAAAGCGACAACGGCTGGTAGAAAAACTGCTTTCGCTCAGTCCCGAACAACTTGCAGCAATGGGTATTGACCCAGAAATGCTTTCCTGAGTGATACAAATTAAGGCTTGAGATTGCGTGGAATCTTAAGGGAGAGGGGGAGAG